>DASPXK010000056.1:0-15814 GCA_035637315.1 Chloroflexota bacterium
CCGCCAGCGGCGCCACGGCTGAGCGCCGCGGCCTGGAGGAGGCGCTCGACTTCGTCCGGGCCGGTGACACCCTGGTCATCTGGCGGCTGGATCGCCTCGGGCGCTCGCTCCCCACCTTATTCAGACGCTGACTGACCTCTATGAGCGGGGGATCGGCTTCCGCAGCCTGACCGAGCAGATCGACACGACCACCAGCGGCGGCAAGCTTATCTTCCACGTCTTCGCCCCCTGGCGGACGTCACCTGGAACGTCGGTCCCGGCTGGGAAGACCTGTTCCTCGAGTCGTACGGAATTGAGCCCGATCCCGAACGCATTGCGTTCTATCGGCTGCTCTACGATCTGGCGTCGTGACCGGCGTTGTCGAGCGTCTAGCGCAAGCTGGGGTCATCTACCACCCTGCTGACGAAGCCACTTCTGCTTCCTGGCCGCAGCCTGCTCACGTGCATCCGTGACTGTTACGAGGGGTCGATGCCTTGCACTCCAGGTTCGAACTGCAGCAATCGGGATCCCGAGGGGTTCACATGGTAGGCGTTGCCGGACGCGTCGCACGTAAAGAATCCATCGTCGATCAGCAGGCGCCGGAGGGTGACGTGGTCCACCTCGAAAGCGTGGCCCAGGGTCAGCAGCTATTGCTGGAGGACATCGTTCACGGTTGGCTCGGAACACGCTTCTTCCCGCGGACGGGCGTGGATCGTGCTCATCAGCAGGATCTGGCGGTCGCGTAATCCACGGGGCAGGCTGCGTCGTCCCCCAAAGAGGCAGAGCACTCCCAGACGTGCTTCCAACTCCTCGGGAGAGACTGGCTGCTCCACCTCTCGGCCTTCTAGAAGCGCCGACGGTAGAGGGGGCCGGCCAGGGCGACGACTTCCTCACAAAGCGCAAGCATCCTCTTCGTGGAGTCGACCAATTCAGCCGACGTGCCGCCGGGAGAGGCCAGGATCTCCGAGATCCGCGCACTGAAACGATCCGGGCGCAGCTGCATCGCGTCGATAGCCTCCGTGGCTCCTTTGTCGCTCACGAAGTAGGTCTCGTTGAGAGCGAACAACGCCTGGGTCAAGGATGCGGCAGTACGCGTAAGGAAGCCTGCAGTCGAATAGATGTCCCCCCGAGCCCCGACCTTGGGCGCATATTCGGCGGCGAACACGGCCGCCCAAAGCTGGCCCTGCACGATGTTTCGTTTCAGGGTGTCCGGGTACACACGCACTCCGGCTTTGAGGTCGGCCAGCGCATTCTCCGGGTCATGAAGCGGTTCACACGCGTGGAGCTCGCCCAGGTAGATGTGGCTGAAGAACCCATATGGCGCCTGCTGCCAGAAGTCATTGCCGGTGCGTCCTTCCTGGCAATCGGCAACTACTCTTTTGACTTGATCCAGGTTCCTATAGATGAAATCGACCCGCTGGCCCTCGATGGTGAGCCAAGCACCCCCGTTGACCCAGGCGCCCCAGCTATAAAAGCCGGTGACGGTCGGGTCGGGCACGTCGTTGAGATCAGCCGCCAGCTTCCGAACCGCCGCGAGGTCGGGAGGAACCGCTTCTCGGTAGTACAGACCAAGGTCGATGTCCGAATCGGTGGCCCCCGTTCCCCTGGCATATGAGCCGCCTAGAGCCAAAGCCACGATCCCGGGCACGACAGAGAGTCCATCCACGCAGCGGCGCAGAATCTGCCGCTGTCGCTTGTCCACAGGCTACGCCCCTTTGCCGGCGGAGAGGTCTCGCGCAAGACGGACGAGCTCGGGACCGGCTCGGTGCTGCTTCTTAGCGCCATCTGGCCGCCAACCCAGGCGTTCATAGAACATCCGGGTCCGCTCATATGCTGCGATGGTCCACAGAACCGCTCTGCTGAAGCCGGCCTCGCGCAGCCCACGCTCAGCTGCCCCGAGGAGAACAGAGCCGACGCCGCGGCTCCAGCAGTCGGGATCCAGGTAGAGTCCGTTCAGCTCGCCCACGTCCTCTCCAAGATCCTCTTCACTCCGACCGCGGATGAGCGACTGGTGAATAGCCTGCAGGGCACCCCGCTGGCAAGCTCGGCCCTCGCGCTCTCGTCTATTTGATGCGTCTCGGTTGACGCTGCGCGAACGACACTCCTACCATTCCAGGACGGCGCCGCCCGAGGACATCGCCGCGGCGCCGCACTCTATCAGGGGATGACGCCCTCTCGCAGGGTGGCCGGCGCGCCCAGCCTAATACGAGTCACGTGAAGGGGAGGACCTGACCACTATGGCTCAAGCGAGCACGCCGTCGGCGGTGACCGGCACGACCCATAAATGGGTCTTCCCTTTCGAGGAGGGGAGCGCCGACATGCGCGACCTGCTGGGCGGCAAGGGGGCCGGCTGCGCGGGCATGACCCGCGCCGGCCTGCCGGTGCCGCCCGGTTTCACTATCACGACGGAAGCCTGTGTCGCCTACTACTCGGCCGGCCAGCAGTTCCCGCCCGGCATGTGGGAGCAGACGCTGGCCGCCCTCGAGGCGGTCGAGAAGAAGACCGGCAAGAAGCTCGGAGATCCGGCTGATCCGCTGCTCGTTTCGGTCCGTTCTGGGGCACGAGTGTCGATGCCAGGGATGATGGATACCGTCCTGAACCTCGGGCTCAACGATCGGAGCGTCGAGGGCCTTGCACGGTTGACCGACAACAGGCGCTTTGCCTACGACGCGTACCGACGATTCATCCAGATGTTCGGTCGCATCGTTCAGGATATTGCGCCCGAGGCATTCGACGAGGTCTTCGAGGCTGCAAAGACAAGAGCGGGCGCCAAGCAGGACACTGATCTCGGCGCAGAACAGCTCAAGAAGATCGTGGCCGAGTTCAAGCAAGTCGTGCGGCGCCAGACGGGGCGCGATTTCCCAGCCGATCCGCTCGATCAGCTCAGCCAGGCGATCGAAGCGGTCTTCAGATCCTGGATGGGCAAGCGGGCCGTGGACTACCGGCGCGCCGAGAAGATCTCGGACGAGTGGGGCACGGCGGTGAATGTCCAGGCGATGGTGTTTGGCAACATGGGCTTCGACTCGGGCACCGGGGTGGCCTTCACACGCGACCCCACTACCGGCCAAAAGCAGCTGTACGGGAACTTTCTGGCCAACGCACAGGGGGAGGACGTGGTCGCCGGAATTCGCAACGCCGAGCCGATCGCGGCCATGCGGGACCACAACCCCGGGGTCTACGCGGAGTTCGAGCGGATCGCGGCCCAACTCGAGCGGGCCTACCGCGACATGCAGGACCTGGAGTTCACAGTCGAGCGCGGCAAGCTGTACATGCTCCAGACGCGGAGCGGCAAGCGGACCGGTCGATCGGCGGTCAAGATCGCGCGCGACATGGTCGCCGAGGGGATCCTGAGCGTGGACGAGGCGCTGCTGCGGGTGGAGCCGCGCCACGTCGAGCAGCTGCTGCTGCCGCGCTTCGACGAGCAGGCCAAGGCGGCCGCCGAGAGCGCTGGCCGGTTGATTGCCAAGGGCGTACCGGCGTCGCCCGGCGCGGCGGTCGGCGAGGCTGTGTTGGACCCAGACCGTGCCGAGGAGCGGGCCAGAGCTGGGGCTCGGGTCGTGCTGGTGAGGCCCGAGACCTCGCCCGACGACTTCCACGGCATGATCGGCTCACAGGGCATTCTGACCAGCCGCGGTGGGACCTCGAGCCATGCCGCCGTCGTCGCCCGCGGGCTGGGCAAGCCGTGCATCGTTGGCGCCGAGACCGTTCGAGTGGACCTAGCGCGAAGGGTCTTCTCGGTCGACGGGCGACAGGTGGCCGAAGGGGAGCTGATCTCGATCGATGGCGGCAGTGGCGAGGTCCTGCTCGGCGAGGTGACCACCGTCGAGCCAAACTTTGCCGAGGATGAGGACCTGCAGCAGGTCCTCCGCTGGGCCGACGAGCGACGACGCCTCGGAGTCTGGGCCAACGCCGACCGGGCCCGCGACGCGACGAAGGCCCGAGAGCTGGGAGCCGAGGGCATCGGCCTGTGCCGGACCGAGCACATGTTCGAGGAGGCGGAGCGGCTGCCCTTCGTGCGCCAGATGATCCTCAACGCGGCCCCGGCCAAACGCGACCCGGAAGCACGCAAGGAGTACCTCGCGGCGCTCGAGAAGCTGCTCGGCTACCAGCGCGAGGACTTCAAGAGCCTGTTGAAGGCCATGGATGGTCGGCCGGTGATCATCCGTCTACTCGACCCGCCCCTGCACGAGTTCCTGCCGAAGTACGAAGACCTGTTGGTTGAGGTCACGGAGATGCGCGCCCGCGGCCAGGGCGGACCGGAGCTGTCCGAGCGAGAGGAATTGCTCCGCGCCGTGGCAGTGATGCGGGAAGCGAATCCGATGCTTGGGCTGCGAGGCTGCCGTCTCGGCCTGCTGTACCCGGAGATCAACGAGATGCAGGTCCGCGCGATCCTGGAGGCGGCTGTCGAGCTCAAGAAGCAAGGCCACGACCCACAGCCAGAGATCATGATCCCGCTGGTCGGCGACGTCCGCGAACTGCGGCGGGTCAAGGAACAGCTCGTCAAGACCGCTGAAACCGTGACCGGTCAGGCCGGAGCAGACGTCCACTACAAGTTTGGCACCATGATCGAGATCCCTCGCGCGGCGCTGACAGCTGACATGATCGCTCAGGAAGCCGAATTCTTCAGCTTCGGTACCAACGACCTGACCCAGACGGTGTACGGGTTCTCGCGAGACGACGCCGAGGGCAAGTTCCTCGGTTTCTACCAGGATGAGAAGCTGCTCCCGAACAATCCGTTCCAGGTTTTGGACGCCGAGGGGGTGGGCAAGCTGGTCGAGATGGGAGTCCAACTGGGCCGCAAGACGCGCCCGGACCTGGAGATCGGGATCTGCGGCGAGCACGGGGGCGATCCCGAGTCAGTCGCCTTCTGCCACGGGGCCGGTCTCAACTATGTCAGCGCCTCACCGTACCGGGTGCCGATCGCTCGCCTGGCTGCCGCTCAGGCGGCGATCCGGGGCGAGTCAAACACAGCGAGTCGCGAGTCGGCCACTCCCGAGTAGCGAGCAGCGAGTGAGCGACAGCGTGGCGAGGACGCGCAGGACCCGCTCGATCACGCAGACCGACGAGGCGCTGCTCGCAACTCGCAACTCACAACTCGCAGCTCGTCTGCATCCGGAGGTCCGCGAGCGGCTCGAGCAGCTCGAGGAGCAGACGCTCTCGCGCTTCGCGGCCCGCAGCCGCGACGCGTCGGGCCGGCGTTGGCCACAGCCGGATGACCCGCTTAGAACCCAGTACCAGCGGGACCGCGACCGAATCATTCACTCAAAGGCGTTCAGGCGGCTGAAGCATAAGACTCAGGTCTTCATCGCCCCGCTTGGCGACCATTACCGGACCCGCCTGACCCACACGATGGAAGTCATGCAGGTCGCGCGGACGATTGCCAGAGCGCTGCGTCTTAACGAGGACCTGACCGAAGCGATTGCCCTGGGACACGATCTTGGGCACACGCCGTTCGGACACGCTGGCGAGGACGCGCTGGCCGAGGTGATGGGCCACTTCCGTCACAACGAGCAGAGCGTTCGGGTGGTCGAATATCTGGAGCGCGAGGGCCATGGCCTGAACCTGGCCGGCCAGGTCCGCGATGGCATCCTGAAGCATTCAAAGCTTCGCGAGAGCGTCGCGGCCGAAGGCTGGGGTATCGCCCATACCGTGGAGGGTCAGATCGTAAAACTGGCTGACAGCGTCGCCTATCTCGCTCATGACATCGACGACGCGCTCCGAGCGGGCGTGATCGCCGAGGAGCAGATTCCGGCCGAGTACACCGAAGCGTTCGGAACCACGACGGGGGAGCGAATCGAGGCCCTCGTAAGCGACTGCGTCGATTACAACTGGCGGGTAGCCGAGGGCCGGGGCGCTACTTGGAGGGACGCCGTTGGCAACGGCCGCGCAATCGGCTTGAGTCCGCCCACACTCGAGCTGATGAACGGGCTGCGCGAATTCATGTTCCAAAACGTGTACACGGAGTCGGCCGCCAAGTCAGACATCCCCAAGACTAAGTTCGTCATCCACTCACTCTTCGAGCACTTCTGCCGGCACCCGGAGCGAATGCCGGCCGAGTTCCAGGACAACCCGCGCAACGAGTCGCTGCAGCGACGAGTGGCTGACTACGTGGCCGGCATGACCGACCGCTACGCGATCACGGTCTTCACCGAGATCTATATTCCCCAGGAGTGGGCGGTACTCGGATAGCCGTAGGGGCACGGCATGCCGTGCCCCTACGGGCTGCGAATTGTGACGCGAGTGTGTCTCGCGCGCCGACCTTGGCACTGGTCGCCAGCCATCATCCGGTGCATCATTCCCCGACTGGCGTGAGCTGGTTCTTTCGGGGGCGGCTGTGTCGGACTCGGCAATTGAGGAGATCAAGCGTCGACTGGACGTGGTCGACGTCGTCTCCCAGACGGTCCAGCTGAAGCGCTCGGGGAAGAGCTTCAAGGGGCTGTGCCCCTTTCACACGGAGAAGACGGCCTCTTTCTACGTCTCTCCCGAGCGAGGCACCTGGCACTGCTTCGGGTGCGGCGAGGGTGGGGACGTCTTCAGCTTCGTCCAGCGGCGGGACAATCTTGATTTTCCCCAGACGCTGCGAATCCTCGCCGAGCGAGCCGGAGTGGAGCTGGAACGGGCGGCACGGCCCGATCCGAGCGCCCGCGAACGTCGCGACCGACTACACGCCATACTGGAATCGGCCGCGCTGTTCTATCGGGCCTCGCTTGGCGCACGCCAGGGCGGCGCGGCGCGCGCGTATCTCGCCGAGCGGGAGGTCGCCGGCGAGACGGCCGACCAGTTTGGGCTCGGCTACGCCGAACCCAGCGGCCGCGCGCTCGAGCGCCACCTGCTGCAAGCGGGCTTCAGCATCGAGGAGATGGTCGCCGCGGGCGCGCTGGGGCAGGGCGACGACGGGCGGACCTACGATCGCTTCCGGGAACGCCTGATCTTCCCAATTCGCGACGCGGAGGGCCGCGCGATCGGGTTCGGCGGGCGCTCCCTCAAACCCGACCAGCAGCCCAAGTACCTGAACTCACCTCAGACCGAGCTGTTCGACAAGGGCGCCAGCCTGTACGCGCTGGACCTGGCGAGGACGGCCATCCGCGAGGCTCGCCAGGCGGTCGTCGTCGAGGGCTACATGGACGCGCTGATTGCCCATCAGCACGGTTTCCGTAACGTCGTCGCGACCCTGGGGACTTCTATCACCGAGCGCCACATGGAGCTGCTGCGCCGGCTCGCTCCCGAAGTGGTGCTGGCCCTCGACGCCGACGCGGCCGGCGAAAAGGCGACGATGCGCGGGCTAGATGTGGCACGCGAGAGCCTGGCAGACGAGAGCCCCACGATTCTCTGGGTGCGCGGACTCGGCCGCTTCTTCGGCGACCGGCGGACGCAGGTCAAGGCCATCGTCCTGCCGGCCGGGCAGGACCCAGACGAGGTTATCCGGTCTGATCCAGAGGTCTGGCGACGGCTCGCGATCCAGGCCCTACCAGTGGTGGACTTCGTCTTGAGCGGGCTCGCACGACGGCACGAGCTGGGTACTAGCGCTGGCCAGCGCGAAGCTGCTCGCGAGGCGATGGCTGTTGTCCAGGACTTACCGGACCCGATCGAGCGGGCCCACTACATCCAGCGTCTGGCGCGGCTACTCAATACACGCGAGGAGTTCCTCCTCCAGGCGGCCGAGACTCGGCCGAGGCGCCACTCATCCTCCCCGTCGACCCCTCGACCAATCGGGGCGCCGTACGACGAGCGCCTGGAGGAATACGTCCTGGCCCTGGTCTTGCGGGCCTCTGGCGCGTCCTCCTCTGCGAGCGTTCCGACGGGTCGGAATCCCGCGGTCGGGACGGAGTCCGAGGTGCGGACAGCTAGAGGCCCGGAGCCAGCTGACTTCGACGGCGCCGCCCACCGGGCGATCCTAGTGCAGCTCGGCGAGCTGCAAACGTGGCCTGACCCCGCCACGGCGTTGGAGCGCCTTTCCCAGGAGCTAGGCGCCGCGTTTGAGACACCCCTCGCCCGCCTGCGCACCCTTGACGAGGAGAACGAACGCCTGACAACCGAAGAGGTCGTACGCGAGCTCCGCGTCCGCACGCTGGAGTTGCGCAAGGTACGCCTCTTCAGGCAACATCAGGCACTCGACTCAGTCCTCCGTGACGAGGCCGACCTACTTGACCCCGACGAGCGGCATGAGTATCAGAGGCGTCTGGCTCACTTGGCCACGAACCTCGGCCACGTGTTCGATGAGCAGCGCCAGCTTGGCGCAATAGGATCGGCGTCGTGGAGCGCCCGTCGTGGGCAGGAGGTCCTGGGTGGTTGACGAGCTGAAAGGCGATCCGGCCTCGTCCGACCAAAAGACGGCCACCGAAGAGTCGCCGCTCGGCTCGGCGCCGTTCACCCCTTTCCACCGCTTCGCGGGGCTACCGATCGAAGCTATCGAAGCGTTCGTCGGGTCCGATGGCGCCGACGTCGAATCGGCCGCTCCAACGCCGATCGCCCTCGAAACCAATGGCGCCGGGCTCGCCTGGGTCCAGGAGCCTGATCCAGAGCTTCTCCTGGACGAAGAGGTGGAGCCGGTTCCAACCCTGGGGATCGACGAGCCGGAGCTGGTCGGGACCGACGTGGAAGTGGAAAGCCTCGCCCGAGCGGAGCATGAAGGCCTCGAAGACCACGTCCGGATGTATCTGCGCGAGATCGGAATGGTCCCACTGCTGAGCTGGGATGGCGAGAAGCGACTTGCGCGTCGGATGGAGGAGGGCAGCTACCTCGATCAACTGACCCGCGAATTGTGGCACCAGTTGGCCCGCGGGCCGACTGCCGTTGAGGTCGTCGTGGAGCTGCAGCGCCGCTTTGCGGGCCGTGGCTACTGCCTGGAGTTGTGGTCACCGCTGGCTGGAGCGATGCCCGTCCCCTTTGCCAGGTACATGGAGATGCTCGGCGATACGGCCGAGATCTCGGCCGAGCAGTGTGAAAGCATCGCCAGGCGAACGTGTGCGCCACTTGAGGAGGTCCGCGAGACGCTGATCGAGCTGTCCGTGCTGTGCCGGATTCTGCCGGAGCGACTGCGAGCGCGGATCGCTCAGCTGCGGGCGTCCGGGCTTCCCTGGGCCGACCCGGAGATGGCCAGGGTCGGCACTTCGGTCGAGCCCGAGTTGCTAGAAGACCACGTTCGGTGGATTCGGATCGAGGCCGAGCAAGGTCGGGCCAGCCTGACCGAGGCGAATCTACGGCTTGTGGTGAGCGTGGCCAAGAAATACATCGGCCGCGGCATGTCGCTGCTCGACCTGATTCAAGAAGGCAACATTGGCCTGATTCGGGCGGTAGAAAAGTTCGAGTACCGCAAGGGCTACAAGTTCAGCACATACGCCACCTGGTGGATCCGCCAGGCAATCACCCGTGCGATCGCCGACCAGGCCAGGACGATCCGGATCCCCGTCCACATGGTGGAGACGATCAACCGCCTGAGCCGCCTGACGCGTCGCATGGTCCAGGACCTGGGTCGTGAGCCGAGCTCCGAGGAGCTCGGCGTTGAGATGGAGGTCACGCCAGACAAGGTCCGTGAGATCCTCAGGGTCGCCCAGGAGCCTGTCTCGCTGGAGACGCCGATCGGCGAGGAGGAAGACAGCCACCTTGGCGACTTTATCGAGGACCAGGCCGCCCTGGCCCCATCAGACGCCGCCTCGCACCAGCTCCTAAAGGAGCAGGTCGAAGACGTTTTGGACTCCCTATCGGGCCGCGAGCGACGCGTGCTCCAGCTCAGGTTTGGCCTCGATGACGGCCGCCAGCGGACGCTCGAGGAGGTGGGCCGCGAATTCGGCGTCACGCGCGAGCGGATCCGCCAGATCGAAGCCAAAGCGCTCCGCAAGCTGCGCCATCCCAGTCGTTCGAAGAAACTGCGCGATTACCTCGAGTAGGAGCTGGGAGATGGGAGTTAGGAGTTGGGGCATGGAAACATCCACCCCCTTCACGGCCTCCCATCACCCATCTCCCATCTCCTAGCGGGATGGACGTCTGGTCACTCGCCAGCGGTAGCTCGGGCAACGCCTACCTTGTACGCTCGGACCAGACGTTGGTGCTGGTCGAGTGCGGGATCAGCTTGAGCAGGCTGACCAGCTCGCTGGCGCGCCTCGGGCTCAAGCCCGACGAACTGAATGGCGTGTTGCTGACGCACGAGCACGGCGACCACATTCTGTCGGCCCGCCAGCTCTCCGATAGACACCGCGTGCCGCTCTACGCGACGCGGGGTACGCTGGGGCATCCATCGGTGCGTGACTCGGATCTGGTACGAGTCGTGGCCCCAGGCCGCCAGTTTCCGCTCGGCGACCTTGAGGTGCTCCCATTCCTCGTCCCGCACGACGCCGACGAGCCGGTCGGCTATCGCCTGCTCGGGCAGGCGGCGAGCGTGTGCATTGCGACCGATCTCGGCTTCGTCCCCGAGTCGGTCGCACGCCGCTTTCGCGACAATGACCTGCTGGTGCTCGAGGCCAATCACGACGAGCGGATGGTCGAGGTCGGGCCGTATCCAGGTTTCTTGAAGCGGCGCGTGCTCAGCCAGCACGGCCACCTGTCGAACACGTCGACGGCCCGGGCGCTGGTGGCGTGCGGCGATCGAGTCCCCAGGCGTGTCTGGCTGGCGCACCTGAGCCAGGTCAACAACACAGTCCGGCGCGCCAGGCAGGACGTGGCCACTAGCCTGGCCGGCGCCGGGCTCAACCATGTCGCGCTGGACGTGGCCCGCCGCAACAAGCCAAGCCTTCACTGGACCTCCGAGCCGCGGCTGGTCCAGCAGGCGCTGTTCTAGTCTCACAACCCCGTCCCAGTCCGCCCTCCGCTCAGCGGACCGGCCTCCGGCCTCTGGTAGAATCCCCGAGACGACGGTTCGCACCAGCATGCCACAACGCCCACCGCCCGTAACGAGCGACGAGACTCGGCGCGCCTTTTTAGACTTCTTCGCCGAACGCGGGCACGTCGAGCAGCCCAGCTCCAGCCTAGTGCCCTACAACGATCCGAGCGTGCTGCTGACCACGGCCGGTATGCAGCAGATGATCCCCTACATGCTCGGTCTGGAGCGGCCGCCGGCCGTCCGGATGACCTCGGTCCAGAAGTGCTTCCGGACCGTCGACATCGACGAGGTGGGTAACCCGCGCAACCTGACGTTCTTCGAGATGCTGGGCAACTTCTCGATCGGTGACTACTTCAAACCCGAGGCGATCGCCTGGGCCTGGGAGTTCGTGCGCGAGTGGCTGCAGCTTCCGCCGGAGCGCATCTGGATCACGGTCCACCCGACGGATGAGGACGCACTCCAGCTCTGGCTGGCGCAGGGCATCCCACGCGACCGGATCGGCTTCCTGGATGAGAACTGGTGGGGGCCACCCGGCGCGGAAGGGCCGTGTGGACCGGACTCCGAGCTGTACTACGACTTCGGCGAGGCGGCCGGCTGCGGCCGCCCTGAGTGCGCGCCCGGCTGCGAGTGTGACCGCTTTCTCGAGTTCTGGAACCTCGTGTTCATGGAGTACTACCAGGACCGAGCCGGGGCTCGGAGCCCGTTGTCCCGGCAGAACGTCGACACTGGCATGGGCCTGGAGCGCGTCGCGGCCATCATGCAGGGCGTGCGGTCGGTCTACGAGACGGACCTCTACCGCCCGATCATCGACCGCGTAGTCGAGATCGCCGCGCTCGGCCCAAGGCGGACCGCTCAGACCGACTATGCCTTGCGGATCATCGCCGACCATGGGAGGGGAATGACGTTCCTGGCAGCCGACGGCGTGCTGCCAAGCAACGAGGGCCGTGGCTACGTGTTGCGCCGAATCGTCCGCCGCGCGGTGCGCTATGGCCGCCTGCTCGGCATCGAGCGGTCATTCCTGGGCAGCATCGTCGATCAGGTCATCGCTCAGATGAGCTCGCGCTATCCGGAGCTGGCGGAGCGGCGGGCGGCAATCCTGGAGGCAGTCGAATTAGAGGAAGAGCGCTTCGCCGAAACCCTGGCGGCGGGCACCGAACGGCTGGTCGACTGGATCGATCGCGCCAGGGCAGAGGGCCAGTCCCGGGTGGCCGGCCGTCTGCTGTTCCAGCTCTACGACACGTTCGGCTTTCCATTCGAGCTGAGTGAGGAGATCCTGGCCGAAGCCGGGCTCGAGGCCGACCGCGACGGCTTTGAGCAGGCGATGGCCGAACAGCGGGCGCGAAGCCGAGCCGGGGCAAGGTTCGCTGGCGTCGCCGAAGGCCGCTCCTACGACATCGGTGACGTGCCAGCTAGCCAGTTTCTGGGATATGAGCGGCTGACGACAGACGGCACAGTGCTTGCCATCCGGCGCGAGAGGCTGCCTGCCGCCGAGCTTCAGCAGGGGGATGAGGGGTTGGTCGTGCTGGACCAGACCACCTTCTACCCGGAAGGCGGCGGCCAGGTCGGAGATCGAGGGGTGCTCCGCGCGCCGGGCGGCATTTTTCGGGTCACCGACACGCGGCGCGTGGACGAGCGGCACATCGGGCATGTCGGGGTGGTCGAGGAGGGGGTCTTGCGGGCCGGCGCGGTGGCGGAAGCGGAGGTCGATCGGCGCCAGCGGGCCGAGACGGCCCGCCACCACACCTTGACGCACATCCTGCACCGTACCCTGAAGGACGTGCTCGGCGAGAACACCGAGCAGAAGGGCTCGCTGGTCGCGCCTGACGTTGCCCGCTTCGACTTCAACTACCCCCAAAGCCTGCGTCGCGAGCAGCTCGAGCGGGTGAACGCCGAGATCGGCCGGCACATCTTGGAGGACCTGCCCGTAGCCTGGGAAGTGATGGACCTGGCCCAGGCTCGCCGCGCCGGCGCGCTGGCGATCTTCGGCGAGAAGTACGGCAGCCAGGTCAGAGTGGTCGACATCGGGGGCTGGAGCAAGGAACTGTGCGGCGGGACTCACGTGCGGCGGTCGACCGAAGTGGGGGCCGCGATTCTCGTACGCGAGTCGGGTCTGGCGAGCGGGATACGCCGCGTCGAGGTATTGGGTGGCGAGGCGGCGCTCGCGCATGCCTGGGAGCAACAGGAGCGCCTCCTTCACCTGGCGCGCCGCCTGGGGGCGCCCACCGACCAGCTCGAAGCCAGGCTGGCCGCGCTGCTCGACGAGCTGGACCAGGCCCGGCGCGATCAGGCCAGACTGGCGCAGCAGCTGGCCAGCCGACGTGCCGCTCAGCTCATCGACGCGGCCGTCGACGTGGCCGGGGTCAAGGTGCTTGCCGCTCAGGTCGAGGCAGCCAGTCGCGACGCGCTGCGCGAGATGGTCGACGAGTTGAGGGGAAGGCTTGGCCGCTCGGTGGTCGCCCTGGCCGCGGAGCTCGATGGCCAGAACGCCTTCGTCGTCGGGACCAATGACGGCGCTGGCGGAGAGCTGAACGCAGGGGAGATCCTGCGCGAGGCGCTCGCGGCGGCCGGCGGCAAGGGCGGCGGACGGGCCGATTTTGCCCAGGGCGGGGTCAAGGAGCCAGCCCAGCTTGGCGTTGCCCTGGCGCAGGTGGTGCCATTGGTGCAGCGGAAGCTCGAGGCCAGCGGGCGGTGAGCCTCTATCCCGCGCCGCTGCCGGCGATCACCCAGGAAGTCATTTTCCTGGACCCCGACGACGACCTCGGGACTGTCCGGGCGAAGCTTGAGTCGACGGCCGCGGACGAGGTCTACCTGGTGATTCCACGCCGTGCCTCGATTTTACGGACACCTCTCGAGTTCAGGATCCTGGCTCGCCTGGCGCACGATCTGTCCTCTGAGACCATCATCGTGGCCGGCGACGGGACCCGCCGTTCGCTGGCGAGGCAGGAGGGGCTGCGCACCAAGCGCTCGATCCGCTCGATCCGCCACCTTTCCAAGCCGCCGGGCACGCGCTCGTGGGAGCTGCCCGCGATCCCGGACTGGGTTCCGCGGCCCTCCTTGACCGGCTTGCTCCTCATGGCCTTCATGGCGGCCGTCGCCGGGGTCCTCATCCTGGGCGTCCTACCGGTCATGCGAGTCACTGTCACAGCCCAGACGCTGAGCCAGCATCGGGACCTGGAAATTCTCGTCGATCCGAGCGTCAAGCAGGCCGACCTGCAGCGCCAGACCCTGCCCGGCGAGGTGCTCCAGCAGCGCGTCGAAGTGGTCGCATCCCTGCCCGCCACCGGGATGAGGCGAGTTGGACGGGACCGCGCGCGGGGCGAGGTGACGTTCTCCAGCCAGTCGCAGCAGCCGGCGCTCATCCCCCGCGGGACAGTAGTCGTGGCCAATAGCGGCGCTCGCTTCCAGACCGACATCGATCTTCAGGTGCCACCGCTCAGCAGCGGCCAGGCCAGGGTCGGCGTGACGGCGGTGAATTCGGGGACGATCGGGAATGTACCGGCTGGCCAGATCGCGCGGATCGAATCGGCTGGAATCCAGGGCGTCACGGTGCGAAATGACCGCCCAACGGCGGGCGGGAGCGATCGTGATGGCCGCGTGGTGACGGCGGACGACCTGGCCAAGCTGCGCGAGTTGCTCCAGAACCGGGCTCGCGAGCAAGCGCTCGCCGAGCTGTACGCGCGGGCCGGGAGCGAGCGCTCACTAGTCCAGCCAAGCGTGAAGCTGCGAACCGAGGGCGAGTCGTTCGATCCTGGTGTGGACGCCGAGGCAGAGCAGGTGAACGGCCGCCTGGCCGTCGTAGCGACGGCGGTGGTCTTCGTCAACGCCGATTTTGACGCGCTCGTCCAGAAGATCTTTCTGGCCGGGGCGGGTGGCGGCTACGACCTCCCGAGGAGCCAGCTCGCTGTGGGCGTCCCGCAGGTCCTGGGGATGGATGACCAGAAAGTTCGCATCAAGACTAGCTCTGACGGCACCATGGTGCGGCAGCTCAACGCTAACGCCATCGCCGAACAACTGCGCGGCAAGAGCAGCGCCGAGGCATCATCTCTGTTGACAAAGATGGACGGTCTGGCCGGCCCTTCCCGCGTGGAGCTCTCGCCCTCGTGGGCCCCGTGGGCGTATCGTGTGGAGGTGACGGCGCGGTGAACGGGCGAGTGCTGGCACTCGACCCGGGCGAGAGGCGAGTGGGCGTGGCGCTGAGCGATGAGCTCGGCCTGCTGGCGACACCGCTGGTAGTGTTGCAGCGGCGGTCGCGGACGGCAGACGCGGCCGCCATCGCGGACCTGGTCCGAGCCCACGCTGTCAGCGAGATTGTGGTCGGGCACCCGAGAACCCTGCGCGGCGAGGTCGGACCCCAGGCCCGCCGCGCGGAGCGATTTGCCCGCCGGATTAGCGAGGCGGTCGGGGTGCCGGTGAGGTTATGGGACGAACGGTTCTCCACGGTCGAGGCGAGGGAACGGCTGGCCGCCGGCAGCAAGCGGTCCGCCGGCAACCGAGCGGGTCCGCGAAGGTGGGCGGACGCGGCAGCGGCGGCCGTGATCCTTCAAACGTACCTCGACTCGCGACGCTAGTCAGGGCGATTGCCGCCCTGCTGGCGCTGTGCCTGGTCGTCGTGGCTGGCGTGGGGGTCTACGCGGCGCTCGGCGACCTTTCCGCCGCGGCCCGCTTTGGCACCGAACGTTGGGACGCGCCGGTCAGCGACGATCAGACTAGACAGACATTCGTGGTGAGCCCCGGCCAGTCGGCCGTCGACATCGGGTCCGAGCTGTCTGCGCGTGGCCTGATCCGCTCTCCGCTCGTCTTTCGGCTGCTCGTGGAGGCACGGGGTGTGGGCAACCAGATCGAGTCCGGCGAGTACCACCTCAGCCCCGCCATGTCCACCAACGAGATGATTAGTGTGCTCTCGCACGGGGCGTCGCGGAGCGGGGTTACGCTCACGATACCCGAGGGCTGGCGGGCCGAACAGACGGCCCAGAAGCTGGAGGCGCTCGGCCTTTCGTCTGCGGCCGATTTTCTGGCACT
>DASPXK010000057.1:0-9628 GCA_035637315.1 Chloroflexota bacterium
CGCGGGCTGTATGCGAGCAACCAGACGGCGAGCGGGTTCGAGGTGCACGAGCTGCAGGGGGGCACCAGCGGGGTGGAGCTCGCCTATCGGGTGGTGGCCAGGCGCAAGGACATCCCCGGGCCACGGCTGGAGAAGGTCAAGCTGCCCGAGCCGATCAAGGAGCTGATCAAGCCGGGCGTGTCAACAGCGCTCCCGGCCCATCCTGAGCCGGCCGACCTGCGCCCCGTGCTGGAGGAGACTCCGCGGCCAGAGCGAGACCGGCGCTGACTCCAGATCAGGCTCGACGCCCGCACGCAGGGCTGAATCAGGGCGCGCACCGATGCGCTCGGCCGAGGCAGCGTCCGCGAGCATGCGGTATCCTAGCCCGCGGTGGACCACGACACGGGAGGGTGGCATGCACGTCTCGGCCATGGATCACATCGTGCTCAACGTTGCCGACGGCGAAGCGTCAGTGCGGTTCTACGCGGACGTGCTGGGGCTGGAGCCCGAGCGGCTGGAACGCTGGCGGGCCGGCGAGGTGCGCTTCCCATCCGTCCGCGTGAGCGACGCCACGATCATCGACCTGGTGCCGCTGCCCGAACCCGCCGACCGTCCGCCACGACGCCTCAACCTGGACCATTTCTGCCTGGTGATCGAGGGTGAGCTGGAGCCGGCGATCCGCGAGCTGGAGGGTCACGGCGTGACCATCGAGCGGGGACCAGCCGTCCGCTCCGGCGCCCGTGGCGACGGGTACTCAGTCTACATCCGCGATCCGGACGACAACCTGATCGAGCTGAGGACCTACGCCACAGCCAGGCCTTGACCGCCGCGGCCGTCGCCCCACGGGAGCGGGTCAGCCGATGAGCGGCGCCTGATTGGCGGGCCAGGCCAGCGACTGACGGCGAATCAGCCCTTCTCGGGCCAGCTGCAGAGCCAGGCGCTCGGCCTCCAGGTACGACGACACGTGGCAAGTGGTCCCGGCGTGGTCGTCAACGCGCCAGCGCGGCCGCGGCTGGGCATGCCCCTGATGGCCCTCCCGCGCGATCGTAACCGTCACGGTGTGCCATCCGTCCGTGAGGGTCAACTCGTCTCGGTCATGGCCTAGCACGACGCTGCCATGCCGCGCCCCCGCTCCAGCGGACGACCGCGGGACGAGATCTAGCATCACGCCTCCCGAGCTGGGCCGACGCGCTGGTGGCGCCGGTCCTTTTCGCGCCGTCGCGCCGTGTAGAGCGCTCAGGCGCACCCTTTAGGAAACGGAATTCGCAGGCGCTGGGTGACGGGGTCAGTCCTCGGCCGGCTCCACCCCCCGCGCGGCGAGGCGCGCCTCAAGGAAGGCATTCGGGTCCTGGGCCCGACTGACCAGAATCGGCCGGTGAGAAGGGTCGGCCAGGATGAAGAACCGCTCACCGCGGATGCCGTCGACGACGAGCTGGGCGACCTCGTCCGCCGTCATCAGCCGACTACCCTGGACCGTGGCCGCGACCGCGGTCTCGGCAGCTGCCCGTTCCGGGCTCATGCCAACGGTCCGCCCGGTCTCGTGGAGATTCGTGTCCACGCTGCCCGGGCAGAGCACCGATACGCCGATCCCGAATGGGCGGGCGTACAGCGCCAGCGCCTCTGAGAGCCCCACCACCGCGAATTTCGACGCGATGTAAGGGGCACCCTCGCCGGTCAGCGCGAGCAGTCCCGCGACGGAGGCGGTGTTGACGATGTAGCCGCTCCCGCGGGCTAGCATGTGTGGCAGGAAGGCCCGAATCCCACGCACCACTCCCAGCACGTTGACGCCCAGACACCACTCCCAGTCGGCGATCGAGATCTGCTCTAGCGCACCGCGCAGCACCACTCCGGCGTTGTTCATCAGGATGTCGACGTGCCCCATTTCGCCCAGCGCCGTCCGGGCCAGGCTCTCGACGCTGGCGTTGTCCGCGACGTCGCAATGGACGGCGAGGACGCGGCTGCCGAGGGCGGCTATCTCAGCCCGAGCCTCGTCCAGACGCCGCCGGTTGACGTCGGCCAGGACGACGTCCGTCCCCAGCCGGGCCATCGCCACGGCGGTCGCCCGGCCGATCCCACTCGCACCGCCTGTGACCACGGCGACTTTGTTCTCGAAGTCCACGTTGGCTCACCAGGTCCCCCTTCCCTTCAGGGAAGGGGGCTAGGGGGTTAGGTTTCGCATCACCTCGCGGGCGACGAGCTCCAGGGCGTCGAAGTCGTCCTGGTCGTTGTGTTGGAGTATCACGCGCTGGACGCCCTCGGCGGCCAGGGACCGCAGCGCATCGGCTATCTGTTCAGGCGTCCCGACGCGCCAGCCGATCGACTTCAGGTAGCTAGGAACCTGCGCCGCGTCCAGCCCGGCCAGGCTCGGAATGAGCCTCTGCAGGGCGGCGGCGCGCTCGGCCAGCTCAGGCTCGTCGCGACCGATCAGGTACGCCGTCGACAGGCAGTGAACGATCTGGCCGGGGTCGCGGTTGATCTCGCGGCAGAGCTCGGCCAGCCGCTCGCGCCGCGCGCGGTAGGCTAATGGGTCGAGTCCGCCGGACACGTCCCACTCGTCGGCGTGGCGGGCGACGATCCGCAGCGCGCCGTCGCCCGCGCCGCCGACGAGCAGCGGCAGGCGGGGCCGCTGGACCGGCTTCGGGCGCGGATCGGCGCCCTCCAGTCGATAGTAGCGGCCGCTGAAATGGGCCGCCTCGTCGCCGAGCAGACGAGCGATCACCTCGATCCCCTCCTCGAGCATCTCCAGCCGCCGATTCAGGGGCGGGAAGGGAAGCCCGAACGCCCGATGCTCGGCCGCATTCCAACCGGCCCCCAGGCCCAGGACGAGCCGCCCGCCGCTGAGGGTGTCCAGCGCGGCTGCCATCCGCGCCAGCACGGACGGATGCCGAAATGTGATCGGGCAGACCAGCGGTCCGAAGCGCAGGCGCGTCGTCTCGGCCGCCGTCAGGGCCAGCGCAGCCCAGGTCTCCAGCGACTCACGCCCGGCGTCGATGTTTGACATAAAATGGTCCGAGCGCCACAATGACTCGAAGCCCAGCCGCTCGACGGCAGCCACGATCTGCCGCCACAGCGTCCAGCCGTGTCCCTCCTGGCCCTCGATCAAGATACCGAGCCTCATCTGCTCGCCGCGCCTCCTCAGACCACTTCGCGGATCGCGCCGAAGAACATACTGGCCGCCTCCTCCCAGGTCGGGCGGCTTAGCGCTCGGAGCCGGGCTGCCGCCCCGAGGCGCTGGCGCAATTCCTCGTCGGCCGCCAGGCGACCCAGCGCCTCCGCCAGGCCCTGGATATCGCCCGGGGCTACGATCAGCCCCTCGCGCTCGTTGTCGGCCAGGTAGGGCAGGTTGCCGGCCCGCCAACCGACGACGGGCAGCCCGGCCGCCATCGCCTCGCCGTAGACAGTGCCATACGGCTCCTTGAGGCTGGGCAGCACGAAGCCGTCCGCCGCCTGGTACAGCGCCGCCACGCCGGGCAGGGGCAGCGGGCCGTGGACCACCACCCGCCCGTTCAAGTCCGCCCTGGCGAGCCGGGCGCGCAGGCGGGCCGCGTAGCGGGGGTCGGCGCGGTCGTCTCCGACCAGGTGCAAGGTCGCCGCGTCGGATGGCAGGCGGGCGACCGCCTCGAGCAGGCTGTGGATGCCCTTGCGTTCGATCCAGTTTCCGACGCATACGAACGCCACCCGACGCCCCAGCCGCGGGTCGTCTGGTGGCGGACCTGCCGCCGACGAGACGTCGCGACCTGGCGGCACCACTCGCAGGCGCTGTGGCGGCACACCCTCACGGACGAGCTGCTCAGCCAGCGAGTCGCTGGCAACCAGCAGGCGCCGGGCTCGTCGGTATGCCAGACGGTCCAGCCAGGCCTGGATCGCGGTCCGGACGTTGCCGAAATCGATCCCGCCAGGAGGCTGGTGCAGCATCCCCAGCAACGGGAGCCGAGACGGCCGCGCGAGCAGCCACGGCCCCATGAACGCGGCCGCGATACTATCCAGGACGAGCGCGTGCGCCCCCGAGCGCTCGACCTGCCCGGCCAGGCGCGGGGCGTCGAGGGTGGCGAGCGGAAATTGACGCTCCTGAAAAGAGAAGAACTCGACCCGGGCGGCATGGCGCGGGGCCGCCTCGGCCATCCTGCGGTGGTAGAGATACCCCCCGCTCAGGCGAGCCGGATCCCCCAGGGTCAGCAAGGCGACCACTAGCGTGCGGGTCATTCACGTAGCTCCGACGCCATTTGGCGCGACCGGACTGCTCGGCGGCGGCGAGCGCTACCCGCTCGAGCTGGCTCGCGCGCTGGCTGCTGAGACCGACTGCGAGCTGGTCACTTTCGGGCGCCGCCCGAACGAGGTCCCCGACCCGTCTGGCCTCCAAATCCGGACCCTGCCGGCGCTCGCCTACCTCGGCGGCCATCCGGCCCATCCGCTGGCCCCCGGCCTGCCGGGCGCCCTGGCCCACGCCGACCTCGTCCACACCCATCATATGCGCAGCACACCCAGCCGTCTAGCTGCCCTCGCTGCCCGAATCCGAGGCCAGCCGGTCGTGGTCACCGACCACGGCCTCCAGGGCGGTGACTGGGCTGGGCTGCTTCCCCGTCTGTTCCAGCGCTTCCTGACCGTGTCGGCCTACTCGGCTCGCGAGCTGCGCGCCCCACCCAGGCGGACTCGAGTCATCTACGGCGGCGCGGACCCCGAGCGGTTTAGGCTGGACCCGGCCGCTACGCGTCGGGGAGTGCTGTTCGTCGGGCGGCTCACGCCTCACAAGGGCGTCGAGCGGCTGATCGAGGCATTGCCAGGCGGAGCGCAGCTGCGAGTTGCTGGCTCGGCCGGCCACGATCGCGCCCTGCCTGAGCGTGCCTATCCGCTGCTCCTGCGCCGGCTGGCCTCCGTCCGCGACGTGACGTTTCTCGGGCCTGTGCCCGACGACAGGCTGCCCTCGCTCTATAGCGAGGCGGCCGTTCTGGCGCTGCCGTCGGTCCAGCGGACCTGTTACGGTCGATGGGTTCCCGTTTCTGAGCTGCTGGGGCTGGCGGCGCTCGAGGCGATGGCAAGCGGCACGCCGGTGGTCTGCAGCCGCCTGGGCGGCCTGCCGGAGGTGGTTCGAGATGGGTTGACGGGCTTTCTGGTCGAGCCGGGCGACGGCGACCAGCTGCGCGAGCGGCTCGCCCAGGTGCTGAACGACCCGAACCTCGCGGCCCGCCTCGGTCGCAATGCCCGCGAGCTCGTGCTGGAGCGCTTCACCTGGCAAAAATGCGCCCGGCGCTGCCTGGCGGCTTACGGGGAGCTGGTCGGCGGCTAGAATGTCGTCAGGGAGCAAGTGCGCTTCGCGAGGTGAGATGTGGCCTGGCGCAGCGGGCTCATCGGCTGCGGCCTGGCGATCGGGATGATGGCCAGCCAGCTCCCGCCTGCCTACTCGGCCCCGCCGGCGCCAGAACGCTCCCAGCTCGCCAACGGGATCACCGTCGTCACCCGCCAGCGCCCGGCGAGCCAGGTCGTGGCGGTCGACTTCGTGGTGCGCGCCGGCGCGCGCTATGAGGACGAGGAGACATCCAGCGCGGCCCATATGCTGGAGCACGTCCTGATGCTGGGCACCCAGAAGCGACCCTCGCGCGACCAACTGCTGCGGTCGATCACCTCGCGGGGCGGCGACCTCGGCGCGACGGCCGGTCGAGAGATCCTGGAGGTCCCTCTAACCATAGCCCTGCCCGATCTGGAGCTCGGGCTGGACGTGCTGCGCGACGTGGTCACGGCCTCTCTGTTCGACGAGCGGGCGTTCGAGGCCGAGCGTCAGGTCGTCCTCCATGAGCTGGACGATCGCGAGGATGAGCCCGAGACACAGGCTGGCGACGTGCTCGCCGATACCATCTTCGATGGACATCCGCTGCGCCATCGACCCACTGGGACCCGCGAAGGCGTTATCGGGCTGAGCGCCGGACAGATCCGCCAGTTCTGGATTGAGCGTCTGGTGGGTGGCAACATCGCGATCGTCGTCGTCAGTGGGCTGGAGCATGCATCGGTCGTCGAGCGTCTGGCAGCCAGCTTCGGCGATCTCCCGGCCGGCCCGCTCCCGCCTCGTAATTTGGCCGCCTTCCCCGTCGCCGGGCCCAAGCAGACCGACCTGTCGGCCGGCTCCGATCAGGCCCACATCTTCGTCGGCGCCCCGGTCTCAGGCGTGGGCTCGGCCGATCGAGCCGCGCTCCGAATCGCCAAATCCGTCCTCAGCCGCGGCAGCGGTCGCCTGTACACCGAGATCCGCGATAAGCGCGGCCTCGCGTACTCGACGTACGCCGCGCTCGCCCAGTACGTCGACGGTGGCCTGTTCTACGTGTACGCCGGGACGGAGGGAGGCAATGCCGACACGGTTCTGGCCCTGCTTCACTCCGAGCTAGCCCGACTCCGCGAGCAGTCAGTCGGCGACGCCGAGCTGAACCAGGCCATCGGCGCCGAGATCGGCTCTCAGATCGTCAACGAGGAGGCGAGCGGAGCCGAGGCCGGCTCCTTGGCGCGAGCGGAGATGTTCGGGACGCCGCCACGCGAGGTGGAGCAAGCTCAGCTCCGTGCGGTGACGGCGGCCGACGTCCAGCGCGTGGCTCGCACGTACCTCGCCCCGGACCGCCTCACGGTGGTGATGACTCGGCCGGGTGAGGAAGCCGAGCGGTGAGGACGGGCGGATTGACGCGAACGGGGCTGGGCATCGTGGCGGCCTTCGCGGTGGCTGGTAGCTCGGTAGGTGGGGCCCTGTCCGACGCGGAGGAGCCGGACGTCTTCCGCGACCTGCCGCCCAACGGGATGCGGGTTCTGGTCAGAGAGACGCCTGGCGCCCAGGTGGTGGCGGTCAGTGTGGGCATCCGCGGCGGCTCGCGCGACGAGGAGGCCGAGACAGTCGGCGCGGCCCACTTCATGGAGCACATGTACTTCCAGGGCACGCTCCGCCGTCCAAACTCGGCGGATATCGATCGCGACATCGAGGCGCTCGGGGGCTGGACCAACGCCTGGACCGGCTGGGAGTCGATCAATTTTCAGGTCGCCGCCCCGCTCGAGGGCTTCGACCTGGCGCTGGACATCATCTCCGATCAGATGGTCAACTCGGTCTTCGCCGCGGACAAGCTCGAGAAGGAGCGCAAGGTTGTCCTCGAGGAGTTGAACCGCCGCCTCAACAGTCCGGCCCAGAAAGCGTCCGACCTGTTCTATCTAGAGGTCTTCGGCGACCATCCGGCCCACAACCTGCCGATTGGCAATCGCCAGACCATCAATGCCTCGACCCGCGACGTCGTCGTCCGCTTTCGGGACACGTACTTCGTAGCGGCGAACATGACTGTGGCGGTAGTCGGCGACGTCGACCACCGGGTCGTGTTTCCGAAGGTCGCGGCCGCTTTCGCCAACATGCGGACGGGGCCGGTGCCGGAGCCGAGGATCGCCCCGCTGCCGCCACCGATCAGCCGCCGCTTGACCGGCTCCTCGCCGGGCCAGCAGGCTCGGGTCCTGATTGGCGGTCCCGCCGCCGGCTTGAATAGCCCGGACCGGTACGGCCTGGAAGTGATAGATGCGGTCCTCGGAACCGCCGGGCGGCGTCTGGAGAACGAGATCATCGACAAGCGCTCGCTCGCGTCCTCGGTCGATTCGTCATACACCGAACTGACCGACGTGGGTGTCTGGTCGGTTGGGGTAGCGACCCAGGCCAGCAAAGTGGACGAGGTGATCGAGGTCGTTCGAGGGGAGCTGGGGCGGCTGCGTGAAGCGCCGCTAGCAGATGACGATCTTGCCGAGGCCAAGGCGTTCATCCGGGGGCGAACCCTGCTCACCCGCGAGCGAAGCGCCGACCTGGCCGTCGAGCTGGCGGATGGCACCGTGCTCGGCTACTACGAGCCGCTCGAGAGCTACCTGGCCAGGATCGACGCGGTCGGTACCGAACAGGTCCAGCGCCTCGCGCTCACGTACCTCGACCCCGACAACTACACCCTGACAGTGCTTCGGCCCTGAGAGCGGCTGTATACTTGCGCGGCCCCGAAAATGAGGGTGTACCCCCTCTCCCCTCGTGGGCCCCTCGTGGGAGAGGGGGTTGGGGTGAGGGCGGCCACCGACGCGGCACTTAGGCTGAGGATCAGGCCCTGGCAGTGAAGCGGAACCTGAAGGCCGGCTGGAAGAAATGGCGGCGGATCAGCGATCGCGTCGCCAACATTCAGGCCCGGATCGTCCTCACGATCTTCTACTACACCGTGATGGCGCCGTTCGGGCTGTGGCAGGCTCTGGTCGCCGATAAGCTGCGCCTGAAGCACCCGGGCACCGAAAGCTTCTGGCTGGAGCGCACCACTCGAGACCGGACGCTCGACGACGCCCGGGCGCAGTTCTAGCGTGCACATCCTCGGTATCTCCTGCTTCTACCACGACGCGGCCGCCGCGATCCTGCGCGACGGCATGCTGATCGCGGCCGCGGAAGAGGAGCGCTTCTCCCGCAAGAAGCATGACAACGGCTACCCGGCCCACGCGGTGGAGTTCTGCCTGGAGCAGGCCGGCATCGGCTCCGAGGACCTCGACTACGTCGTCTTCTATGAGAAGCCGCTGCCCAAGTTCGAGCGCCTGTTCACCAGCATGGCCGCCACCTGGCCGCGATCACTCGCCGCCTTCCGCGAGGCGATGATCACCTGGCTGACCGAGAAACTCTGGATCAAGAGCAAGATCCGGGGCCAGCTTGAGGTGCCGCGGGATCGGATCCTGTTCGTCGAGCACCACATGTCTCATGCGGCCAGCGCCTTCTTCTGCTCGCCATATGACGAGTCGGCCATCCTGACCGTCGACGGAGTGGGGGAGTGGACGACCGCGACGCTGGGTGTGGGCAACGCTACCTGGGGCGGGAGCGGCACGAACAGCATCGAGCTGTTCCAGGAGGCGCGCTTCCCTCATTCGTTGGGCCTGTTCTACTCCGCCTTCACCGCCTGGCTGGGCTTCGAGGTGAACGACGGCGAATACAAGGTCATGGGCATGGCCCCCTACGGCCACCCGGAGCACCTGGACAAGGTCCGCAAGGTGATCGAGCTGAGCCAGGACGGCAGCTTCTGGCTGAACATGGACTATTTCAGCTTCCACCATTCGATGGAGCACACCTTCAGTCGCAAGTTCGAGGAGCTGTTCGGCGAGCCGCGCGAGCGGGAGTCGGACTTCTTCACGCGCGAGACGGGCGTCCCGACTGACGCCAGCGTCTCGGCGGTCGCACGCAACGAGTACTACGCCGACGTCGCGGCCAGCGTTCAGGCGACCACCGAGCAGGCGATCGTCAACATCGCCAATTACCTGCACCGCCGGACTGGGCTGAAGCGGCTCTGCATGGCCGGCGGCGTGGCCTACAACAGCGTCGCCAACGGGCGGATCCTGCGTGAGACGCCCTTCGAGGAGCTGTTCATCCAGCCGGCCGCGGGCGATTCGGGCGGCGCGGTCGGGGCGGCGCTGTACGCGTATCACGCCCTGCTCGGCCAGCCGCGCGTCTTCACCATGGAGCACGCGTACTGGGGCCAGAGCTACGGCGCGTCGGAGATCCACGCTGCCCTCGATGAGCGGGGTGTTCCGTACGAGTACGTCGAAGACGAGGACCGCCTGGTCGACGTGATCGCCGAGGAGCTGGGGGGCGGGCGGGTGATCGGCTGGCACCAGGGACGCTTCGAGTGGGGAC
>DASPXK010000058.1:0-3916 GCA_035637315.1 Chloroflexota bacterium
GCAGGCGACAGTAACGGCCGGCACCGGCTCGCTGCAGTCGCTGCGCTTCGGCGTGGCGACCAATGCCCTGATCGACATCGGCTCGCAGGTCGGCATGAGCGGCAATTTCAGCGTCGCTCTGCCAGCCTCAACCACGCAGACGACCTTCATCGTCCGCCGCGCCGGCCCAGGGGCGGCGACCGTCCCGTTCACCGTGGTCGACGCCTGCGGCGATTGGCCGACCTTCGTCGGTGGCGGGGACGCCGCCTGGGGCGCGGGCACCGTGACGACAGGCGGGACGACGGCGCGCCAGAGCCCGAGCACGGCCCCGCTGGTGACGGCCAGCCCGACGACCACCGTGTCGAGCCCGCCGGAGACGCTCAGTCTTCCATCCACGCCGACGGGCCGACGCCGGCGCGGGCGGCACAAGCGCCGACGCTGAGAGCCATCGCCGGCCCGGCCCGCTATCCGGTCCGCCCACTGGCGGTCTGGCTGGCGGCGCTGGCCCTGGCGCTGGCAGCGCTGGAGGCTCCGGATACTGGCGGACTGGCGGCCGAGGCGAGCCTGCCGCAGGCGGTCGTCGACTGGGTCGAGGGTACGCTGGCAGTCGTTCGCGCGGACGGCTCGGCGTTCCAGCCGGCCGGGCCGGGCACGCCGCTCGGCTCGGGTGATCGCATCGCGACGGTGGGCCGCTCAGCGGCGGTGGTGCGGCTCGCGGACGGGAGCGAGTTGTCCCTGGGCGCCAATACGACCGTAGCGCTCGCGCGCCTCAGCGATTCGGTCAGCGGGCCGCGCGGCCCGGGCGGCAGCCGCGCGGCGCGACTCGAACTGGAGCTGATCGAGGGCGTTATGCTCGGCCGGCTTGGGCCAGACTCGGAGCACCACGTTGTGGCCCCGGGTGGGGAGGTGCTAGCGCGCGGCGGGGCGCTGTTCGGGCTCGGCCGCGACGAGCGAGGCAATCTGACCGCCGCGTGCGGAAGCTGCCCGGCCCACGGTGTGGAGTTCCCCACGCCCAGCCGCTGGCTGGCCAGCGGCCAGGCGAGGACGCTCACGGAGCGCGGCGACCTGATCGACTTCCCGATCGAAGGCACGCTGTGGGATGCGCTCGCGGCGTGCTGCGAGACCGACTCTTCGAAGCTGCAGGTCCCACCAGGCCAGCAGACCGGCTCGCGAGCCAAGCTTCGTCAGCGCGAGCGCGACGAGCCCTTCCAGCAGGCTGGCCCGAACGCGTCGAGCCCAGCACTGCTCGGTGGCTCGATTGCTACGCCCACTCCGACCGGGACACCGCCTTTGACGCCCACTCCGACGGCCACGCCTACTCGGATCGCGACGACGACTCAGGCCACGATCGCCAACTTCGTCTACCTGCCCGACCCGATCGTTATCTCGGTCGGCTCCAGCATCCGCTGGACCAACCTGGACGACGTCGACCACACGGTGACTGCCGACGACCTATCGTGGACGTCGCCGGTGATGTTCAAGGACGATGCCTTCACCCGCACGTTCAACGAGCGGGGCACGTTCCATTATTTCTGCGAGCCGCACCCGTTCATGCGGGCTGACATCGTTGTCCAGTAGGGGCGTATGGCATACGCCCTTGGGCGCACGCCGTGCGCCCCTACATCCCCTTGATGAGGCCGGTCACGTTGCCCTCGGGGTCCGCGAACATGGCGATCATCGGGCCATCCGGGATCTGGCTCGGGGGCATGATCGTCCTTCCCCCCAGGCTAGCCGCCTTGTCGAGGTAGGCCTGCAGGTCGTCCGCTTGGACGTAGACCCGGACTCCGCCCCTGTCCTCGCCCTCGGCGGCGTAGATCCCGCCGTTGATGCCGCCCTGGCCGCCCGTGTCGACCATGCCGTAGTTCATCGGGTTGTTCGCGTCGACCTTCCAGTCGAACAGCTTGGCGTAGAAGTCCTGCAGCTTTTTGCCGTCCTTGCCCCCGATCTCGAAATGGAGAACCGGCTGGCCCATGGCCCACCTCCAGATTGCGTGCTCCCCTCGACGGCCGCCACCGGCCGTCGGGAGCCTGTCTCACTATACCGCCCTGGCCGCTCAGCGTGAACCATTTCTGCGACCTTTTGCTAGCCGATTTTGTACAGCCGCGCGGCCGTCCCGCCAAGGATGACGGCCTTCGCGTCCTCGGCGATGGGCAGCTCTCGGATGGCGGACACGTTCGAGGCGACGCTGCTTGGGAGGCCCGGCCAGTCGGACCCGAACAAGAACTTGTGAGCCAGGCGGGGCAGGTCGGGGAAATACGTCAGCAGGTTGCGCGGCGGCAGGCCCGCGATGTCGATGTACACATTGCGGTATAGCCGACACAGCGTGAAGGCGTGCTCGTACCAGAAGGGTCGCCCGCCGTGGGTGACCAGGATCGAAAGGTCGGGAAAGTCGACCGCGACGTCGTCCAGGAACAGCGGATCGCCGTACTTCAGCCGAGAGCCGCGGAACACCGATGACCCGGTGTGGACCTGGACCGGGATGCCGAGCTCTTGAGCCATGGCGTAGACCGGGTAGAGGCGCCGGTCGTTCGGGTAGAAGTAGGCGTAGGTGGGATAGAGCTTGAGGCCGCGGAAGCCCTCCTCGCGGACCAGCCGCCCGAGCAACCGCCCAGGCTGATGCTGCAGATAAGGGTTGACGGTACAGATCGGGATCAGCCGCGGGCTGGAGGCGCAGAAGTCGCGAACGCATTCGTTGCGAGCTACCCCCGAGGTGATCGGCGCGATCTCGGCCAGGATGCAGGAGTAATCGATCCCATTCTCGTCCATCAGCGCCAGGAAGCGCTCTGGGCGCCGGAATTCCTCGACGAAGGCCACCAGGTCTTGCCCCACGTGCGCCGCCATGTAGGTGGCGAACGAGTCGGGCGTCGGATCGGTGTAGGCGGCGTGGACGTGGACGTCGACGACGGGCATCTACCAGCAGTCAGCTGTTAGCTATCAGCCGTCAGGAGTATACGGGTAGGGGCACGGCATGCCACGCCCGGGCGCGTCAAACACGAGCCCAAAGTCATGCCGTTCGGGCAGCGCCCCGCTGACCGCTGATAGCTGATAGCTGATAGCTTTAACGCGGTGAAAGTTTACGCGGTCGTCGGCGTGCCGCCGGAGATTCAGGCGTACGCCATGGCCAAGTACAGCCGCTCGGCTCAGTCGATGCTGGAGAGCATCGGCGAGTTGTCGGCTCAGCGGGCCGAGAGTTTCCTCAACACCTTCTACTTCCAGTACGGCCATCGCTCGATCGCCGACCTGGCTCATCTGGTCCTGGCAGTCGAAGATGTCTCGATCCTGGCCGCGACGAGAGTTGTGGATGAGCCGCTCTGGGACGGCCAGGAGCGCTCGACCCGCTATCAGCCCTTCAAGAAGACCGGCTACTTTACCCCGCCCGAGCTGGCGGGGCCGACGGCCGAGCGCTACCAGCAGGCGGCCGACGCCCTCTTCTCGGCGTACGACGTCCTGACAGCTGACCTGCTGGCGCTTCTGGTCGACACGGTCCCCAGGCCAGCCGACCTGGAGCCGAAGGCGTTCGAGCGGACCCTGCGGGCGCGCGCGTTCGACGTCACTCGCTCGATCCTCCCGCTGGCCACCATCACCAGCCTGGGCCAGGTGGTGAGCGCGCGCGTGCTCGAGCGTCAGATCTGCCGCCTGCTTTCCGATCCGTATCCCGAAGTGCGGGCCGTCGGCGAGGCGCTGCGGCAGGCTTGCCTCGAGCCGGCCGCCGCCCCGCACGGCAACGGCCAGGCCGAGTCGGTCCGCGCGGCTCCGACCTTGGTCAAGTACACTCAGCCCAGTAGCTACCTGATTGAGACGCGGCGCGAGCTGGCCGCTCTGGCTCTCGGCGAGCTGGCCAATCTCGGCGAGCCTGATCGGGCCCGGCCAGTCGGGCTGGCCGACGACGAGTCGCCGCTCGACGAGGCGATCGCCACGCTGCTGTATCGGGCCTCGG
>DASPXK010000059.1:0-5075 GCA_035637315.1 Chloroflexota bacterium
CGCGACGCTGCTGCCGGCCGGCGTCAGCGGCGGCATCTCCACCAGCCCCCTCACGTACAGGAGCTGGGTCGACGTCGAGGATGCCAGCGCCTGGGAACGGTTCACCCACAACCTCGTCCGCACCGCCGCCGCGCTCATGGACACGCGCCGTCGGCGGGACAGGCTGATCCATCTGGACATCGAGCCGGAGGCCGATGGGCTGCTGCAGAACAGCTTCGAGGTGGCCGCCTTCTTCACCAGGCGGCTGCTTCCGGACGGCGCGCCGCTGCTGGCCGAGATGGCCGGACTCTCGCTGGAGGACGCCCGCCAGGCGCTGCTCGACCATCTCCGGGTCTGTCTCGATACCTGCCACATGGCTGTCGCCTACGAAGACCCGTCGACCGTAGTCGATCGATTGGGCGCGGTCGGGATCCAGATCGGGAAGGTGCAGATCAGCTCAGCGCTGGAGGTGCTCTTGCCGCTCGACGCTGAGGAACGGGAGGCGCTGGCCCGCGCGCTCCAGCCCTTTGCCGACCCGATCTATCTGCACCAGGTTGGCCAGCTGGACCACGACGGCTCTTTCCGCCAGTACCCCGATCTAGAGGATGCTCTGCAGGGTATTCAAGATCCACGGATCGCTCAATGGCGGATCCACTTTCACACCCCGATCTTCGTGGAGCGCTACGCGACCTTCAGCTCGACGCAGGAACAGATCCGCCGCACTCTCGACCTGCTGCGGCGCCAACCGTTCTGTCAACATCTCGAGATCGAGACCTATACCTGGGATGTGCTGCCTGCCGGCCTCAAACAGGACTTGTTCGATTCCATTCGCCGCGAGTACGAGTGGGTGCTGAGTGTCTTCCCCTGATCGGGCGATCGCCGCCCGCCAGCCGTGGTCGGTGACCCTGGCTGGCTACCTGACGCTGGCGCGCGTCTCGAATAGTCCGACCGTAGTCAGCAACGTGCTGGCCGGCGCGGCGCTCGCGGGGGTGACCCGGCTCGACGCCCGAATCGTTCTGCTGGCGGGTGCTCTGGTGTTCTTCTACACGGCGGGCATGGTCCTCAACGACCTGTGTGACTACGAGTGGGATCGCCGCCAGCGGCCCGACCGCCCGCTACCCGCCGGGATCGTTTCTCGGCGCGCAGCCGGAATCGCTACCATCGTGCTCTTCGCAGCTGGCTGCGCCCTGCTCTGGCTCGTCAGCCTGGCCGCCCTGGCGAGCGGGGTGGTGTTGATCGCCCTGATCGGTCTGTACGATCGGTGGCACAAAGGCAACCCGCTTGGCCCGCTGGTCATGGCGGGCTGCCGCTTGCTGGTCTACGTGACCGCGTTCGTGGCCTTCGCCTGGCCGCTCAGTCAAGCGCTCCTGCTCGCCGGCGGCCTGCTCGTACTCTACATGGTCGGCCTGACCGCGATCGCGAAGAGCGAGATCCGGCCCAATCCCATCAACTACTGGCCGGTGGCTCTGCTCTTCCTGCCAGCCGTCTACTTTGCCTCTGTTGCCTTGATTGCCTTGCGCGCGCCGGACATGCTGCCGCTGTCGCTGGCGCTGCTCCTGGCCGGCTGGGCCGCCTACAGCGCGACGTTTGTCTACCGACGGGTCGGCCGCGACATCAGCGCCGCCGTCGCTCGCCTGATCGCCGGCATCTCGCTGCTCGATACCGTGGTGATGGCCTCCGCGGGGGCGCGCGAGAGCCTGGCGATCGCCCTGGCGGCCTTCGGCCTGACGCTGTTCCTTCAGCGCTATGTCGAGGGCACCTGAGCGTTGCGCAAGACAGTCGTCCTCGACGTCGTCGGGCTTACCCCCGGTTTGCTTGGAGATGCAACGCCGCGCCTGCGGGCCTTTGCCGAGCGAGGCCGGGTGGCCTCGATCACGCCCGTCCTGCCCGCTGTGACCTGTACGGCCCAGGCGACCTACCTGACGGGCGCCCATCCCGAGGCGCATGGCATCGTGGGCAACGGCTGGTACTTCCGCGACGAATGCGAGGTCAGGTTCTGGCGCCAGTCGAACAAGCTCGTCCAGCAGCCCAAGATCTGGGAGCGGGCGCGTTCGCTCGAGCCGAGCTTCACCTGCGCCAACCTGTTCTGGTGGTTCAACATGTATTCGTCGGCCGACTATTCGGTCACGCCGCGGCCGATGTACCCGGCCGATGGGCGCAAGCTGCCCGATGTCTACACCCAGCCTGCCGAGCTGCGGCCTGGCCTCCAGGCCGCTCTCGGCCAGTTCCCGCTCTTCAACTTCTGGGGTCCGGCGACGTCGATTCGGGCAAGCCGCTGGATCGCCGACGCGGCGCTCTGGGTCGATCGCCAGCACGACCCGACCCTGACCCTCATCTACCTGCCCCATCTCGACTACTGCCTGCAGCGGCTCGGCCCAGGCCACCCCGAGGTCGCCGCCGACCTGCGCCAGATCGACGCGGTGTGTGGCGACCTGATCGACCATTACCAGGCGCGAGATTGCCAGATCATCGTCCTCTCGGAGTACGGTATCGGGCCAGTCAGCCGAGCGGTTCATCTGAACCGGCGGCTGCGCGAAAGCGGGCTGCTCGCCGTGCGCGACGAGCTGGGGCGAGAGCTGCTCGATCCGGGCGCCAGCGCCGCCTTCGCCGTCGCCGATCACCAGGTCGCCCACGTGTACGTCAACGACCCGGACCGCTTGAGCCAGGCCCGGGCGGTACTGGAGGACACGGCGGGAGTCGCGCTAGTCCTGGACGCCGGGGCCAGGCGGGCCCACCACCTGGACCATCCGCGCTGTGGTGAGCTGGTGGCCGTGGCGGAGCCGGATGCCTGGTTCACCTACTACTACTGGCTCGACGACAACCGCGCGCCCGATTTCGCGCGCACGGTGGACATCCATCGCAAGCCGGGCTACGACCCGGTCGAGCTGTTCGTCGATCCGTCGTTGCGTTTCCCGAAACTCAAGGTCGGCTCGACCCTGCTACAGCAGCGTCTCGGCTTTCGCACCCTGCTGGACGTCGTCCCCCTCGACGCCTCGCTCGTGCGAGGCTCGCATGGCCGCGTCCCGGATGAGGCTGCCGAGATGCCCATCTTCGTCACCCAGAGCACGGACCTGCTCGACGAATCCGACATACAGGCCACCGACGTGTGCGAGCTCATCCTGCGCCACCTGACAGCCGATCGTTCGGTCCCCTCTCACTCTGAGCACTCTGAGAGAGGGTCAGGGTGAGTCCCGCGCCTCCGCGACCACCGACAGGCTGCCCGTCGCGCAGATCAGGTCCGTCGGATCGGCCCACGAACGGGCTAGCGTGAGCGCCGTGGGCACGTCGGGAGCGGTCTCCGCCCGCCTGGCGCCGGCTGCCCGACAGGCCTGAGCCAGTTCTCCTGGCTCCAGTGCGCGACGGCTGGAGGTGCGGGTCGCCACCACGCCGGCCGCCAGCGGGACCAGCGGGCGCAAGAACGCCCGCGCGTCCTTGTCACGGAGCAAGCCTACCACGAGCCAGAGCCGCGAGAAACTGAAGCACTTCCCCAGCGCGGCAGCTAGCCGCTCGGCCGACTCGCCGTTGTGGGCGCCATCCACTACCATCAACGGGGACTCGTCGACGACCTCCAGTCGTCCAGGCCACCTGACCGCCTCCAGGCCGCCGCGGACCGCTACCGGCCCAACGCTCAACAGCTTGGCATCTGTCAGCTCCTCGCAGGCCGCGACGGCCAGCGCCGCGTTCTCGCGTTGGTGGTCGCCGAGCAGCGGCAGCCAGGCCACACCAGCCGTCTGGCCGCGGAAGACGACCTGGACCGGCTGGCGCCAGCCGCGCGACGGCTCGCCGCGGCCTGGCGGGAACGGCTCGACGAACCGATGGGGCGCGCCGACGGCGCGGGCGGCCCGAACGAGCGCCTCGTGCGCGGCCGCCCGCTGGGGAGCAGAGACCATCGGCACGCCTGACCGTAGGATACCGGCCTTCTCGCGGGCGATCGCGCCCAACGTGCGGCCCAGGATCTGAGTGTGGTCGTAGCTGATTCGGGTGATCGCCGAGACCGTCGGCTGGACCACGTTGGTGGCGTCCAGGCGCCCGCCCAGGCCTACCTCCAGCACCGCCACGTCGACGCCGAAATCGGCGAATGCCGCCAGCGCCATGGCCGTGGTGATCTCGAACGTGGTCGGCTCCCCGGCGGCCGGCAGATCATGGACGAGCCGGTTCACCGAGGGGCGCAGCCTGGTAGCAAGGCTGGCGAAGTCGCCGCCGCCGATGGGCTCTCCGTTCAGCCGGATTCGTTCGCGGTAGTGATGTAGATGTGGCTGGGTATACAGCCCCGTACGTGCACCGGCTGCTCGGGCAATGCTCTCGACCATCGCCGCGCTCGAGCCCTTGCCCTTGGTCCCAGCGATCAGGATACAGATGAGCGTCCGGTCGGGTCCGCCCGCGAGGTCGAGGAAGTGTCGGGTACGCTCGAGGTTCCAGGCCGGATCGGGCGACGCACGCGCGTTCCAGCCCACGCCGCGCTCCCAGTCGGCGAAGGAGTAGAGCCAGCTCAGCGCGTGGCGCTCGTCCAAGGTGTCAGCGCCAATCCGGGCGCCTCAGGTGGGCCACTGTTCCAGCGTCCAGGCCATCTTCGCCGAAAGAACAATGGCAGTCCGGCCTCTGAGCGCCAACAGAGTCTCAGAACGTCGGCGCCCGAAGAAAGCGCTCCTTGCGCAAGCGCATCTCGACACGCTCTAGAAACTGTCGAATGTCCTGCTTTTCAGACATTCCAGAATCAGGAGGGGGTCAGGGTCGGCTGCTCCAACGCTTTTGCCGTGGCAGCCTCGAGGGTCCTGGGCTTCGTTCTGTCGAACTCAGCTTGATTCACCCGGGCGAATTTCCATTCCTGGCCTGTCTGCGCCCTTATGCGTTCGCACCAATCGGTCATCGCTAGGTCCTTGGCCTCCGTGCCTTCCCAGACTCTGCCCTTCGTCTCGATGATCCAGTGGACCTCGCCTTCGGACGTCTGCTGCACTGCGACCCAGTCTGGGAGGTAGAAGCCAATAGCGCCGCTGGACTTCAGGTAGTCGATCCGGAACTGCGTGCCGGAGTCGCCCTGCTCCGTCGTGCCAAGGCTGGCAAATCGCAAAACGTCGTCGGCGGCATCCAGGAATTCC
>DASPXK010000060.1:0-7530 GCA_035637315.1 Chloroflexota bacterium
CAGCGCCGTCCGCCGAGTGGGCCCCCACCCCCAACCCGCTCCCCCAAGTTTGGGGGAGGGGGCAAGGGGTGGGGGCCTGCCACGAAGCGGGGCCGCCGCGACAGCCACACGACCCAACCCGCCTGTCTCGCCTTGGGCCGACGCGGCTTGCCTGCTCGCCGGAATCCTGACGCCGCTCGTCTTCCACCCGTTTGGCACACTCGGCTTCGAAGCCACTAAGGGCACGCTGGTCGAGCTGCTCGCACTGGTCCTCGGGCTTGGCTGGCTGGCGCGATTCGCCTTGCGATTCTGGCCCCCAGCGCTCGCGCGACGGTCGGTGCACGTACGGGACCCGGCGTTGTCGTTGTGGCTGGCGCTGGGCGCCTACACGGCCTCGCTGGCGATCTCGACCGCCCTCTCAGTGGCCCCAGCAGTCAGCGTGTGGGGATCGTACGACCGGATCCAGGGGCTCGTTGCGCTCCTGGCCTGGGTCATTCTGGGCCTCGCGGCCGCGGCTGCCGGGCGCTCGGGGGAGCGGCGCCGAACCCTGGGCAAAGGCTGGGTCCTGGCGAGCGTGCCCGTTTGCCTGTACGCGCTGATGCAGCAGTTTCGGCTCGATCCGATCGTCTGGCTCGGCCGGCCTATCGGCGTCACGAGCACGCTCGGCTCGTCGACAGCGCTGAGCACCTACCTGGCGATGGTGGCCCCCCTGACGCTAGCTCTGCTCGTCGCGGCAGGGCGTGAGCTCAGGGCCGCCGAGAAACCGGCGAATGCCGCCTCAGGGCATGCCATCCTCGCCGGGCCGGCACCGGCGGCCATCGCGTATGGCGGCTGGGTCGCGCTGCTGGGACTTCAAGTGGCCGTGATCGTCATGGCGAGCGTTCGTGGCGGCCTCCTCGGTTTGCTGGCCGGGGGAGGGGTCGCTGCGACGGCGATGACGTGGCGCCTCCAACCGAGCCGCTGGGTGCTCGCGGCGGTGCTCGCACTCGTGGTGATGGCCGGAGGTGGTCTTGCGCTGAGCTCGCCGAGCTCAGTCCTCCCCTCACTTGTCGCGCGAGGGGCCGAGACCAGCTTAGAGGATGGCTCGGCTCGCCAGCGTGTGCTGATCTGGCAGGCCTCGCTGCAGAGTGTCGCCGAGGCGGGCTGGCGTAGCGCGGTCGGTTTTGGACCTGAGACCCAGGCGCTCGTGCTCGAGCGCCACTTTCCGGCCGAGCTAGCGGCCCGCTATCCGAACGCGCGTTTCGACCGCGCCCACAACCTGCTCGTTGACCAGCTCCTTGCGCGCGGGATGATCGGCGTGCTGGCGCTGATCGGCGGTGTGGTAGTCCTGGCTCGCGGTGGCCTCGCCGCAGTCGGCGGCTCCGATCCCGAGCACGCCCTGTTGGCGGCCGGGCTCCTGGGTGCCCTAACGGCCAATCTGATGGCCGGGCTGTTCTCGTTTGACTCTATCACCAGTGGGACACTGTTCTGGATGACGGCCGGCCTGCTGGTGGCGCCCACTCTGCCCGCACGTGCCGAGGCGCTCGCCGACGAGCCTCGCTCAGCCCGGAGCCGGGGAGCGGGCGACGGGCCGCCGGCGCGTGGCACGCGCGCTGCCGCCGTACTGCTGGCGGCAAGCTTTGGTTTGATCGCGCTGCCACGAGTGGTCGGCCCGTTCATGGCGGACCTGTACCACACCCGGGCCCTGGCCTTGAGGGCGGGCGAGGCGCCAGCCGCGAGCACGGCCGCGGAGCTGGCGGCAGTCTCCTGGGCGCCGCAGCAGGACGTCTACTATCTCGCCCTTGCCGAGGCGTATCAGGAGATCGCCCGAACGACTTCCGATCCGGCCGGAGCCGCGCCCGGGTCGTTCGAGGCCCTGTATGAGTCGACGCCGACAGGGCGTGAAGCGCTCTTTCACGCCGCGCGTCTGTCGCTCGAGCGGGCCGCGAGCCTCAGCCCGCTCGACCCGTACAGCCACGTCCACCTGGCTCGGTTCTGGGCTCTGTGGAGCGAGGTGAGTCGCGAGGCTGCCACGCGCGACGAGCGCCTCCGTCGAGCGGTTGCCGAATACGATCGCGCGATCTCACTCAGCCCCAACCGGGCGACTTTCTATGACGAGATGGGAGTGGCGCTGATCGGGATCCGAGAGCCCGACGCGGCGATCGGGCGCTTCCGCCAGGCCGACGGGCTGGGTCGACCGACCGCCGAGCGACTGGCCCGAATCGGCGAGGCCGAGACGCTGCGGTGGAACGTCGCCGCGGCGCGCGACCTGTATCTGCGGGCCCTGTCGCTCGATCCGCGCTCCGCGCCGGCCGAGCACGGGCTAGCGCTGCTCGACCGCGACTCTGGCGACCTGGTCTCGGCGGCCGAGCACGGCCAGCGCGCGACTCGCTTCCAGATGCGTAACTGGGTCTACCGCCGGGACCTGGCGCTGATCCTGCGCGACATGGAGCGATGGTCGCAGGCGCTGATCGAGGCGCGGGCTGCGCGACGCTTCGCGCCTGCCTGGGAGTGGGACGATCTCACGGTTCTGGTCGATACGGTCCGTCGCTAGGCGCGGAATAGCCATCTCCTCTCCCTGAGGGAGAAGGCTAGAACACGTGCACTTCGCGGGAGGAGGCGAGTCTAGATGGCCGCTTCGGAGCGGACCTTGTCGAAGCATGTGCTGCAGTAGACGGGGCGGTCGTAGCGCGGAACGAAGGGGACCGTGATGCTAACCCCACACTGGGCGCAGACGACGGGATGCAGCGAGGGACGGCCCTCACCCCGTGAAGAGCACTTGCTCCTGCCCCTCTCCCTGCCGCGGGAGAGGGGGTTCGGGGGGTGAGGGCTGGTCGTCGTCCCGCCACCGGACCCAAAACTTTGACGGGCACCCTTCTTGGTGTCATCCTGAGTTCTTGGTGTCATCCTGAGGGGAGTGGGGATCACGGCCACCAAACCCACTGGCGGCCAAGGCGGCCGCACGATCGCCGCCCAGGCTCAGCGCCCAGGGCGACTCCCGATGTCCAGGCGTTGGCCGTTTGTCGTTCACTTGCCCGCGTTTTGCGTCGGCCTACTCTGGCTTGGACTGGCGTGCTGGATCGTAGTCGCGGAGCACGAGACGTACAACACCACCTCGCGCGACTTCGGCGTGTATCTTCAGGTCCTCTGGGACACCGGGCACGGCCGCCCGTTCTTGACCAGTCTGTTGGAGTTCAACCGCGTCCATCTGGCTGAGCATGTGGCGCTGCTACTGCCGCTCCTGGCGCCCCTGTACGCGCTCTTCCCGGACCCACGCTGGCTGCTCGTCGGCCAGCAGGTCGCGCTCGCGCTTTCGGGGATACCCGTCTACCTGCTGGCGCGCCGAATGGTAGGCGGCGTGTGGCTTCCGACGCTGCTGGTCGCAGGCTTCTTCGCCATGCCCACCCTGGACGAGGTTGCTTTCGACGCGCTCTATCCAGTCACGTTCGCGGCGCTGCCGATGGCCTTCGGGGCGTACTTTCTGATCACCGGGCGATGGCGGCGCGGTGCGGCGTGCGGACTGCTGGCGCTGCTGATCGAGGAGGAGGCCGGCCTCACCGCGGCAGGCTTAGGCATCTTCCTCCTGCTCAGCCGCCGGACGATCCGCTGGGCTCCGGCGCTGTTGGTCGCCTCCGCCGTGTGGCTTGGGCTCGTCGGCTTCGTGGTCATGCCGCGCTTTCATGAGCCGTCGACGGCAGGCGAGAATCGAACGCTCGGCCACTTCGAGCACCTTCGCCAGAGCCCTGGTGAGGCAGTTGGGACCTTTCTGACGCGACGGTCTGTCCTCGCCGCCCGCTGGCTGCTGGCCCCAACCGGCGGCCTCGCCCTCCTCGCCCCGGAGGTGCTGGCGATCGATCTGCCTCACGCAGCTACCTTGCTGCTGGCGGACAAGGAGGGCCGCTATCGACGCCACTGGGCGGCGCCCATGCTGCCAGCAATCTGGCTGGCGGCCGTCGTCGGGCTCGCCCGCTTGAGCAAGTCGCCCCTTCGGCTGGCTGGGATCGGGCTGCTCGTAGTCGGATCGGTGGCCAGCTATCTGGTAGATAGCTCGCTGCCGGGCGGCGGGGACTACGAGCCCGAGGACGTGGTCTGGACCGAGCGCGCCGAGCAGTTGAGCTATCTGGCCGCGGCCGTTCCGCCGGACGCCTCGCTGGCCGCGAGCCGGCGGCCGCTCGGGCATGTCGCCAACCGCTCCGAGCTGTACGTCTTCCCTCCCAACTACGGCGGCCGGCTGTGGCCGCCCGACCGCCGCGTCCAGGCCTACCTGCTGGACCTCACGAACGACCAGACTCGCGAAGCGCTGGCTGGGCGCCAGAGCCCCCTGCGAGCCAGTCGTCCGTACGCCCTCTGGCTGGCGGGACAAGACGCGCTCCTGCTGACCGATCGGCCATCGGCCCCCTCGCGCCTGGTCGGCCAGGACCTGGCCAACCTCCGGCTCGTTGGTTACGACGCGCGACGAGACGCGAGCACGCTGGAGGTAGTCCTGCATTGGCAGTCCGCCTCAGGCGCACCGACACGCCCGCTGGCGCGGGTGGTGCGCCTGGTGGATGACTCCGGCCAACTGCAGGCCGAGCAACGCGGCATGGCCTTAGATGGGCTCTTCCCCACTCAGGAATGGCCGGGTGGCCAGCTCGTGCTCGATCGTGTCCGCCTGCCCTCCCCTCCGGGCCAGCGCCTGCGCCTTGAGGTGGGCTGGCTCGCCGACGACGGGACGACGACGCTGCTGGAGCTCCCGCTCGACCTCATGCCCTCGCCCCTCTCCCACGCTTGGGAGAAGGGGGAGGGCGTGAGGGAGCCGTTGCCGGCCACTCTGGACAGCCGCTAGACTTGACCACGGGTTGGCCCTCGTCAGGGCCTATTTTTTCTGGAGGCGGCTCGGCCCAGCATGTTCGACAGAACCATCCTTGACAACGGCTTGAGGGTGATCACCAGCACGATGCCCCACACGCGCTCGGTGAGCGTTGGGTTCTTCATCGGGGCCGGCTCGCGGTACGAGAGCGACGAGCTGGCCGGGGTTTCGCATTTCCTCGAACACATGCTGTTCAAGGGGACCCAGCGGAGGCCAACCGCGCGCGTGATCGCGGAAGAGATCGAGGGCATCGGCGGTGTGATGAACGCCGCGACCGACAAGGAGCTTACGGTCTTCTGGGCCAAAGTTGGCCACCAGCACTTCGCTCGCTGCCTGGACGTGCTTGCCGACGCGCTGCTGCATTCGATCCTGGACGCGGACGAGATCGAGAAGGAGCGACAGGTCATCCTCGACGAGCTGGCGATGAGCGAGGACAGCCCGGCCGATCTGGCCGGCCTGTTGATCGACGAAGTGCTCTGGCCAGATCAGCCGCTCGGGCGGGACGTCGGCGGCTCCAAGCGCTCGGTCTCGGCGCTAAGCCGCGATCAGATTAGCGAATACATCCTGCGCCAGTACGTTCCCGAGAACACCGTCCTGGCGGTCGCGGGCAACGTGAGCCACGAGACGGTGATCGAGCTGGCCAAGCGGCATCTTGGAGGCTGGCCGCGCGGACCGTTTGGAAGCTGGTATCCGGCGACCAACGGGCAGGCCGCGGCGCGAGTCGGGCTCAAGTCAAAGCGAACCGAGCAGACCCACCTTTGCCTGGCGGTCCAGGGATACTCCAGTAGCCACCCGGACCGCTTCGCGCTGGACGTCCTGAACGCCATCCTCGGGGAGGGGATGTCCTCACGGCTCTTCCTGGAGGTCCGCGAACGACTGGCGCTCGCCTACGACGTCCACTCCTACGTAAGCCATTTCCGTGACGCCGGCTGCGCCGTCATCGGGGCCGGCGTGGACCCGAAAAAGGTCGAGCCGACGATCCGCACGATCCTGCGGGAGTTGCAGCTGCTCCAGGAGGGCGTGCCCGAGCCGGAGCTGATCAAGGCCAAGGAGTTCATCAAGGGCCGAATTCAGCTCCGAATGGAGGACACCCGCGCTGTCTCCTCCTGGCTCGGCAGCCAGGAACTGCTGCGGAACGAAGTCCTGACCGTGGACGAAGTTGTCGAAGCGATCGAGCGAATCACGAGCGACGACCTGCGCCGGGTGGCCCAGAAGCTGTTCCGCCCCGAGCTGCTGAACCTGGCCGTCGTCGGCCCCTACAAGAGCGAGGACCGCTTCGCCCGCCTGCTCCGGCTCTAGTCGCACGGTCTCCAGAAAGACCTCCGCGAGGACGTCGCGAGGAAGCTGAAGGCGGAAGGGTAGATTTGACCGGCGCGGGCGATGTGGAGAGGGCGCCACCCCTGGGAGCGCGGGCGTCCCGCCCGCCGTCGGGTGTCGGGCGGGACTCAAGCCCTCCCAGTGTCGTTCCCCGAGGCTGGCACTCGCGAGGCTACGTTCCGCACTTTGACGGCGGCCAAATCCCACAGTCCGTCACCTTCCGTCTTTCGGGCTCCCTCCCAACCGAAAGATTGGCGGCCTGGACGGAGGAGCTTCGCATGTTGGGCCACCGCGAGGCAGACGCAGAGCGGCGTCGTCGTGTAGAGGCCTACCTTGACGAAGGCCATGGCGCGACCTGGTTGTCCGATCCACGCATCGCGACCCTTGTCGAAGACGCTTTTCTCTACTTGGATCGGGAACGCTATCACCTGCACGCCTGGGTAGTGATGCCCAATCACGTGCACGTGCTGATCACCCCGCGGCCTGGCTTCCGGCTGTCGGACATCGTTCAGGCGTGGAAATCGTGGAGCGCTAAGACGGCTAATCGGATCCTGGGCAGGAGTGGGCCATTCTGGCAGCGCGACTACTTTGATCGGTTCATCCGCGATGACGAACACTTCCGCGCGGCGCTCGATTACATCGAGGAAAACCCAGTCAAGGCGGGTCTATGTGACGTTCCGGAGGGCTGGCGGTGGAGCAGCGCCCGCCGCGGACGGGCGGGCGAGACGCCCGCGCTCCCAACCCGTAGCGGGGCGGGCGAGACGCCCGCGCTCCCAGGGGACGCGGAGTGAGGTCCTTGATCCTAGACCAGGATGAAAGCTTATGGCCGAAATGGTCTTCCGCCAGGGCCGGCTGAGCACCGCGATCCCGAGGATGCGGGCGGCCTCATCGCTTCCTCAGGGTCGCCGTACTCTCTGGCAGCCCGGACACAACCAGGTGCCGCGCTGGGCGATGACCTGGCGGATGATCGGTCGTCCACAACGCGGACAGGGCAGACCTTCGCGACCGTAGACCTGGAGGAAATCCTGGTTCTGGCCGCGCTCGCCGTTGGCGTCGACATAATCCGACACGGATGTGCCGCGACGCAGGATCGCGCCGAGCAGGACCCGCTGCGTCGCGTCGAGCAGTCGGCTCCGCTCTCGCGCCGTCAGACTCTGCGCCGAACGGGCCGGGTGAAGCCGCGCCTCCCACAGGATCTCGTCGGCGTACAGGTTGCCGATGCCAGCCAGAAAGCGTTGGTCCAGTAGGAGTGACTTCAGGCGGGCCCGTCGCCTGGCGAGCCGCTCGCGCAGTCCGGCCGCCGTGAGATCGTCTAGGGGCTCGGGCCCGAGTCGTCCGAGGAGAAAGGCATCCAGAGAAGCGTGGCCAGCGAACAAGTAGATACGGCCGAACTTGCGCGGGTCGAC
>DASPXK010000061.1:0-12704 GCA_035637315.1 Chloroflexota bacterium
GAGGGGATCACGTTGTCGCCCTGGGCAACGTTCCCCGACGCGGACCCCATGCTCGGAATCCATTTTTACAAGGCCAAGACCCATAACGACGACAAGGTCAATGCGCTGATCGAACAGGAGCGGAACACGCTCGATCCGACCCAGCGACTGAAGGCCATCGAAGAGCTTGGCCGCTACATCCACGACCAGGGGTACATCCTGGAGGTCCACAGCCAGGACGAGTTCTGGGCGAAGCGCAAGAATCTGGAGTGGACCCCCCTGGCATCAGGAGGCACTTACATGCTGCTGTATCGGCTGGCAGCGCGAGCCTGATGGCGTCTGGCGTTAGCCCGACGCGACCGGGGCTTGCGCCTCGACCGACACTCCCTGGCGGATCATATTCCGCAAGGCCGTCTGGCCAACCGAGCCAGTCTCCTGCCAGTTAGCCATCGGCGTCTCGGCAAACTGGTTGGCGGGATAGAAGACGGCTTGCGCGTAGACCGGCACGTAGATCTCGAATCGGCTGCGAAGCAAGCGGTTGCGCATCGTCGTGTCGCGACGCGCCTCCCGAAGCTTCTCGACGTCGACCATCGCCGTGGCCCGTGGGGACGGCTCCGAGCCGGTCTCGATAGCCAGGACGTTGCCGTCGAAGTCGACGATCTGCGAACGGCCGCCCAGTGGACCATCACCCTGAGCGAAGCCGATCGGGCCCGCCACGTTGGTGCTCACCAGATACAGCATGTTCTCGTACGCGCGCACCACCTTCGCAGCATCGGTTGCGGGCCCCGTGGTCCCGTTGTCCGGGTGGAGCAAGACCTCCGCGCCACGCAGCATGAACATCCGCGCCGCCTCCGGCACGCTGATCTCGCCACACGGGAACATCGAGATCCGGCCAAGCTCCGTGTCGACGACGGGAAACGTTTTCTCAATCCCGTACCGGGCAAGGTACGCGTCCATGAGGTCGTGCGGTGATGGCCACTGCGCGGTGTAGATGCGGCGGTAGCGCAGGACCACGTCGCCGTTCGGATCAATCAGGAACGAACAGTTGAAGTACCTGCCCGGCCACTCGGGATCGAATTCGAAGTGGTTGGCGCCAACGTAAACGCGGTACTCGCGAGCCTTCTCCTGCAGCGGGCGGGAAATATCGCCGGGCAGGGTGTAGGCCGCCCTGTCAATCCACTGCTGGACGTCCTCCTTCAGTGGTGGACCCTGGAAGGCGAACTCCGGAAACAGCAACAGGCGAGAGTCGTTCGTGTCAGAGCTCTCGAACACGGCGTCGATCATCCGCGTCGCATAATCGAGGTTCTGGCGGATGATCCGCCAGGCTTCGTCCCGGTTGGCAGAACCGGTCGCCACTCGGGACGGCATCTGCATGCAGGTGGCTCGCCAGGGGTTGATCGGCATCACGGCGCTCCCTCTGTCGTCGATCTGCCATCGCGGCGGGCGTGACGGCAGAGTCCGGACCTTTCTAGGATACCAGGCGGTGCTGGGTGAGATACTATCGGCCGCCTGCCGAGGCTTTCAAACCAACCAGGCTGCTGTCGGTCATCAGCGGTCCTCGCTAATGCGCCGGTTTTCGGCCAACCACTTCGCGAACCGGAGCGCTGGCTCGCTGATCGTCCGGATCCGATAGGGCAGCGGCGGTCGCGGAACCGGGATAGCCTCTCCGCTCTCCAGCCGTCCGAGGATGAACCGCTCGCGAGCCTCTTCGAGCTTGTCGATCGCGGTGATCGGCGAGAAGGCCTCTCCGACGCAGCCGGGCAGCTCTGGGTACTCGGCACGGCAGATCCAGCTGCCGTCCGGGCCAACGGCTGGCTCCATCGTCATCACATAAGGTACAGCCAGGTGCTCGGCCGGGGTCACGCTCCTACCTCCTCGTGTGACGCTGCTCGATTTTATCCCGGGTTGCCCCCTCCCAAGCGACATTGCGCGGCAGCACCAACGAGACTGGATGGACGCAGAACCCCTTCCCCGCGACGCCGAACGGCTCGACGCCATTCTGGAGCTCGCGCGCCGCCTCGAGCAGCCGTCGGCGGGTCGCGATGACGGCCCCGTCTGTCCCAACCAGGTGCTCTTTGGTTCGGTCGTAGGCCGGTCCCATGCTCTCGGTGATGGCGTTGTCCTGCTCCTGGTTGCCCGCGATCCCCATCCAGAGGTCGCCACGCTTCTGCGCTGCGCGGTCCATGCCCCAGTCGGTGGACGGATTGTGCAGCGGGCGGTACGTCCCTGGAACCAGCTTGCAGTAGATGCCTTGCGTACCGGCTCGGAAGCCAGCAAGCTGCTCCTCAGACAGCGGGCGATCAGCGTACCAGGTAAAGCTATAGACCCAGGTGGTATGGTCGTCGATGGGCACCCAGGCGTGGACCCCGAAGGGCGCTGGACCGCCTTCGCTCGGTGTGAAGGTGTACCAGGGCACGAGCCACTCGTTGATCCGCCAGTAGTAGTTGTCCGGATCGACGTCGCGCCGAGCGGCGATCAGCAGTCCGTACTCCTTCTCCACGATGTCGAAGGCCGGCTCGGTGAAATCACGCATCCAGCGGCTTCGCTCGTTCTGCTGGGCGCCCCTGAGCACATTTTCGCGGTGGAGCCAGGCGACGTGGCTCGAGTCGATATCGACTTCCAGCGCTTGCAGCCAATGGCATTCCTCCAGCCGCTTGGAGGCATAGCGATGAGTGTCGGGAACCAGCAGCCACTCGAAGTCGGGCAGAGCAGGCGTCTTCTCGACTGGCCCCATGTACGTCCACACCACGCCGCCGGCCTCTTTGCAGGGGTATGCTGTGTGGTTGATGCGCTCGCGAATCGCGGTGTCCAGACAGTTGGGCGTTTCCACCAGCTTGCCGGAGACCTCGTACTTCCAGCCATGGTACGAACAGCGCAATCCGTTCCCCTCGTTGCGGCCCAGGTACAGAGATGCGCCGCGGTGTGAACAGAACTCGCCGAGCAACCCGGGTTGTCCCACACTGTCGCGGAAGGCGATCAGATCCTCGCCCATCAATTTGACCCGCACCGGCGGACAGTCGGGTCCCGGTATCTCCTCGCTCAGCAGAGCCGGTACCCAGTAGCGTCGAAGCAAGTCGCCCATCGGCGTGCCCCGGCCCGTCCGTGACAGGAGCTCGTGCTCCTCGCGCGTGAACATGGCGACTCCCTCCGCCTGGCCAAGCATTTTCACACGACCCTCGCGGCGTCCAGCTTATTGCTCGACATTGGACTGTAATACGGCATCGGACCCGGGCTGTGAGTAAACGGAAAGGCCCGTCGTCTCGCTTGGCATCAAGTCGCGGCCGAGCAACATATCAGCCATGCTAGAAAGACACTCTGGCCCTGTCAAGGGTAGGTGACATATCATCTGGGCGCGACTGTACGCGAGAAAGGACAAGCTCGGGATGACTGTCCGGCCCAAGTTTGCGCTGGGAGATCGGAAGATCAAGAGCGCAAAGGCCTCACCTCACCGAAAACGCCCGCTGCGAACTGCCACCGACGCCGGTTCACTGGCCGACGAGGCCTACGGGCAGTTGAAGCGCAAGATCATTCGGTGCGAGCTGCCGCCAGATCTCCTGGTCACGGAATCCCAGCTGGTCCGTGAGAGCGGGCTCGGCAAGACCCCCGTCCGCGAGGCATTGGGTCGCCTGGTCCAGGAGGGACTGGTGCGCAACATCCCGCGCCACGGTTACGAGGTCGCGCCGATCACCCTGGGCGACGTGCAGGAGCTATTTGGCTTGCGGCTCATCGTGGAGCCAGCCGCGGTTCAATTGGCCGCCGGCCACGTCGACGCGGCCGAGCTGCGACATCTCGATGCGCTGTGCGCGGAGGGGGCTGACGCGGACGATAGCCCAGACGCGCTCGACCGTCACTTGCAAGCCAATCGCGAATTCCACGTCACGGTTGCTCGCGCTACGGGCAACCGGCGTCTCGCGGAGGCCATCGAGAAGCTGCTCGACGAAAGCGAGCGGATGCTGCATCTCAGCCTGCAGTTTCGCAACCGCAGGGCGGAGATCATGCACGAACACAAGCAATTGGTGGACGCACTGGTGGCCGGCGACGCCGAAGCTTCGCGGCGGATCGCAATCGATCAGATCCTCGCGGCGCAGCGCAACGTGGTAGATGCGCTGCTGTCCAGCCCATCCATCCTCTCGGCCCACGTCACGCCTCTGAAGCGGCTGCGATCACGCGCCTGAGGCGCGTGGTTGTGCCGTGCATTTTGGTTGACACATCACCTACGTGCTTCTATCATGCTGTCCTCCGAGTAACGGCGGCGAGAAGAGGAGGAGTGGCCGGGCCGCACTCACCGAGCTCGCTGGGCCGGTGCGAATTTGGGCCCTCTCCCTTATGGCTCAGGGCCACCGTGTGAGGGAGGAGACCACCGTGCAGGACGAGACCGCATCCGCTTTCAGCCTGGGCTTCGGCACGCGCCGCCAGTTCCTCAAGAGCGTCCTGGGGCTGTCGGCCGTGGTTATGCTCCAGGCATGTGCGCCGCCCACAGCTCCGCCCGCACCTCCTGCCACCACGGCGCCAGCCGCCAAACCTACCGAAGCGGCTCCAGCGAAGCCCGCCGCGGCCGCGCCGACCTCCGCTCCCGCACCGGCCGCGAAGGCCGCTGAGCCGACCGAATGGATCGTCGCCCTCAACGAGGAGCCGCCGTCGCTCGATCCGAATTTCGGCTCGACTACGAGCGCCACCGGCGGCCTCATCCACAGCCACATCTACAACGGCCTGTACTCCTACGAAGCGAATCCGGACGGCTCCGGCTACAAGCAGGTCCCAGCGCTGGCGGAGTCCTACAGGCTGGTCGACCAGACGACCTGGGAGTTCAAGCTCCGCAAGGGCGTGAAGTTCCACAACGGCGACGAGCTGACCGTCGAGGACGTCACCTACACGTTCGACGACTACATGACCGAGAGGTCGCTGCGGAGCTCGCTCCGCAATCAGGTCGAGCGGGTCGAAGTGGTGGATCCAGCCACGGTTCGGATCATCACCAAGGGGCCCCACGCCGAGCTGATCTCCACGCTCTCACTCCTGCCGATCATCCCGAAGAAGGCCCGCTCGCAGGTGGGAGCGGAAGCGTTCAATGAGAAGCCGATCGGAACGGGCGCAATGAAGGTGGTCGAGTGGGTCAAGGGCCAGCGCCTGGTGCTGGAAGCGAACCCCAACTACTGGGCTGGCCAGGTCTTCCCGCAGCGGCTCGTGATCCGGATCGTGCCTGACCCCACCACCCGGGTGGCCGAGCTGAAGACGGGCGGGGTGCATCTGATGGTCCAGCCCGCGGTTGGCCAGCTCAACGAGCTGCGGACCGATCCGAACGTCGACCTCATCACCCTCCGCCAGTACGGCAAGGGCGGTCGGTCGATGCACTACCTGATCAACACCATCAACAAGCCGTTCGACGATGTTCGCGTCCGACAAGCGGCCAACTACGCGGTAAACCGCGACGTTATCCTGAAGAACGTGCTCGAAGGGAACGGCGAGCTGCTGCGCGGCCCATTCTCGTCCGGCTGGCCTGGGTTCGACCCCAACCTGCCCCTCTACCTGTACGATCTGGGCAAGGCCAAGCAACTGATGGCCGAGGCGGGCTACGCCGGCGGCGTCGAGACTGAGCTGAACACGTCGTCCGGGGTCTGGCTCCGAGATCGCGAGATCTCGGAAATCATCGCAGGCCAGCTTGGCGAGATCGGGATCAAGGCCAGGATCGTCACCAAGGAGGCGGTGAAGCTCCTGGCCGACCGCCTGGCTGGCACGTTCGAGGGTATCACCCTGTCCCCCTTCGCCACGTCGGCCGACCCCGACAGTATGATCAACCTCCACTTCTACAAGATGAAGTTCAACGCCCCGGACGACCAACTGAACGGGCTATTCGAGAAGACCCGGAGCACCATGGACCCGGCGGAGCGGCTGAAGGTGCTGCAGGATTTCGGCCGCTACGTCCACGACAAGGCTTACGTCCTGGAGACCCACACCCAGGACGAGTTCTGGGCGAAGCGGAAGAACGTCAACTGGCAGGTCTATCCATACGGTGACCGGTACGCGATGCTCTTTCGCCTCTCGCCGCGCGCCTGAATGAGCCAGTAGGCCAGTGGGCCAGCAGGCCAGTAGGCCAGTGGGCAGTGGATGGTGGATAGACCAGGGCTCGGTTGGCTGGCCGGAGTTGTGAGCTAGGTTCGGCATGGCCGTCGAGATCTCCGCAGCCATCAACGGCGAACGAGTAACGCGGCACGTGCCAGACGACCAGCTGCTCTGTGACTTCCTCCGAGAAGGGTTGGGCCTGCTTGGAACGCGCGTAGGTTGCAACGAGGGGGTCTGCGGGAGCTGCACCGTACTGGTCGACGGCCAGCAGGTGCGCGCCTGCCTCATGCTAGCGGCGCAAGTCGACGGGTGCGACGTCCTCACGGTAGAGGGACTCGCGACGGGCCCGAGGCGGCGTGAGCTGCACCCGCTCTAGCGGGCGTTCATTGAGTACGGCGCCGTTCAGTGCGGGTTCTGTACGTCCGGACTGCTGATTGCGAGCAAGGCACTGCTGGATGCGAACCCCCACCCGACCGAGGCGGAGGTCCGCGAGGCGCTGGCAGGCAACCTGTGCCGGTGCACCGGCTACGGAAAGGTCGTCGAGGCGGTGGCCGCCGCGGCGCGGATGATGGCCATCCTCGTGGACGGGCGAAGGGGGGCAGACGAGACGCTAGCGAGCCCGGCTGAACGGGCCACGCCGTGAACCCAGCACGGGGCGCAACTCCTGAAGCCGAGGCGGCTGCGAAGCCCACGATCGTGGGCTTGTCGGTGCCCAGGCTGGAATCAGAAGCGAAGGTCACTGGCCAGGGTCGCTACGTGGCCGATCTCGAGCTGCCGCGCATGCTGCACGCCCGCCTCGTCCGCAGTCCCTACGCCCACGCGCGGGTGGCACGCGTGGATGCCTCGGCAGCCCTGGCGCTGCCCGGCGTCAGCTGTGTGCTCTCTTCGCAGGATGTGGGCCGCCACTTCCCCACTTTGCGGTCGTTCAGCACGCTCGGCGAGCGGGAGCTTGGCAAGGCTGAACAGCCAGGCGACATGCGCCTGTTCGACTCACGGGTTCGCTACGCGGGCGAGCCGGTGGCGGCGGTGGTGGCCGAGACCGACGCGCTGGCGCGCGAGGCCGCGCGGCTCGTCGAGGTGGAGTACGAACCGCTGCCAGCAGTGCTCGAGCCGGAAGCGGCGCTCGCGGAGGGCGCGCCGCTGGTCCATGATGACGCTCCGGGCAACCTGGCAGTAAGGGTGACGCAGCGCCGCGGCAACGTCGAGGCGGCGCTGGACGCGGCGACACTCGTACTCGAGCAGCGGTTCGTGACGCCGCGGCAGAAGCAAGCGCAGCTGGAGCCGACTGGCTGCGTGGCCGAGGTCGATGGGAATGGCAAGCTGACAGTCTGGTCGCCGAACCATGCGCCGCACCGCATCCGCAACGCCCTGGCGAGCATTTTTGGACTGCCGCAATCCAAGGTGCGTGTAGTTACGCCACTGATCGGGGGAACGTTCGGCAAAGGCGATGCTCTGACGGCCGAGCCGTACGGGGCGGCTTTGGCGCTAGCCACCGGGCGTCCGATCAAGCTGCGCTTCTCGCGCCAGGAGGACTTCGTCGGCACCGACGCACGCCACCCGACGACGACCATGCTGACGGTCGGTTTCCGCCCCGACGGCACACTTGCCGCCGTGCGGGCCCGCTGTTTGGTTGACGCCGGAGCGTACATGAGCCACAGTGCCGGTATCGCCGCCGTCCTGGTGCGCCAGCTCCTGGCGCCCTATCGTATCGAGCACGCCGACGTCGAGGCGCTGGTCGCCTTCACCCATACCCCGGTGACTGGCGCCTTCCGGGGTTATGGCGGCCCGCAGGCCTGCTTGCCCCTGGAGCACATGATCGACCTGGGCGCTCGAGAGCTGGGTGTCGATCCGCTGGCCGTGCGCGAGCGGATGCGAATCCGGGCCGGTGACGACTGGCGCGGACTAGGCCCGATCGTCAGCGACGGCTTCGGCGAGTGCCTGGAGCGGGGCGCCGAGGCGATCGGCTGGCATGAGAAGCGGGCGAGGGTGCCGGCCGCCATCGGCCGTCGCCGCCAGGGCGTGGGCATGGCTTGCAGCTCGTGGGGTAGCGGGATCAGCGGCAGACCGGGCGTGGTCGACTACAGCGGCGCGGTCGTGCGCGTCAACACCGACGGCACGCTGCTGCTGGCCACGGCTGGCTGCGACCTGGGCACCGGGCTGCGGACCGCGCTGGCGCAGATCTGCGCCGAGGAATTCGGCGTCCCGCTCGAGGCTGTACACGTCTCCGAGACGGATACGGACGTCACGCCGCACGATTCCGGGGCGCACGCCAGCCGGTCGTTGTACCGGAATGGACAGGCCGTGCAGGCGGCAGCCGCGGCAGCCAGGCGGCAGGTCCTGGAGTACGCGGCGCTGAAGCTGGAGGCGGCGGCGGCCGACCTCGAGCTGCGAGAGGGCCGTGTGATCGTGCGCGGGGCGCCGGAACGCGGGACCGAGCTAGGACCGCTGGCGCGCCAGGCGCTGCAGGAAAACCGCGAATTCACTGGCTATGGGAGCACCCAGGTGGCCAACGCGCCGACCTTCGTGGCGCAGTTCGCCGAGGTCCAGGTCGACACGGACAGCGGACAGGTGCGCGTCTTGCGACTGGTCACCGCCCAGGACGTGGGCCGAGCGATCAACCCGCTGGTGGTGGTTGGACAGATCCAGGGCGCGGCCCAGCAGGGGCTGGGGTATGCGCTCAGCGAGGACCTGGTGATCGACCGCGAGACCGGCAGCGTGCTCAACGGCACATACATGGACTACCGTGTGTTGACCTCTCTGGATGCGCCGACGTCGGAAGTGATCCTCGTGGAAAGGCCCGACCCGAGCGGGCCGTTTGGGGCTAAGGGAGCCGGCGAGCCCGCCATCATCCCAACCGCGGCGGCGGTTGCCAACGCCGTCCTGCATGCCACCGGCGCCAGCGTGACAGAGCTGCCGATGACCCCCGAGCGCGTCCTCGCCGCACTGCGCGCAGCGACGAAGAGCTCGAGCCAATGTACGCCCAACCCGGGCGCGTAGGGAACGGGCGAGTCGGGCGGGAGTCCATCACATGATCGGCTTCGTCCTCGCCCGACTCGCCCAGGCGGTGCCGGCCGTGGTGGGCGTGACACTGGTGGCATTCGTGCTCATCCAGGTGTCCGGAGACATGACCCAGCTGCTGCTGCCTGCCGACACGACCGAGGAGCAGCGGGCCGCGTTCCGCCGTGTCTACGGGCTGGACCAGCCAATCCCGATCCAGTACGGCAGGTACGTGTTGCGCCTGGTCCAGGGCGACTTCGGCCGCTCGTTCGTCCACGGCCGCCCGGCAATCGAGGTGGTATTCGACCGCCTCCCGGCAACGATCGAGCTGACGCTGGTAGCGATGGTCATCGGCGTGTCGCTGGCGATCCCCGCCGGCGTCATCTCGGCGGTTCGGCGTGACTCGATATTCGACCGCCTGGTCACGGTCCTGGTGATGCTGGGGCAGTCGATGCCGGCATTCTGGCTGGGCATGCTCCTGATCTTGATGTTCGCTGTGAATCTCCAGGTCCTGCCGGTCTCAGGACGAGGCAGCCTGCCGCAGCTGGTGTTACCCGGGCTCACTTTGTCGATGTGGCCATTGACGCTCGCGGCTCGGCTCACCCGCTCAGGCATGTTGGAGGTGCTGTCGCAGGACTACATCCGCACGGCCCGCGCGAAGGGACTCGGCGGGTTGGTCGTGACGACCCGGCACGCCTTACGTAACGCGCTGGTCCCGATCGTAACCGTGCTCGGGATCAACCTGGGCGGTATGCTCGGTGGGGCGGTGCTCACGGAGACGGTATTCGCCTGGCCCGGGATCGGGACCCTGGTTCTGGCATCCGTGCTGACGCGGGACTATCCGGTCGTGCTGGCAGCCCTGATCTGCGTCGCCACGGCCTTCGTGTTGATCAACCTGATGGTCGATGTCGTCTACGGCTATCTCGACCCACGCATCAGGACCGCGCATGGACGCTGAGAAGGCCAAGCCGCTGGTCATCGCCGGCCAGGCGGCGGTCCTGGCGCCCCGACGCGTCGGGGCTGAGGCCAGCCTGCCAGCGGCGCCTGCCCGTCGGCAGCACCACACGCTGCGGCGGTTGCGTCGGAGTTTTTCGGGACTAACGGGCGCGATGCTGCTGGCCAGCGTGACGTTCATCGCGCTGGCGGCCTCCGTCCTGGCGCCACAGGGATACGCTCAGCAAGACCTGGTCAATCGGTTGCAGCCGCCGGCGTGGATGGAGCAGGGATCACTCGCCCACCCGCTGGGGACCGATCCGCTGGGACGCGACCTCTGGAGCCGGATGGTCTGGGCGGCACGCGTGTCGCTGGGGATCGCCGGGGTGAGCGTGCTGGTCGCGATGTCGGTGGGCGTGCTGGTGGGGTTGCTAACCGGGTTCTATGGGGGCTGGCTGGACGCGGTGATGATGCGCATCGCCGACGTGCAGCTGTCGTTTCCTTATCTGCTCCTGGCCATCGCCGTCATGGCCCTGCTCAAGCCGAGCTTGACCAATCTCGTCATCTTGCTAGCCCTGCCGGGCTGGATGGTGTACGCGCGCACAGTCCGCGGGGTGGTCTTGGGACTGAAACGGCGCGAATTCGTCGAGGCCGCCTTGGCGCTGGGGGCATCCGACCGGCGGGTGATCTTTCGGCATCTGGCCCCCAACGTGCTGGCCCCCGTGATCGTGATCAGCAGCTTCCAGTTCGCGCAAATCATCATCGCGGAGGCGTCGCTGAGCTTCCTCGGCGTGGGAGTGCAGCCACCGATACCAAGCTGGGGGGCGATGCTCAGCCAGGGCCGAGAATACCTGTCCACGGCGTGGTGGCTGGGCATCTTCCCGGGCCTGGCCATCATGATCGCGGTGCTGGGCACGAACCTGTTCGGAGACGGGCTGCGCGACGCGCTCGACCCTCGCCTGAAGCTCTGAGCCGCTGAGGACGTGCATGCTGAGTCGGGAAGAGAACGGGCCTGACCCAGGTGGGGCCGGCCACCCCGATGGCCGAGCTGATGCGCCGCTACTGGCTGCCGGCCCTGCTCTCCGCTAGGGCGCTCGCGTTGCAAGCCGCCCCGCGATCAAGCCATATAATCCCGGCGTGGAGGTCGGTTCCATGCGCCTGGCGATCACCGCAGACCCCTTGCCAGTACGGATCGACGCGCACGGAGTACCGCGGGTTGGCGGCACTCGCATACCCGTTGACACGGTCATAACCGCCTACAAGCTGGGATCCACGCCTGAGCAAATCGTCGATGACTTTCCCACGCTGCAACTTGCCGACGTTTACACGATCATCGGCCATTACCTCCGGCACCGTCCCGACGTCGACGCCTACCTCAGCGAGCGCGAGCGCCAGGCGAAAGAGATCCGCAGAGAAGTACAGGCACGATTCCCGCGCGAGGGAGTGCGCCAGCGGCTGCTGAGGCGCCGTGGCAGCCAGCCCCAGCCCGGGACTTGATCCGCCTGGCGACCGACGAGAATTTCAGTGATCGAATCGTTTACGGAGTGCTCCGCCGCCGACCGGAAGTAGACGTTGTGCGGGTCCGGGAACGCGGGCTATCCGGTGCGGATGACCCGACCGTGCTCGACTGGCGGCGAGCGAAGGCCGCGTGCTCCTGACTCACGACGCCTCGACGTCGCTACGCCTATGAGCGAGTCAGACTGGGTCAGCCGATGCCGGGCGTCTTCGTCGTCAGGCAAGCGCTGCCGATCCGCCGGGCCGTCGACGAAATCCTGCTTGTTGCAGAATGCAGCCTCGAGGGCGAGTGGGAGGGCCAGGTTCGTTACCTGCCGCTGTGACGGCGGCCGTGGGCAGCATCGGCAGGCTCTCAGCCCAGACCGGCAGCGACCGCGTCTCGGCGTAGACGTTGCCCATGCAAGTGGCTGGGCATCTTCCCGGGCCTGGCCATCATGATCGCGGTGCTGGGCACGAACCTGTTCGGAGACGGGCTGCGCGACGCGCTCGACCCTCGCCTGAAGCTCTAGCTGGATGCGGAAGAAAGCCAAGCGAGGCCCGCAGATCAACGCCCGGGCTGAAACCCTCCTCGAGAGCCCGATGTTGCGCCACCCTGCCATCAGCCGGCGCTGTCTAATCCCGGCGGACGGCTTCTATGAATGGACGAGCGCGACGGGCAGCCGGCCGAGCCAGCCGCTGCACATCCGACTCAAGGGCGGCGGCCTGTTCGCCTTCGCCGGCATCTACGCCGGGCGGCGCGATGGCCTCGACACATATGCGATCGTGACGACCGAGCCAAACGAACTGGTAGCGTCGGTCCACAACCGGATCCGGTCATGCTCGATCCCGACGATGAGGCGTTGTGGCTCGACGGCGCGGTGACCGATCCAGCGGCTGTGCTGGGGTACCTGCGACCGTACCTCGCTCAGGAGATGGAGGCGTACCCGGTTGGCCCACTGGTCTCGTCAGCGTGGAACGAGGGGTCCCGAGGTGATCGAGCCGCTCGGCGTATCACAGCCGCGGCTGTGGTCGTTGTAGCCTATCGGCCTGGCCGCTCCGGGCCGGCGGGCGCTTTGGGCGGCTCGGGCGCCTTCGGTGGCTCGGCTGGCTTCGGCAGGTCAGGCTTGACCAGCTCCTTGATCGGCTGCGGCAGCTTGATCTTCTCCAGCCGCGGCCCGGGGATGTCCTTGCGCCTGGCGACGACGCGGTAATAGAGGCTGCCGCTCGCCGAGCTCGGGCCTCGG
>DASPXK010000062.1:0-4959 GCA_035637315.1 Chloroflexota bacterium
CTCGACAGGTGCCGTGACGAAGGGCGCCGAGGGGCTGAGCCAGCTTCCCCACGCGGTTCGGCGTGAGATGTTCTGTTCGTTCCACACGATGGTCGTCTGATATTCCCAGCCGGCCTGAACGAATATCCGAACGTAGTCGGCGTAGACGGCCCGCTTGCCGCCTTTATTGCTGTCTAGTGGGATGTTGATGCAGGCCCGTCCGCCCCGGGCAGCCACTCGCAGCACCTCGCGGGCCCACCGCCCCACCCACTCCAGGTACCGCTCGTACGGCAGGTCGTCGCGATACCCGTCATACGAGACGTCCAGGTTGTACGGTGGGCTGGTGACCACCAGATGGACAGAGGAGTCGGGCAGGAAGCTCAGGTCGCTGCTGTCCGCGGCGTAGATGGTAATCCGCTGGTCGTCGTCCTGGAAGTAGGGGGTCAGTTCCCGCGCAGGGCGGCCCCCTGCCGGAAGCTGTGATTCTCTGGGCCCTGGGGCCGTCAATCCAGGTCCTCATCCGGGAACAGCGCCGCCACTAGATGCCGCGCCTCCTCAACGTCGAGCCGAGCTTGCTTCGCATTTGGGCCAGCGTCAAGTACCTGACCTTGTTCGTCGGGGTAGCGGTCCGCGAGGTAGTATTTCGAGGCCCTCGCGGCCAGATCCTGAAATCGACGCAGTGCTGCGTCGTAGGCGCACGCATCCGCCAGCAAAAGATCTAGATGATGGGTTTTCTGCAGCTCCCAGCCATGGTCAAGCAGCCAGCCTTTGAGGTACTTCTCGAGGGCCTGCTGAAGGAAGATCCCACCGCCCGGTCCATCATCGGCGCTCAGAAGGACCTGAAGCCGTTTCCAGTCTCGCTTAGCATGCTCTCGCCAGCTCCTCGAGGCTTGTGCACCGGGCATCGGCCTTACGCCTCCCCATCTGCTTCGGGCGTCTTGCCCGGCTAGTCGTCTCGATCCACCGTACCCGCGCGATCTCGTCCGGACCTCGATTCCCCGGTCGATAATCTGGCGGACGAAGCGGTCGTCCGCCTCGAGTCGGCGTTGGACCTCCTCGGGCGTCAGCACCAACGGCGAGATCTCTAGGCCGGGGCTCAGCTCGCCAATCGCGTCACGCGCCCGATCGAAGCGGTCGAATGGCTTCTCGGCGGAGGGCGCGATGACGAGCAGGTCGAGGTCGCTGTGATGCGTGGCCTCGCCTCGCGCGACCGAGCCATACACGATCACGTGCTCGGCGCCCATCTCGCGCTTCAGCCGCTCGGCGATCCGCGACAGGACCGACGCATCCGGCATCCTTGGGTGTATCAGCGCGCCGAACCTCTTACTCACGCGAACTCACCGCGTCGCCGTCGCAGCAGCCTCATGGAACAGGCCAACGACCATTATAGGGCGTCTTCAGGTGAGCTTCGCTCGGAGCGCTGAGCCAACAGGGCCGCTCGTAGTGCGCGCTTCAGCGCGCTCTCACGCCTAACGCGCCCACTCCGTACCTTGTCTAGCCCCCACCCGTCGCTAGCCACAGCTCCACCCGCTCGGGGGGCGTCTCGGCCCAAGCGCCCACCAGCTCATCGTCACGAGAGTAGACCGTATTCACCTGGCCGGACCGACAAGCGCTGGGGTCCAAGTGGTCCAGCGCCTGGCCGACGGTCTCCTGATGCGGCGGCTGAACGTGATAGCCAAGAACCGGCAGCTCGCGAAAGGCGGCGACGGTTTCCGCGGCGTCGCCCTCCGAGACCACCAACGGCACCGCCACGGCGTCCATGCCCGCGGCTCGCAGGGCGACGTTGTATTCACGCAGCCGATCGGCCTCGACCCGCGGGCCCAGCAGCCCGTAGACAGCAGTCGCCGGCCCGATCTGGCGAGCGTTGTAGACCTCGAGCATCTCGGCCAGCGTGATCTGGCCTCGGGCCGTGCCACGCCCGGCCTCCAGCGAGCAGTAGGTCAGAAGGCAGGCGTCGTACTTGAGGGCCAGGACCCGGGTCGGTAGGCCGGCCTCGCCCATCGCCAGCGCGATCGTCGGCACGTCCGCCCGCGCATAGGCCTCGAACACCGGCAGTGTCTGACGCACGTCGCTGGCCGTGCCGACCAGCTTGACCACGTCCGCGCCTGCCGCCCGCAGCTCGCGCCAATGCGCCGCGAAATCGACCGGCATGCCGTTCGGATCGTGATGCGAGACGATCAGCCGGCTAGCCCCCCGCTCGCCGATCCTGGCGACGCTGTCCAGCTCGACGTCCACGTAATCGGCCCCGAGCCGGACCGCCTGTTGGAGCAGTCGGAGCCGACTCTCCTCCGAGCCCCTATATAGCCCGCCTTCGCGCGGCGGTCGGCAGGTCACGATGATCGGACACGGTCGGTCCGCGAGCAGCCTCTCGAGGTCGAGCTCGTCCATGAGGTCGAGTCGGAGCTCGGCGATGTCAGCCTCGACGCCGATCCTGCCCAGCGCCGCCAGCGCCTCATCGGTGGTCCTGGCGTTGACGGGGACGCCCAGCATGCGCAGCCGGCGGCGGGAGGCCATCGCTGCTACTACGACGTCTCGCGCCAAAATGGGGCGCGCTGGCGCTGTCTGGCGAGGAGCTCCGGGTCGAACGGTGGCAGTTGGTGGCCGAGCGGCTGGGGCGGACGACTCTCGAAGCCGATCGCCTCGTGGACGCGAGGATCGGTGTAGTAGCCGCGGTAGGTGTGGTCGACAAGCGCGCTGAAGAAGGTCGGCTGGGCTTCCTCGACAGCGCGCAGGACGGCGTCCTGCTCGTCCGGCCCGAGGTCACGGAAGCCTCGCTCGTTCTGGCGGGCGCTGGCTAACTCTATCTCGACCAGCCCATCGAGGAAGAGTCGCCGCAGCGGGCTGGCCGTCGCGAGCGCCCGCTCGATCGAGGCCGTAACGCCGAGGTCACCCGCGCCAGGCATGTCTGGGCTGCGTGGGACGATGCGCTCGAGGACGGCAGTGAGCAGTGCGCGTTGTTCACCGTCCAGCATGGCTGGCGCACTCACGCTGCGTCTCCCCGGTGCTGGTTCCGCTTGATGTAGTCGGCGATTCGGAGCGCCAACGCCTGGATGGTCGTGGTGGGATTGACCGCTGCGCTTGTCACGAAGATGCTGCCGTCGACGACGAACAAGTTGAGCACGTCGTGCGCCCGGCCCCAGCGGTCCACGACGGAGCTCATCGGGTCGTCCGCCATTCGACAGGTGCCTAGAAGGTGCCACCCGGACGGCCGGAGCGGGCTGGTGGCCAGTACTTGGATGGCCCCAGCCGCGCGCAGCGCCTCCGCGGCGCTGGCCACACCGTGGTCCAGCATTCGGCGGCTGTTGTCGCTCAAGCGGTAGCGCACCAGCGGGGCCGGGATGGCGTCCGAGTCGGCCAGCTCAGGGTCGAGCGTCACCTCGTTGATCGTCTCCGGCAGGTCCTCGCCCATGACGCCGATGCTGATCATACGGTTGAAGCGCTCCTTGAAGACGCGGTGATGCTCGCGGCCCCAGGGAACGGGCTGGCCGAGGAACCCGCCGAGGGCCGTGTGCACCGGGCCGGACTGGCGGACGATCTGGAGGCCGTAGCCGCGCACGAAGCCACGCCTCAGGTCGGTCTCGTAGAACTCGTGGCTGAACATGATCGTGCCGATCGGGCCTTTGTAGCTGTCCAGTTGTTCCGGAAAGACACCGCTGACGGCCGAGAACGGATGGAACATCAGGTTCTTGCCGACCAGCCCGCTACGGTTGGCCAGGCCATCCGGAAATAGCCGCGAGCGCGAATTGAGCAGCAGGCGCGGGGTGCCGATGCCGTTACAGGCCAGGATCACGAGCGGCGCGCGCTGCTCCCGCAGCCGGCCCAGTGGATCGTAGTACAGCACGCCGCGCGCAGTGCCATCGTTCTGTACCATGATCTCGCGTACTCGACATCGAGTCCGCAGCTCGACGCCAAGTCGAAGGGCGAGTGGCCAGTAAGTGACGTCGGCGCTCGAGCGGGCGCCGATCGGGCAGCCCAGGTCGCACGGCCCGCACAGGTTACACGGCTGGCGTGCCTCACCATACGGTGCGGAGATGACAGCGCTATCGGAGACCCACCAGTGCCAGCCCAGTTTATCGAAGCCGCGCGCCATTGTCTCGCCGAGCTTGCCGATGGGTAACGGAGGCGTTGGACGCGCCGAACGGGGCGGCTGAGAGGGATCGCCCGCCAGGCCCGATACCCCGATCATCTGGTCGTTTAAGTCGTAGAACGGTTCGAGCTCCTCGTAGCTGAGCGGCCAGTCGTCGCCGACGCCGTCCAGAGAGCGGACTCGGAAGTCCGACGGGTGATAGCGTGGAAAGTGCCCGCTCCAGTGGATCGTGCTGCCGCCAACGGCGTTGAACATCAGCGGGGTGAAGGTGGAGGCCACGTCGTTGACTGGATAGTCGGCCGGAAGCTGGCGGACGTTTGGATCGGGGTTGAAGTCGGCCAGGCGGCGAAGCTCCCAGTCGGGGTAATAGGCGGGCAGCGCGGCCGGTTCGACCCATTCGCCTTGCTCCAGACAGACGACTCGAAAGCCCGCCTCAGCCAGGCGCCAACCAACGGCCGCTCCCGAGGCGCCGGCCCCAATGATCAGGGCGTCCGGTTCGTCCCAGTGTGGGGTCGAGCCGTCATCCGGCACAGTCGTCCTCGCTCGAGCCGGGCACGCTCAGCTCGCACCCGCGTCGAGTGCCCGGATTCTCCACGATCGGCCAGTGCGAGGCAATACCGACGTTCGAATTGACGCGGCGCTGGTCTGCGCGGGTGACGGCCCCTTCACAATGGGCCCGCGCGACGCGGCGCTCGCCTGCCAGATGCTTGGCGTCTCGCAGGCGATCCCGATCCACTATGCGCATAATGCCGCGGCACTTGGCCCTCAGGCGGGGGAGGAGTTCCGCCAGGCTGTGGCCGAGCTGTCGCCGAGCACCATGGTCCAGGTTCTGATGCCCGGCCAGACAGCTACGCTGGCTTAGCGCAAGTCGGTCCCCCCAGGCCCGGTTCTTG
>DASPXK010000063.1:0-21627 GCA_035637315.1 Chloroflexota bacterium
GACTCCAGGCTTTCGGCGACTCCCTCGGTGAAGGCCATTTGGCGGAATACCTTCAAGTGATCGCTCTCGATGTTGACCATCTCCTCGTTGGCTGCGCGGCCGGCATCCGCCAGCTGGCTGCGGAACTTCTCTTCCAACGAAGTCGTGACCAGGCTCATAACCACATACGTGGCAAGCGCAGCCAGGACGAACACCAGCACGAGGTAGGGGCTGATGATCTTGCCGCCGATGCGGTGGGTGAAAGGAGCGAGCAGACGGCGCCACCCAGGGGGGGGGTGCCAGCGCGAGGAGGTCGCCGTCGGGCGGCTGACCCACCTCGCTTGCCTGTTCCTCGATCTGAGCTACGGACCCCATTCCACCCCTGTCGAGCGCGCGCGGACCGGCCGGATGGGCAAGTCTAGTTGCTGCGTCGAAGGGGTGTCAATTTTGGCGGGCCAGGTTAGCCTCTGAAAAGGCAGCGCCCGGATAGCCCAGGCATATCTGCAAGAGCATCGGTCGGCGGCCGCGACCGACTTAGCCGTCTTTTCTGCGCGAGCTCACTAACGCGGGGTCGCCTCGCCAGTCGACGGCGACGCCGGCTCGGCTTCAGCGGGGAGGAGCGCCTGCTTGCCCGAGTCGACTACAACGAATATCACGCCAGCCTCATCAGGAGCGGAGTCAGATGTTGCGCCCGCGCGGAGGCTATTGTTGGCGGCCGAGGTTGATCCGATCGTCGCGAGGGTCTCCTGGCTGAACGAGAAGCCCCCCACTCGTCGATCGAGTCCGTGCCGCGAGTGCGCCTCGTCAGCTCGGGCTTCCTGGATCACTTCTGCCTTGAGTGGGGCGATTGCGCGCGACAGTTCAAACTGATCGACCCTGACTTGCCCGTCGCTGGAGCCGCGGTCGACGATGGCCGCCACGACGCTCGTTGTGGGGCTGTCCGCGGTGGAGTCAGCCCGGTGGCGGGGTGAGAAGCTGACGTTGTGGATAATAGTGTCCACGGGCTGTTGGGTGGCTATGCTGAACAGAGCACCTGCGATGATCGTGGCGCCAATCGCGGTCGTCGCTATCGCCAGGTAGGGAGCACAGGTGCAGAAAAGATTCCGCCGTCCGGCCTCGGCCGGCATCCGGACTGCCATGGCTCCTCCAGGCCGAGCGTTTGCTGGTCACGTGCAGCGGCCTTCTGCACGATGAAACGCTGAGGAGCGCAGTGGCGGGGTCACTCAAACGGACTGAAAGACCGGCCCAAATGGACTGGTACGCGTCAAACGGACTCCCGGCGCGGGAGGGTCCAGACGGCGGCCGCTTCCCCGTCGGGCGTGGTTCCGATCGACAGCCAGGCACCAGTCTTTTACGCTCCACATCTGCTCGACGCTCGCGCCGGGCTCTCGGCTACTCCGCGTGGGGGTGGAGCATGACCCGGATCGCGCCGCCGCGCCGCTCGACGAACGTCTGCCAGGCCTCGGCGAAGCGATCAAGCGGAAAGTGATGGCTGATCAAGGGTTTGACGTCCACCAGGCCCCGCGCGATCAGCTCCAGGCCGCGCCGCGAGACCCCCTTCGGGTTTGCGAGCGAGCCGTAAATGTCGAGATGGCCACGCACGATGGTACTCAGGTCGGTTCCGCTCAGCTCACGGCCTGGACCAGTCGCGCCGGCCAATACCACTCGCCCGCCGCGGCGAGCGATCAGCAAGGCCTGGCGAGCGGCCTCGGACGTACCGGCGAACTCGACTACCACGTCGGCGCCCCGCCCGCCCAGGGCCGCTCTGACCCGCTCGACCGCCTCGTCGCCACGGGCGGCGACGAGCGCGTCCGCTCCCAGGCCCTCCATACGCGCCATTCGCTCGGGGCGTGTGCCCAGGATCACCAGCCGCCCGGCCCCCATCGCGCGCGCCACCTGGGCGGCCAGCGCCCCAAAGGCGCCGGGCCCGATCACCACAACGCTCTCCCCAGCCTGGAGTCGCCCACGCTCAACCGCGTAGAGCGCGATCCCGATATTGTCCGTGAAAGCGCCTTCGTCCCAGGTGAGCTGGGACGGCAGGGGGTGTAACGCCTTTACCGACACCGCGACGTATTGGGCGAGGCCGCCGGCTACCGTGAAGCCAATGTGAGCGTGGCCCTTGTCGCGTCGTCCATAGCTCTCGCAGAGCTGGTACAGGGCCTCCAGGCAGCGCGCGCAGGACCCACAGCCGACGTGGACCTCCACACCCACCCGGTCGCCCGGTTTAACCTGGTCGACGTTGCGCCCGACGGCCACCACCTGGGCGGCGAATTCGTGGCCCGGGATGTGGGGGAAGCGGGTGCCCGGAAACTGCCCGGCGAAGATCTTCTGATCGGTGGCGCAGATGGTGCTGCTCATCACTCGGAGCAGCGCCTGACCGCCGCCCGGCGCGGGCACCTCCACATCGCCGCGGACCTCGAAGCGATCGGGCTCCTGGCAGACCACCGCCCGCATGGTGTCGGGGACTCGCCGCTCAGGCATGTGATCAGCCGACCGGCGCCCCGCGGCCGGCCCCGATCCGGCTGTAATCGCAGCGACGATGATGGATCGCGCGACTGGACGTGTTCAGACTGTGTCGTCCTCAGTCATTCGGGCGGATCAGGACTTTTAGGGCGCCGTCCACGCGTTGCGCGAAGGTGTGAAGCGCTTCGCCGTAGCGCTCGAGCGGGAAGACGTGGGTGACAAGCGGCTCGACGCGCACGCGGCCGGTCATGATGAGCGGAATGACCTCATCCATCGTGTTGCGGTTGGCACGCACGCCGAACAGGTCGATCTCCTCCAGGACGACCTTCTGGATGGGGAGCGAGACCGGCTCCACGGGGATGCCCGTGAATGAGGCCCGCCCCCCTTTGCCCAGCACGTTCACCGTCTGAAGGACCGAGTCAACGGTCCCACCCGTGTCGATCGCAACGTGGGCGCCCTTGCCGTCCGTCGACCGCCTGATGACCTCGACCGGGTCCTCCTCACGGTAGTTGACCACCTCGAAGCCCATCTGGCGGGCCTTTTCAAGCCGTGCGCCTGAGCCGGTGACGATGACCCGCCCAGCGCCCAGCGCCAGCGCGCAATCGGCGGTCAGCAGGCCCATCGGGCCGGCCCCCACGACGACCGCCACGTCACCGGCATTGATGCCCGGGCGCTTGACGGAGTACAGCGCGATGCTGGCCGTGTCCACCATGGCCCCGACTGACAGCTCCATCTCGTCCGGGATCTTGAAGACTGATTTGATCGAGTGGACGACGTACTGGGCGTCCGCGCCCTGGCTGTAATGGCCGTACTGGTGGTGGATCGGCTCGTTGCCGTAATTGTCGCACAGGTTGTACCGGCCAATCGTGCACATGCGGCAGTAGCCACATCCGGCGTGCGAGGTGCCTGCCACCCGATCGCCCATCTGCCAGCCGAGCTCGGCGGCGCCGGGACCGACCTGCACAAGCGTGCCCGACCACTCGTGGCCCGGGATGAACGGATAGCTTCGTGGCCAGCGACCAGGGAACCTGCCCTCGTAGATGTGCAGGTCCGTGCCACAAATCGCCACCGCGTCGACCTTGCACAGGACCTCCATCGGGCCGGCGCGCGGTGTCGGGACGTCGTCGCGGATCTCATGGTTATGCGGCTTGGTGAGAACCAGCGCCCGCATCGATTCAGGGATCCCGCTATGGGCGGCGACCGGGCGCTTCACTTCGGGTTTCGCACTGATCGCCATGTTCTTCCTCAATAGCTGACCGGCTCGTTCGAGCTAGCCATGATGCGAGCGGGCGTGGTGCCGGCGTCGCGCTGGCGCGGCTGCGCGCCCGGTGGGGTGGCGCCCTCGACGCCCGGCTTGTCTAGATCCAGGAACGCGGCCACGCGGCAGATGCAGCCCTCGCCGCCGATCCAGCGCCAGGGGAAGGCGCCCATCGTGACCCGCATGCCCGCCACCTCGGCGATCTCGCCGCCCAGATTCTCGAGCATGCATACGTTGCTGCGCGCCGTGCGGTAATGGATGTACTCGAAGTCCTTCTCGGGCAGCAGCTCCTCGACGGGCCCCCCGTACATCTGCTCGAACTCCCGAACGAGGTCGGGCCGCATCCAGCGCACTCGGACGTAGAGCGAGTGGTCGATGGATGCGAGGTCGGCGCCGATCCACTTGATCTTCTTCTCGTCGATTAGGTAGTCGACAACCTCCGGGCGCGGGCCGGGGTGGCGATCGAAGTACATGACGTCGTCGCGCGTCGCCTTGGTCCAGTTGTACTTGTCCCACCCCGTGTACAGGACGACGACGTCGCCCTCGCGAATCTCCTCGCTTCTGGGCAGGCAGCCCAGCACGTCGTCCAGGCTGTAGAAGCTCCAGGGCTTGGTGACGGGGCGGAGATCGATCACCAGTCCGGTCCCCACCAGGTCGGCCAGGGGGATCTCGCCCAGGTGCTTACCGCCCTCGGCGTAGTGGATCGGCGCGTCGATATGGGTGCCGGTGTGCATGTTGGTCTTGACCAGGACGGTGCTCTTGCGGTCACGGTGGTGGGTGGTGATGTCGGTCACCTCGATCGACGCGAACTGAGGCCAGGTGGGCATTCGGTCGCCCCACGGCTGGGTCAGGTCGACGATTCTCACGCAGATGCTCCTTGTGGCGGCCGCTCCCTCACGGTCGCGGTACCGATCTCAATCTTCAGTGGCTCCGGTCCAGGGCGCGATGCGTTTCTCGATCTGGCGCGTGATTGTCGTCAGCGCGATCCCGAGCGCCATCACCAGGACGATCGGTACCAACAAATGGTCGGGCTGGAACGAGTTGCTGTAACGAACGATCAGGTAGCCGATGCCGGTGATCGAGGTGAAGAACTCGGCCACGACCATGCCCACCAGCGCTCGTCCCACCGCCAGGCGGAGGCCGGCCGCGATGTAGGGCAGCGCCGATGGGATGACCACGTCAGTCCAGAGCTGGCGCTCGCTGGAGCGAAAGGCGTGGGCGACCTCCAGGAGCCGCCGATCGACGTTCCTGACGCCCTGCTCGGTATTGACGATGACGGCGAAAATCGCGGATATGACGACCACGATCACCTTGGCGCTCACGTCGAAGCCGAAGATGAGCGTGATCAGCGGAACGAGCGCGACGTTCGGGGTTGAGTTGAAGGCGTCGACGTACCAGTTGAGGGCGTAGTCGACGATCCGGCTGCGGGCGATCGCGACTCCCAGCGGGATGCCGAGCACCAGCGCGATGCCGAAGCCGTAGGCGAGCACCACCAGGCTGCCCCGCAGATAGGACCACAGCTCCCCGCTGCGAGTCATCTCGAACCCGGCCGAGACGACGGCGGATGGCGGTGCGAACAGGGCCTTGTTCACGCTGCGGCCGTACAGCTCCCACACGCCCAACACGACCGCCAGCGAGAGGAGCCGCACGAACCACCTGAAAGCCTCCTCGCGTCGCCGACGGGCCGCGGCCACGGCCCGGCTGCGGTCGATCACCGCGGCTCGGGCTGCTGACGGGTCGATGCCCGGCGTGGGCGAGACCGTTGCGTCGCCGACAGATGTCTGCACCACGGCCCTCACCTCACCCTACCGCGGCCGCGGCCTCGGGCCGCAGCTCCTCCCAGATGTGGCTGCGCAGTTCCGAGAAGCGGTCGGTAGCCCGGGCGGCCTGAATGTTCCGTGGGCGGGGCAGACCGACCTCGAGGATCTCGCGGATGTGGCCGGGGCGAGCCGACAACACGGCGATGCGGTCCCCCAGCACGATCGCCTCGTCGATGCTGTGGGTGATGAAGACCATCGTCTTCTGCTCCTGCTCCAGGATGCGCAGCAGCTCTTCCTGGAGTAGCTCGCGCGTCTGGGCGTCGAGGGCGCCAAAGGGCTCGTCCATCAAGAGCACATCCGGATTCAGGGCCAGGGCCCGCACCAGCCCGGCGCGCTGCTGCATGCCGCCGGACAGCTGATATGGGTACATCTGATCGAAGCCGGATAGGCCAACCAGGTCGAGGTAGGGCCTCAGCCGGATCTCCCAGGTCTCCCGCGACAGGCCGCGCAGCTTCAGTCCATAGGCGGCGTTGTCATACACGGTCTTCCAGGGGAACAGTCCGAAGTGCTGAAAGACCATCGCCACGTGCGGACTCGGTTGGGTGACTGGCTGGCCGTCCAGCAGAACGCGCCCCTCGGAAGGCTGGAGCAGCCCGCCCAGACAGCGCAGCAGCGTCGTCTTGCCGCACCCAGACGGGCCGACGATGCAGATCGTCTCGTTCGGTCGGACTTCGAGATCGAGGTTCTCGAAGGCAACCACGGCGCCGTCGCTGAAGGTCCGTGTAGCGCCTTCCACCCGCATCTTCGGGGAGTTGAGACTTGAGACTCGGGAATTGAGGACTGAGGCCCCGCCCGAAGATTCGGTCATCTCAGCGAGCCTTTCTCAATTCGGCTAGTACCAGCGGGGATCGCCACTCCAAGGGCCGCCGTTTCGCCTGATCGCCTCCTCGACGATCGAGCGCTCGACAATCTGCTCATACGTCGGCTTGCTCTCCGGCTTGACGATGCCGACCTCGGCCTCCTTGTCGATGGTGTACAGGATCAGGTCGCGCGGCATCCCATCGTTGACGCTCCAGATGCCACCTTTGACCAGGTCGGCATAGGCCTTGTCGACCTCCTCCGGCTTGCGCTTCGTCTCGTCGACCGCGATCCGCTTCGTCTCGGTCGGGTTCAGATACATGAACCGCTGCGCCTTGATCACCGCGGTCATGAACCGGGTCAACGCCTCGCGCTTGTTCTTGATGTTGTCCTCTGTCGCGACGAAGGCCGAGTACCACCAGTTGGGGACCAGCTCCCACATCTGTGCTAGGTTGACCAGGTCAGACTTGGCGCCCGTGGCGGCGTAGTACTGGTCGATGTGGAGCGTCGTGGCGTCGACCTGGCCGTTGACCAGGGCAGGGACGCGGTTGGCCGTGCTGATCGTGATGTACTCGACGTCATTTGGCGTAAGTCCGGCGGTCTGGAGGACGAGCCGGGCCATCACCTCGTTGAAGCCACCCACCTCCTGAATGCCGATCTTGCGGCCCTTCAAGTCCCTGGCCGTTTTGATGTCCGGCCCCGTCGTCAGGACCACGCTCAGCTTGGGGGCATAGGTCCCGATCGCCTTGACCGGCGCGGTCTGCTGGATCGCCGCGAACAGCGGGTCTGAGCTGGTCGCTACCACGTCCAGGCCGCCCGATATGCCACCTCGCAGGGCGCCGACGCCGCCTTCGAAGCTCTTGATCTCGACTTCCAGGCCGACCTCGTCGAAGAAGCCCATCGCGTTGGCGATGTACGGTGGCAAGTGCACCATGCTCGGTGGCGTTACCGCCCCTCCGAACACGAGTTTCATCCTGTCGGGCGGATTGACGGCCGGCTTGGGTGCCATCGGAGTGGCCATCGCGACCGGGCTGGCGGCCGGCGAGGCGGCCGGACTGGCAGCTGGCGAGGCGGCTGGGCTCGCGACGGGCGCGGCCGGCTTTGGCGCCTCGGTGGGCTTGGCGGGAGCGACGGTCGGCGCCGCGGGAGCAGCCCCGCCGCACGCCGCGGCGAACAGGCTGAGGGCGACCAGAGCGCCGAGGCGGCGCGCAAGGCGTGAGGCTGCGAGCGGTCTCATCGGGGGGTGCTCCTTTCGACGGTCGACGTAAGGCTTCCGAGCGTCTCCGGCTGGGACACTCTAGTCCTTGGTTTGAAGCTCGGCTCGGCGGTAGGCGGCGGCGCGCTCGAACGCCGCACGACCAGATCGACTGACAGCGTTACCTGAACGGGCTGCTCGGCCGGCGCGAGCGATCCGCCAAGCCGCTGGATCAAGATCTCGGTGGCAAGCCGGCCCATCGGCTTGAGCGGGACCCGCACGGTCGTCAGGGCCGGCTCGATCCAGCCCACTGGCGGGATGTCGTCGTAGCCAACAACCGACAGGTCGTCTGGGACTCGCAGGCCAGCGGCCCGCGCGGCCGCCACAGCGCCCAGCGCGGCGAAGTCATTGGCGACGAAGATGGCCGTGGGGAGACGGTCGGCAGGCAGCGTCAGCAGGCGGGCCATGCCCCGCTCGCCGGCCGCCTCGGTCAGACCGGCCTCGGATATCAGCGTCTCGTCCACCGCCAGGCCATGCTCGGCCATCGCATCTCGGAAGCCGGCCAGACGAGTCGCGGTAGTGCTGATGTCGCCCGCCCCGGCGAGATGGGCGATCCGCCGGTGGCCCAGCGCCACCAGATGGGCCACGGCCAGCCGGGCTCCCTGGCGGTCGTCCGGCACTACCCAGCAATCCTCGGAGGCGTCGCGCCGACGGTTCAGCAGGACGTATGGCATGCCGCGGTCGCGCAATTCGTCGATGAACGGGTCGTCGCGGTGGGCAGTGGCGAGCAGTAGGCCATCCACGTGCCCCTCGCCAAGCATCCGCAGGTGCTGCCCCAACCGAGCGGGGCTGTCGTCCGTGTTGCACAGGATGACGTTGTAGCCGGCCGCTCCAGCGGCGTCCTCGACCGCCCGGAAGAGCACCGAGAAGACCGGGTTGGTGATGTCCGGAATCAGCATCCCCAGGATCTGGGTGCGCTGGATCTTGAGCGACCGGGCGAGTCGGTTCGGCCGATAGCCGGTCGCGGCGGCCAGCTGAAGGATGCGCGCGCGGGTCGTCTGCGAGAGTCGGGCAGTTGGGTCACCGCTCAGGACGCGCGAGACGGTAGATGGGTGGACGCCCACCTGGCGAGCCAGATCGCGCAGCCTTATCGACAGCATACGGTCGCCTTAGCATAGCGTGCGCAATCGTTTGCAGCAACTCAGGCGGCCGCGGTGGTGGTACTGTGTTTGATCGGATTCGAGAGCTCGCTGCCGCCGGAGGCTGTTGGGCAGCATGGCGAGCACGTCAAACAGTGCCGCGCCACGGCCTCGGGTGCTCGGCCAACGAACGATGGAGGAGCGGGCGGCAGACGATGGACGATCGGAGGGGATGATGCCAAGAGACATGCGCACCTGGATCGCCGAGCTGGAGCAGGCCGACGAGCTGCGCCGGATCTGGAAGCCAGTCGATCCGCTCACGCAGATGGGGGCGCTGCTCTACCAGTCACGCGAGAAGGCGCTCCTCTTCGAGGACGTCGCCGGCTATCCAGGCTGGCGGGTACTGGGGCAGGCGCCGGCCAACCTGCGCCATGCCGCGCTCGCCTTCGGCGTGCCGCTCAACGAGCTGGTGCCTAGTGTCGCTCGGCTGATGGGCGAGCGTGTGCCCCCCGACATGGTCCCTACCGGCCCGGTCAAGGAGGTGGTCCGGACCGGATCTGAGGTCGACATCGCCGAGCTGCCGGCCCACGTTGCCGGCGCGCGCGACGCCGGACCGTTCATCGCCTCGGGGCTGGCTGTCACCAGGGACCCGGACAGCGGGCGGCGCAACGTTAGCTTCCATCGTCTTCAGGTGAAGGGGTCGAGGAAAACGGGCGCCCTGTTCATGCCGCGCCATACCTTCCGCAACTTCCAGAAGTACGAGACGGACGGCGAGCCGATGCCGATCGCGATCTTCATCGGCCACCATCCGCGCTACTACATGGCGGCCGCGACCACCGGGCCGTACGGAATGGACGAGTTCGAAGTGGCGGGCGCCTACCTGGGCGAGCCGGTCCGGCTCGTCAAGTGCGAGACTGTCGACCTGGAAGTTCCCGCCGATGCCGAGATCGTCCTGGAGGGCCAAGTGCTGGCGGGCGTGCGTGAGGAGGAGGGCCCCTTCTCGGAGTTCGCCGACTACTACGTGGCCGGGGCGGGCAAGAACCCAGTGATCGAGTACACGGCGATGACCATGCGCCGAGAGGCTATCTTTAAGGCGATCCAGAATGGGTCCGAGGTGGAGGGCTGCGTCTTTCATCGAGTCCCGATGGCGGCGACGCTCTACCGACGGCTCAGCTCGGTGGCCGGATTTGTCCAGCTCCACGACGTGCGGATCTTGCCCGGCATCCTCGGCCTGGTCGTGCAGATGACCCCCCGCTTCCACGGCGAGGCGAAGCAGGTGCTCCTGGCCGCGCTGGCCTCGGAGTATCTGCACCCCAAGATCGCCATCGCGGTTGACGAGGACGTCGACATCTACCAGGACTGGGAGATCCTGTGGTCACTCACGACGCGGGTGGACCCTGAGCGGGATGTGGCCGTGATCGGGGGTCTTCGCGGGCACGCCATGGACCCCAGCCTGCTCGAGCTCGGGGAGCCGGGCACGGCCGCCTGGCAGCGGTTGGGCGGGAAGATCGTCGTCGACGCCACGGGCCCGCCCACCAGCGTGCCGGACGAACGAGCGGTGTTCGAACGCGTCAAGCCGCTGAACAACGAAGAGATCCGCCTCGAGGATTTCCTGGCCGAGCCCGTGGCGATCGACGACAGACGATAGACGACAAGTACGCCGCCATGTCCGTGCTTCTGGGCTCCCGATCGGCCCGAGTGATCGACTGTCACAGCCACCTGGCCCCGCCAGGCTGGCGGGTGCCCAGCGCGCCGGCCAGCCTGCACGACGTCGAGGGAGTCCTCGACGAGCAGGACCGAGCCGGCGTGGACACAGCCGTCTTCGGCAACAACTGGATCCGGGTCCCGGAAGGCCGGCCGGCCCTGGACCTCATCCGCACCTATAACGACTTCGCCGCCGAGCTCACGGCGCGCCATCAGGGCCGGTTGCGGGGTCTCGCCTCGGCCGTTCCCTTCGGCCAGGACGAGCATCTGCGGGAGCTGGAGCGCGCCGTTCGCGAGCTGGGGCTAGCGGGAGTCATGATCAACTCCAGCGTGGAAGGCGAGTACCTTGATTCCCCGCGCGCCATCCCCTTCCTGGAGTTGGTGGTCACGCTGGACGTCCCGGTCTTCGTACATCCGCCGCGGGTCACGATCGGCGCGGAGAAGATGGAGATCTTCCGCCTGCCGGAGATGGTCGGACGGCCGTTCGATACGACCCTGAGCGTGGCCCGCTTCATCCTCATGGGCGGCTTCGAGCGCTTCCCGAGCCTCAAGCTGGTCCTGGCCCACATGGGCGGCGCGGTCTCGCTCCTGCCCGGACGGCTCGACTTTGGCTACGAGCTGCGGCACGACGCCGCCTTTGGGCCGTGGGAGCCGGACGTGCTCTCGGCGCCGCCCTCGGAGCACATCGGCCGGCTGTATCTTGACTCGATGGGCTTTCACGCCCCGGCGGTGCTGTGCTGCGTCCAAACGGTGGGCGCCGACCACGTGGTCATGGGCAGCGACTTCCCGCCCGTCCACGTGCCGCTCAGTCGGACCGTGGAGCTGGTGCGGCAGCTGCCGCTGTCGGTGGCTGACCGAGCGGCGATCCTCGGGGGTAACGCCGCCCGCCTGCTGCGACTGGGGGCTGATGACTGACGACGCCTGCGTTCAGATCGAAGGGTTCACCAATATCGTGGACGGACGACTCACCCACATTGAGCACCGACGTTGGCGGGCTAATCGGGGAGGCCGAGCAGTCCAGCCACGGAGATGTCCTCGTCCACCTCGGGCCAGTGGATGCCGATCCCGGAGCCGATCAGCTCCCACTGCTCTCGCTGTTTCGGTGTGGCGTTCCGCAGTCGCGGAAACCACTCCAGTGGCACGGTAAGAGAACGGCCATCCTGGAGGTGGACCACGAGAGCATCAGGCGGGAATTCGATAGCGCGCGCGCGGGCACTCGGGGGGCTAACGACCGAGATGTTCATGCCACCGCTCCAAAAAAGTAGCCCGGTGCTCGGCGGCGAGCTCTCGGACCCGCCGCAGTTCTGCCGGATTCAGGTTAGATGCGTAGGCGAACCCGATAGGTTCCAGCCAGACCTTCGCCAGGCCGCCACCGCGCCGCACGTGGACGTGAGGCGATTCCTGGCCCTCGTTGCTGAAAAAGAAGAACCGGTAACCCTCGGCCACGAGGAGGGTCGGCATGATCCAGTGCGCAGTCTAACACGGCGGCGGAAGGATGGCACGCTACTCTGCGCGACGAGCAATGAGGCATCAAGAACGAGGAATGGGGAGTGAGAGACGTTCGGATTGCCTATACTAGGCGGCTCGAGGGAGCTCGAGGGCGAAGGCTGGATGGGAGGAGTCGATGGCTCGTATCTCTTACGTGGACGGCTCGACGATCGACGATCCGGAGGTCCGAGCGTTCATCGAGGAGGCCGAGACGGTTGGGACGCCGCGGCCGGAGGTCCAGTTGATCCGAGCCCACGTGCCGGGTGTGATCAGGAGCTTCGTCTACACCTGGAAGAACGTCTTCAAGGGCGGGATCGTCGACCACGACCTCAAAGAGCTGCTGCGGCTGCGCGTGGCGCGGACGCTGGACTGCGCGTATTGAGCGGTCCAGCGCTCTGTCCGGTCAGGACAGCAAGCCGTGCCGGAGGACCGGCTGGCCGAGCTAGACAATTACCAGACGTCAGCCCTGTTCAGCGGCCGTGAGCGGGCCGCGCTGCGGTACGCGGACGCGATCACCTGGGATCCCAGCCAGGCCGACGACGCGTTGTGGGCCGAGCTGAAGAAGCACTTCAGCGAGCCTGAGCTCGTCGAAATCGGTTACCTGGTCGGCGTGTTCTGCGGCGGCCAGCGCTGGATCCACACGCTCCAGGTCCACCACGGCGACGTCGAGGTGAAATCGAAGACCGGCTACCGTCCAGAACTCCGCGAGGCCAAAGGATAGAGGCGGGTCCGCTCCAGGCGGACCCGCCTCTATTCGGCGCTAGGCCGGCAGTCTATCAGCGCTGATAGACCGCGTAAAAGCCCATCCGGGTGATGGTCGCCGAGGTGTAGTTCGGCCCGGGGTCCGGGGCCTGCTTCGTGGTCGGCTGCCACGTGCTAGAGGACTGGTCGAGGCTGGCGATGACGAAGCTCGCCTCGTTCAGCCCGGCCGCGTCGGCGTCGGTATAGTGGATGCCCAGGTTGACCTCGGCCGGCAGGTCGGCCAGACCGCCGCCCCCGCAGTCCTCGGCTATCAGCTCGAAGACGAGCGTGTCCACGAGCCGCCCTGGTACCGCCGGCACTGAGGACGGATCGACGGGGCGAATCGTGATCCTGATCGACCGGAACATGCTCCCGAAAACCCTGACAGCGATCGGTCGCGGGTTGTCGGTCGAGAAGACCGACTCCTGGCCCGGTGTCGAGCACGCTGGAGGGGCTGGACGAGCCACGGTGACCACCCGAGGTGGCGCTGGAGCAGCCTCCTCATTTTCATTCCGGTTGTGGTTGCGATTGTGGTGGCGATGACCGTCGTTGCCGTTGTGGTGGCGGCGATTCCCGTTCCCGTTCCCGCGGTGGCGGCCATGATTGCCGTTGCCCTGTTCGACGGACGCGAACGCCGGTCCGCCGCTCGATGACGGGCTCATGCCTTGAATCAACAATGGGGACGCCGCCATCACGAGGATCGTGATGGCTACCAGGACCGCGCGAGCCGCAGTCATATGCGTCGCACCTCCCTCAACGTGCTCAAAATGAGCAACTTGTGACCTAAAGATAGCAAGAATCGGGCCACTTGCCAATAAAGCCGATCCTGTCAGGACAGGCGTGGCCTTAGGCGTTCAGCGGGCGTGCCCCTCTCCCTCGAGGGAGAGGGGTTGGGAACAAGTGGCGCTTCGCGGGCTGAGGGGGCTGCTCCTCCCCGCCGAGCGCGAAAGCTGGCCGCGCGGAATTCTTCAGGCCACGGCGCCGGGTGCAGCGAGGCGCCGCGAGGTGAAGGGACTGCCGCTAGGAGCGGGAGCAGAGTTAGCTCTGAGCGTTAGCGATGGTGGTTGGCGTTGGTGTGCTGGTTGCCGTTCCCGTGATGACTAGCTGTTGTCGTTGCCGTTGGCGTTGGCGTGCACGCTGGTGTTGTCGTTCCCATTCCCGTTGGCGTGCACGCTGCTGTTGCCGTTCCCATTCCCGTTGGCGTGCACGCTGGCGTTGCCGTTCCCATTCCCGTTGGCGTGCACGCTGGCGTTGCCGTTGCCTCGCTCCGGGTGGCGCTTCTTTCCGCCCGCCACAGCCGCGTAGGCGGCCGAGTCGCTCGAGGGAATGTCGCGCTGCTCGACGAACAACGGCAAGGCCGCCGAAACGAGGATGGCGACGGCCAGGAGTACCGCCCGCAGCGCCGCGATGAGCTTCATTGACGGGGCCTCCCCGATAGGTGTATCGGCACGACCATACACCAAAGCGACCCGGGCGCGAAAGTATGAGTGTCACGATCAGCGAGCAGCGAGTGACCATCCGACTCGCGACTCGCGCATCACCCCTTGACCGCCCCCGCCGCCAGTCCCTGGACGATGAACTTGCTGGCGAGTGAGTAGAGCACCATGACCGGTATCGCCGCCAGCACCGAGCCGGCCATCATCGGTCCCCACAGGTAGATGTCGCCGCGGATCAGCCCGGCCAGGCCGACGGGGAGCGTGCGGTACGAGGCCGAGGTGATGAACACCAGGGCGTAGAGGAACTCGTTCCAGGCGAGTGTGAACGTGAAGACGGCCGCGGCGACCAGTCCGGGCGCCGCCATCGGCAGCAGCACCAGCCGCAGCGCCTGGACGCGGGTGGCGCCGTCGATCATCGCCGCCTCCTCCATCTCGGGTGGGATGCCCTTGAAGTAGCCGATCAGCATCCAGGTGCAGAAAGGGATCGCAAAGGTCTGATAGGTGATGACCAGCGAGAGCAGGCTGTTGAGCAGGCCCAGTCGCTGCATCAGGATGAACAGCGGGACGAACAGCAGCCCGGCCGGGATCAGGTAGACAAACAGGATCGAACGGGCGAAAGCCGTCCGCCCGGGGAAACGCAGGCGGACCAGGCTGTAGGCGGCCAGCGAGGCCATCACCGTCGTCAGAACGGTAGTCAAAAGCGCGACAGTGATCGAGTTGCGGAGAAACTCGCCGAAGCGCCACTTCTCGATGGCCTGCTCGAACTGGGCGAGGGTGAGCTTGGTCGGAAAGAAGGTCACCGTGGTCCCGTACATCTCGGCGTTCTCGGAAATGGAGGAGCGCAGCATCCAATACAGCGGTATCATGACCACGAGCAGGTAGAAGCCGACGGTACTGTAGACGGCGACCGACTTGGGGCTGAGGCGAGCGGCGCCGACCTTCATGAGGTCTCCTCGCCCCGGTCTTGCAGGTAGCGGGTCAGCAGCACGATCAGCGAGGCGAAGACCGGCATCGCCATCAGCGCCGCCGTCGACGCCTCCCCGATGCGCCCGTTTCTGATCCCCTGGTCGTAGATCAGCATGGTAAACACCTCGGTCGCGTTCGACGGCCCGCCACGGGTCATGATGAAGACGATGTCGAACGTATTCGCCGTCCAGATAAGTGAAAGCATCACCGTCACCAGCATCACGTGTCGGAGCCCGGGCAAGGTGATGTGCCGGAAGCGCTGCAGCGCGCTTGCGCCATCGACCTCGGCCGCCTCGTACTGCTCGGAAGGGATCGCCTGCATCCCGGCCAGGTAGGCGATCCCGAAGAACGGGAACCCCTTCCAGACCACCACGCTGAGCACGGCTGGCATCGCCCAGCGGACATCTCCCAACCAGGAAATCGGGGAGTCGATCAACCCCAGGTTCAGCAAGAACCAGTTGAACAGGCCGTTCTGGTCGTCGTACAACCACCGCCAGATCAGGCCGGCCACGAAGCTCGGGACTGTCCAGGGCAGGAACAACAGGGCCCGAACTATGGTCCGGCCGACGAACTGCTCGTTGAGTGCCAGGGCCATCGTCATCCCGACGAACGCCTTGATCGAGACACCCACGACCGCCAGGAGCACGGTGTTCAAGATCATCTGGCCGAAGTCCGGCCACCGCGCCAGCCACTGCAGGTTCGCCAATCCTGTGAAATGCTCGACCTGGCCGATCACCTTGTCGGTGAACGAGAGATAGATGGCCCAGGTGGCCGGATAGGCGATCAACCCGATGATGAAGAAGAAGGCGGGCACGAGCATGGCGTAGCCGAGCACCCACTCCTTCTGCCGCGCGGTGAGCTCGCGGTAGCGGACCCGACGCGCTCGCCGCGCTACCGCCGTCCTAACGCTCATCGGCCCTCCCCGCAGTAGCGAGTAGTGAGTAGTGAGTCGCGAGTACGACCGGCGACTCGTGACTCGTTACTTGTACTTGCTCATGACGTCCTCGACCACCTTGGCGAGCTCGTCCTGGGCCTGTTCGGGCGACCATTTGTCGACGACCATCCGAGTGGCGGCGTTGATCAAAGGCGTGCGCGAGACCAGTTCAGAGTAGGCTGGAGTTGACTCGCCGGGGTGGCCCTGCAAGATGCCCGTCTTGGCGGCGTCGAGGAATCCCTTCCGCTGCGGGTTCTTCCACACCTCGTGGTCCTCCATCCCCGCGACCGCTGGCGCGGGGAAGGCCAGCTGGATCCACTTGCGGTAGACCTCATTGCTGTACAGGCGGCGCATCAGGTCCTTCGCCAGGTCGATCTTCTTCTGGTTGCCCGTGTTAAGGATCGCGAAGCCGTCGCGGACGTAAGCCTGGTTGAACTGGCCCTTTGGCCCCCCTGGCGCCGCCGACACCCCGATCTTGGGCAGCATGTCCGGCTTGTTGTTTCGGAACCAGACCAACGGGCTGGCCGGGTTGTGGATGAAGATGACCTTCTCGTCCTGAAGGGCCGTGTTGTTGCTGGCGTTGTCCCATCCGGTCACGCCCGGCGGATATACCCCCATGTCCCAGCTCTTCTTGAGCGCGTTGAGGAACGCCAGCATCTCGGGCGTCTTGACGTTGGGAGTCTTGCTGTCCTCCTTCACCAGCGAGGCCCCATAGCTGAGCATCATGCAGAAGAAGGTGTTCTCGGAGTCGGTACCTGCCTTGTTGAACTGGAACCCGATGCCGTACAGGTTTGGCGGCTTCTGGAGCTTCTGGGCCACCTCAAACAACTCGTCCCACGTCTTGGGGGACTCCTTGTAGCCGCCTTCGTCGAGGATATCCTTGCGATACAGGATCAGGCTGGTATCGATCGAGTACGGCAGCGCGTACTGCTTGCCGTTCCGGGTGACGATCCGCTCGCCTGGCTTGTAGAAGCCGTTCCACTGCTTGGCGAACTCCGCATACAGATCGCTCACGTCGAGATAGATCCCGGCCGGGTAGAACAGGGTGAAGCGGACGTCCGCTACTTGTGAGATATCCGGAAGCTGTTTGGACTCGACCGCCGCCTGCAGCTTCTGCTGGACGTTGTCGCCCGTCTCGCGGGTGATCTCGACCTCGACGCCCTTGCCCTTGGCCCACTTCTCGATCTCTTCGGTCTGGTAGTCATCGGACTCGGGGGCGAAGGTCGCGTCGGTCCAGATGGTCAGTTTCTCCGAGCCGCCAAAACCCGGCAGCACCCCACAGGCGGCGAGGGTCGGAGCCAGCGCCACCGCGCCTGCGGTCAACACCGTCGCTCGAAGCAGCTCACGCCGGGTCAGCCTCGACTGCAGCAACTCACCAACCATGTCCGCTCCTCCCTGATCGATCCAGAGGATCGAGATTCGAGATCACGGCAGCGCCCGAACGAGTTACGGCCGGCAGCGGCCGCCCGCGCGCGTACTGCGTGCGCCCTGGCGGGCAACTGCCGGAGTCAGCCAACGCTGGTGCGACCATCAACGCTTCCTGCACGGTCGCTGAGCCAGGCCCGCGCGCCTCGCCCCCAGCGGCAAGGCGGACCGTCGAAACGGCGGTGGCTACGCCAGTATAGCCCGGCGGTGGCGGCGTGGCTAGGGGAGCCTGACCGCTGGGTGTGCTTCAAAGTCGTGTGCGGGGCACCCCGCCCTCCCCCCGCGAAGCCCCCTCACCCCAGCCTCTCTCCCTCCGAGGAGACTCCGAGGAGAGAGGGGCTGGGGGTGAGGGCTTTGTGGGCTCGCTCCGCTTGCGCCTCGGGCGCCGGTCACCTACCTTTGGAGCGCGCGAACTCGGACATCCTGGGATAAGGACGAGCGATGCACGAGAGCCACGTGAGCCGTCGACTGTTCCTGAGACGTGCCGCCAGCATGCCGCTTGGCCTCATTGTGGCGCTGCCGCTGCTCGAGGCGTGTCAGCCAGCCGCGCCACCCGCGCCGACCGCTCTGCCCAAGCTGGCTGAGGCGAAGCCCGTCGAAGCTGCCAAACAGGCCCTGCCTGCCTCAGGGCAGGCCGTGGCCACCCAGACGGCGCCAGCCGCCGCACTGGCCGGCGCGCCGAAGCGTGGTGGTCGCCTGCGGGTCTCGCTCGTCTCCGACCCAACCAACCTCGACCCTCACACCTCGACCGCGACCACGGAGACGTACGTCCAGCGCCAGGTCTATGACCCGCTTGTCGACCTCGACGCGAACCTGAATCCGGTCCCGCTCCTGGCCCAGGCCTGGGAGCAGCCCGACCCGACCACGCTCATCTTCAAGCTGCGGCCCGGCATCAAGTTCCACGACGGCACTGAGCTGGACGCGGCAGCCGTGAAATGGCATTTCGAACGCCAGCTCGACCCGGCCACTAAAGCCTTCAACCGCACCCTGCTCGAGAGCATCAAGGTGGTGGACGCGGTCGACAGCACCACCGTCAGGCTGTCACTCAAGGAGCCGGACGCCGCCCTGCTGCTCACGATCGCCAATTCCGGGGCGGGGCGCGTGGTCCCCAAATCGGCGTTCGACAAGTTCGGCGCCGATGGTCTGGTGCGCAATCCGGTCGGCAGCGGGCCGTTCAAGTTCGTCGAGTGGGTCCAGGGCTCGCACATCACCCTGCGGCGAAACGACAGCTACTGGCAGAAGGACCTGCCGTACCTGGACGAGATCGTCTTTCGGACGGTGCCGGACTCGGGTGTCAAGCTGACCGAGCTGCGGACCGGGAATAGCGATTTCATCGACGATTTCCTCGTCCGTGACGCGAACACCATCAAGGGCGACCAGGCCTTCGAGGTCTCGATGGTGCCTGGGCTGGGCTACCTGCGGATCGAGCTGAACCACGGCAAGCCGCCCTTCGACAACAAGCCGCTCCGCCAGGCGTTCGCGGCGGCGGTCAATCGCAGCGCCATCGACCGGGTCGTCTTCCTGGGCAGCGGCGCGATCGCCCAGGGGCCGATCCCGCCCAACAGCTGGGCGTATGACAAAGAGCTGCGGGGCTGGGGCCCGCCCGCTAACCCCGAGCTAGCCAAACAGAAGCTGGTCGAGGGCGGCCAGTCGAGTGGCTTCAAGTTCACCTTCGACGTCAACAACGCTACCCAGCGGGTCCAGATCTCGCAGCTGGTGCAGGAGCAGCTGCGCCAGGTGGGGATGGAGATGGAGATCCTGATCCTCGAGCCCGGTCCCTACGGGGCGCGGCGGCCGAGCCTGGAGTACGTGTCGCGCCTGGCGACCTGGAGCGGCCGAGCCGACCCGATCGGGAACATGTACTCGCACTTCGTGACCGGGGGCGCCAACAACTTCGGCGCGTACTCCAACCCGGAGGTCGATCGACAGCTCGAGATCGCGCGGACCAGCTCGGTTCGCGAGGAGCGGATCCGCGCCTTTCAGGCTGCCCAGCGCTTGATCGTCGAGGACGCGCCGGTCGTCTTCCTGTACCACGAGCCGTGGATCCGAGCCTGGAGCAGCAAGCTCAAGGGCTACAAGGCGCTCGCGGACGGGGCGGTCCGCCTGGGCGGGGTCTGGCTGGAGTCATGAGCCGATGACTCATTCCTCATTCCTCATTCCTCGTTCCTCGCTTCGGCTTGGCCTGATCGGGTTCGGAAGCATCGGGCGGAACCTGGCCGAGGCGATCCTCGAGGGCCAGGCCGGCCGGTGTGAGCTGGCGGCCGTCCTCGTCCGCAGTCCCCACAAGCTGGACGCCGACACTCGGGCCAGGCTGGGGTGTCTCGTCACCAGCGACGCGGCCGACTTCCTGGCGACTGGCATGGACCTGGTGGTCGAGGCGGCCGGGCACGACGCGGTCAAGGCTTACGGCGAGGACGTGCTTCGCCAGGGCAAGGGCCTGCTGTTGATCAGCGTTGGCGCGCTGGCCGACGCGGCGCTGCAGCTGCGCCTGGAGCGAGCGGCGCATGACTTCGGCGGGCGGCTGCTGCTGGCGACGGGCGCCATCGCCGGGCTGGACGCGATCTCGTCAGCCGCGATCGGGGGGCTGGATGCGGTGACCCATTCCATCCGCAAGCCGCCGCGAGGCCTGCTCCCGCCGGACGAGGCAGCGGAGGTCGAACGCTCTGGCCAGCCGCGCGAGCTGTACAGCGGCCCGGCCCGCGAGGCCGTGATCCGCTTCCCAGAGAACGTCAACGTAGCGGCGGCTGTGAGCCTGGCCGGGCTCGGCCTGGATCGGACCATCGTCAGGGTCGTGGCCGACCCGAGCGTGGTCCGCAACACCCACGAGGTCGAGGCTCGGGGCGCCTTCGGCGAGCTGCGGGTCTTGCTTCAGAACATCCCGTCCGACAACCCGAAGACGGGCCGCCTAACCGCCATGAGCATGATCAAGGCGCTGCGCAACCTGACCGCCCCGGTCGTGGTTGGCGTGTAAGGCGACCTACTCCCCCAGGTCGCGGCGGGCGCGGGCGTCGCGGGTGGTTAGCTCCTGGAGGATCATCAACAAGACCAGCCAGGTCGCCAACTCCAGACCGGTCAGCACGAGTGTGCCGCCGGCCGCGAAGTACGACCAGTGGGACGTGATCTGGCGAGTGCGGAGCCATTCGAACGCGGCCGGGACCATCAGGCCGCCGCCGGCTAGCACCATCAGCAACCCGAGGCTTGCCAGCCTGCCGCGCCAGGCGCGGGGCAGCCCGGGCGGGGGGCGCCGTCGGGCGGGCAGCAGCGCCAGGATGGCCTGGCAGGTCAGCCCGAAGGCCAGGACGTTGACACCCGCCACGCTGAGGATCAGGACCGCGAACAGGCGATAGATCGTGTCCTCCAGGAGGCTGCGGTGCTCGAGGTAGTAGAACGTCGGCCCGAGCCCAAGCAGCAGGGCGCCGGCCAGCATGCCGATCCCGAGAGTCCCGAAGAAGCGCTGCGGGTCGTACAGCAGCGCTGTCCAGAGGATCGAGCGCAGGAAGCGAACGCCGTCCTTGAGCGGATTGAGCTTTGAAGCGCCGATCCGCTCCTTGTACGGGATCGGCACTTCCAGCATCCGGAGGCCTTCGTAGACCGCCCGAGTACTCATCGCGGGGGTGAAGTCGAGGCCGTTCGGAAGCGGGTACAGCAGCGGCAGCGCCTCACGCCGAAAGACCCGCATGCCGCTGGCGCTGTCCGAGATACGCCGCGAGCCGATCACACTCAAAAGCGCGGCGAAGATCGTGTTGCCGACCCGCCGCACGAAGGGCATCTCGCTGTCGCGGCCCAGCATACGCGAGCCGATCACGAGGTCCGCGGCGTGGTCGCGCTGAGCTCGGCAGAGCTGGGGCAAGGACTCCGGTGGATAGGTCCCGTCGGCGTCCAGGAAAGCCAGCAGGTCGCCACTGGCGGCCCCGAAGCCGGTCTTCAGCGCCGCCCCGTAGCCCTGGTTGCCAGGGTGGCGAATCAGCCGCACGTCGGGATGCGCGCTGACCCGCTCCGCCGTGGCGTCCCTGGAGCCATCGTCGACCACGATGACCTCGACCTGGCCGACGCCGGCCCGCTCGAGCTCGTCTCGCTGCGCGAGGACGCGCTGAAGGATCGCGTCGATGCCCCGCTCCTCGTTGAGGGCCGGGATCACGACTGAAAGCACCGACGCGGGAGCTTCCTCCTCGGGGGCCATCACGCGAGCCCGGCCCGCCTCCGGCGGGGCCGAGATGCCGCTCTGGACGCGTTCGGCCATCGGCGCGGGACTATAGCACGAGTAGGCAGTGGGCACTGGGC
>DASPXK010000064.1:0-4254 GCA_035637315.1 Chloroflexota bacterium
GTGTCTGCTCCCGTTTCCCCTGGGCTACTGCCTACTACGTTTTGTACTTGTCGTAGATCGGCTTGAGGCGGCTCTCGGCCTCCTTGATCACGTCCTCGATGTCGGTCTTGCCGCGCACGTAGATGCCGACCAGCTGCGGGATGTGGAAGGCCGCATTGACCTCCTGGGCCGCAGCGTTCGGCGGCCCAGGGTAGCCGAAGTACTTGAGCATGTCGCCCTTGTACTCCTGCAGCGGCTCGAGCTTCTTCGACTCGCCGATGACCGGCATTGGCTTCTGGAACAGGTTCTCGAAGACCGGCATGTTGTAGCCGGTCGACGCGACGATCGCCTCCTTGAGGTTGTCGTAGTAGTCCATCAAGAACTGCTTGGCAGCCTCCTTGTTCTTGGCGAAGTCCCAGATCCCGTACAGGTTGAAATCGTTCATCGTGATCTGGCCGGCCGGGCCCTTCAACGGCAAATGGATGCTGATCTTATCGAACAACTCCTTGTTGGGCTGCTCGATGCTCCGCAGCGAGCTGATCGCGTCGTGGATGAAGCTGCCCTGGCCCGAGCCGAGCCAGCGATTGTCCGAGGCGTCGTCCCAGGCGAACACTTCGGGCGTGATGCCCTCGTCGTAGAACGCCTTCGCGAACTTCAGGAACTCCCTGAACTCCTTGGTGTTGACGGTGACGTTCTTGCCTTCGGCGTCCGTCTCGCTGGCGCCGAACGACCACATGATCGCGCGCCAGTTGTGGTTGGCGTCGTTGCAGTTCGAGATCGGCAGCCCGGCCGCGTTGTTCTGCGGCTTCAGCTTCCCACACGCCAGCCTGATGTCGTCCCAGGTCTCGAGCTTGGGATTGCCGATCTGCTGCATCAGGTCGTCGCGCACCAGCGGCGCGATGACGATGTAGTGGTCTGGGACCGCCCGCCAGACGCCGTTGATCTGGCACATGTCCTTGGCCAGCTTGACCGGCGGGCCCCACTTCTTGGCGCCGTAGTCGGCGATGTCGCCGACGTCGACCAGCAGCTTCTCGTAGCGGTAGGTCTGGACCTGGGTCTGGAACTCCATGATGTCGTGCCCGGCCTTGGCCGACGCCTCGGCCGCCAGGCGGGCCGGCATCTCGAGATTAGGCACGTGGTCGACGGTCACCTTGACCTTGTTCTTGTTGCCCCAGTCCTCGGCGTACTTGTCGAACCAGGTGTCGTAGGCTGGGACGAAGTGGCTCCACTGGACGATGTTGAGCGTGTCGCCCAGACCCTTGGCGGCGGCCGGCCCGGCCGTTGGCTGGGCGGCCACCGGCGCGGCCGGCTTGGCGGCTTCGGCCGGCTTGGCCTCGGCCGGCTTCGGCGCCTCGGTCGGCTTCGCGGCCGGCGCGGCGCCACCGCCGCACGCCGCCAGCAGCGACGCGACCGCGACTCCGGCCAGCCCAAGGCCGCCGGCCCGCAAGAGCTGCCGACGCGTTATCGCCTCGACCACTCGCGATTCGAGCCTCCCGGCCTGGCCGGCTGGATCGAACTCCGCATTCGATGGCTCCATTCCAACACCTCCCCTTGTGGTCCGAACGGCCTCCGCCACCCGGCATCAGCCCTACTTGATCGCTCCCTGCGTGATGCCCTCGACGAAGTAGTCGAGGAAGAAGTTATAGAGGATCGCAACCGGCACGCCCGCCAGCAGCGCGCCGGCCATGAGCGAACCCCAGAAGTACACGTCGCCCCGAATCAGCTCGGTCACAACGCCCAGCGTGACCGGCTTCTCGAACGAGGTGGAGACGAAGGTCAACGCGTAGACGAACTCCTGCATGCCCAGGGTGAATGCGAAGATCGCCACGGTCAAGATACCGGCCACGCTCAGCGGCAGCACGACCCGCAGGACGGCCTGAAGCCGGGTACACCCGTCCACCAGGGCAGCCTCCTCGATCTCCATCGGCACGGTCCGGAAGAAGCCAGTCAACAGCCACATGCAGAACGGGATCGTGAACGTCGGGTAGACCAGCACCAGGCCCCAGCGTGAGTTGTACAGCCCCCAGCCCGCGACGACCTGGGCCAGCGGCAGGAACAGGATCGTCGGCGGCACGATGTAGGTGAGGAAGATCCCGATACTCAGGTTCTCGGAGCCGAAGAAGCGCATCCGCGCGAACGCGTACGCGGCCGGGATGCAGATCGCCAGGGTGACGAGCACGACGCAGCTGGAGATCATGAACGTGTTCCCCAGCCACACCGCGAAGCGCGTGTTGGTAAAGAGATAGGTGAAGTGGGAGAGGGTCAGCGGACGGTGCCACCAGAAGGGCACCACGGTCACGTCGACCAGGTCGTAATCGTCTTTGAGGGCCGTGAGCGCCATCCAGTAGATCGGGAAGACGGCGATCAGGATGTAGAACCCGAGCGCCAGGTAAGACAGCCCACGTTCCAACAGCTTGCGCCTCGAGCCGCTCACCTCGTCCCCCTAGACATCGCGCCGCTTCAGGTAGCGCAGCATAAAGATCACGGCCAGGAACAGGAGTGGGAACATGAAAAGCGCGATCGCGGAGCCGCGACTGAGGTCACCGCCCAGGATGCCGACCCGGAAGGCGAGGGTCGGCAGGATGTCGGTCGGTCCATCGGGCGGACCGCCCTTGGTCAGCAAGTACACCACACTCAGGTCGGTGAACGTGAAGACCATGTCGAACAGCAGCCCGACGAACAGGATCGGCATGATCATCGGCACGATGATCATGTTCCAGCGCTTGAAGAAGCCGGCCCCGTCGACTTTGGCCGAGTCGATGATCTCGGAGGGGATCGAGGTCAGGCCCGCCAGGACGATGATCGCGGTGAACGGAAAGCCGCGCCAGATGTTGACGGTCATGACGGCGATCATCGCGTACAGCGGCTCGCCCAGCCAGTTCGGATATGGCTGCTGGATCAAGCCGAGGTGGCCGGCGATCCAGTTGATGACGCTGAACTGCGGGTCGAACATCCACTGCCAACCCAGCACGCTCAGCGAGATCGGCAGTGTCCACGGCAGCATGAGGAGGCCACGAATCACCTTGCGGGCCGGGAACGGGCGAAGCATCAGGAAGGCCAGGGTAACCCCGAGGACCCCCTTGAAGATGCCCGAGCCGAAGGTGAAGATGAACGAGTTCAGCAGCGCGCGCTGGAAGAGCGAGTCGCCCACCACCCGCCCGAAGTTGTCCAGGCCGACGAACCCGCTGACCGTCTGTTGAACTGAGGCATTGCTCAGGCTGAAATAGATCGCCAGGAGGAATGGGTAGCCCACCAGCGCCGTCATGTAGACGATGGCGGGCGAGACCAGGACGTACGGCACGGCCCAGCCTGTGCCGATCCGCCGGTGGGGCGCAAAGCCCACGCTAACCCCGGCCGCGACCCGCTGGACGCGCTGCTCAGACTCTACGGCCATCCAGCCCTCCAGGCCCGAGCGCGCGCGCTCTGGCTCAGGGCCCTGGCCACTCTAGACGCGGTTTTCGAACACAACAAAGCGACCCACGGCATCGGCGTCGCGGCAGTCTAGGCACGCCGCCCGGCAAGTGTCAAGCCACTTCCCCCTCCCTCCCTCTGGGGAGAGTGGCAGGGTGAGGGGGGCGTTCCCCCTCTCCCAGGCTTGGGAGAGGGGGACAGGGGGTGAGGGCGTCACCCCGGTATCTGAGCGAGATCAGCCGCTCCCGCCTCCCTCTGGCCCTCTGGGAGAGGGGCAGGGTGAGGCGTTCCCCCTCTCCCAGGCTTGGGACAGGGGGCCAGGGGGTGAGGGCGCTCCTCTCGCCAGGATCGTCGTGCAGGCTAACGTCGAGCTTCGTGTTGGTCAACGAGGCGAGCCTACCGCTCCTTACCCTCCGGCACAAACGGACGCATCCTGGCGCGACAATCGTCTCGTGGCGGACGCGACGAATTGACAGCCTCGCCGCCCCGGGTTACGCTGGCGACAGTGATCCGGCGCGGCTCCTGACTGAGGACGCGCGGCCGGCGGACCGCCGAGGAACCGGAAAGGAGTGTGGGACGATGGCAGCATGGGAGCAGGCTGGTGTGGGCTTGACGAGGGCGTGGCGCCAGCGGCGGCTGCGGCGGGGCCTGCTGGGCCTCGCGGCCGCTACGCTGGGCGCGGCGGCCCTCCAGCAGCGCGAGGGTGGCACGGCCGTCGCGGCGCCGATCAGCGGCGACAGCTCGTCCGCCGTGACGGCAGGCGTGACGGGTACGAACAGCGCGATCAACGGGACGGGCGTGAGCGGGAACGCGTCCGGCGATGGGGGCACCGCCGTCAGTGGAGTGAGCACCAGCACGAGCGGC
>DASPXK010000065.1:0-3988 GCA_035637315.1 Chloroflexota bacterium
TCTGGAGGCTCATCCCGGTCACGTTCCCGCCCGGCCGAGCCAGACTGGACACCAGGCCAGCCGCGACTGGATCCGCACTGACCCCCATGACGATGGGGATAGTGCTCGTCACCTGCTTCGCGGCACGAGTCGCTGGTATATTGCCGGTCAAAATGATGTCAACCGGCAGATTGACCAGTTCTGCCGCGAGATCGGGGAACCGATCATCCCGCTCGGCGAACCGGTACTCGATGATGATGTTCTGCCCTTCGATGTAACCAAACTGGCGGAGCCCATCGAGAAGCCCGCCGAGGTTGGGAGCCACCACCTCACGGGGGCCGAGCGTCAGGTAACCCATCCGCGGGATTTTCGGCGGCTGCGCCTCCCACGGCAGCGGCCCACAGCTCGCCAGCAGCCCCAGCCCCGCCACGCCCACGCCCTGCACGAACTGGCGGCGGGTCTGGGGGCGGTTCATAGTCGGTCCCTCGAGGGCACGGAACGAGCGTGACAGCCGCCGCTACTATCGCTCGCCGCTCGCTGTCTGTCAAACTCGATCGGCGTGGCTGGCGCGGTCTCGTACCACCTCAGCTACAAGTATGTGTACCGGGGTTGGGGAGAGGGGTTAGGGCCTCGTTAGCTCCTTGCCTTCCAGGGGAGCAGCCAGCTCTCGAGGGCATCCAGGAGCCAGAAGGAGACGATGCCGATCCCGGCGACGGTGACCAAGCCGACGTACATCTCCTCGACCGAGAACGTCTGCCACGACTGCCAGATCAGGTAGCCGAGGCCTGACTTGGCCGACACCATCTCGGCCGTCACCAGCAGCAACAGCGCCACACCCCAGCCAAGGCGAATGCCCGCGAAGATCATCGGTAGCGCGCCGGGCAAGGCGATGGTTCGGTAGGTCGCGAGTCGACTGGCCCCGTAATTGCGCCCAACGTCCAGATAAATCCTTTCGATGTTGGCGACCCCGGCCGCCGTAGCGATCAGCACCTGAAAGAACACGCCGATCGCGATGATTGCCCACTTGGATTGCTCGCCGAGCCCGAAGATCAACATCAGGAGCGGCAGGATGGCTACCTTGGGGATCGGGAAAAGCGCGCCGATAATCGGCTGGAGGGCCGCCCGCACCAGCGGGATCAACCCCATGACGATGCCGATGCAGATCGCCGGGATCGCGCCGATGGCGAACCCGACCGCCGCTCGCGAGAGGCTGGTCAGCACGTGGTTTGGCAGGGCGCCCTGCCACGGGACGACGAAGGCCAGGTTGTAAAAGGTGCCGGGGATCGAGAGCGGGGCCGGGAAGAAGCGCGCGTCGAGCAGCCTGACCCTCACCAGCAGCTCCCACAACGCCAGCAGCAGCACTGGGGCCAGGAGCGCAATGACTTTTTCCGCCGTGTCGCGCGAGACCCTCGCGCGGCCGTTCTCGCCTACGCCCGACCTGACGTGGACGCGTGGGATGGTGGCGGCCTGCTCGATCGTGATGGACCCCTGACTCATGGGGCGCCCCCTTGGACCTGCTCCTCCTGCTTCGCGCGCAGCACCTCGTCGCGAAGCTGGCTCCAAACATTGTAGACCAGTTCGCCGAAGGCGGGTGAGGCCTTCAACTCGTACACGTGGCGAGGGCGCGGGAACTTGACCTCCATGTCGGCCTTCATCGTGCCGGGATGAGCGGTCATGACCAGGACGCGATCGCCCAGAATCACCGCTTCGTCGATCGAGTGGGTAATGAAAACGACGGTCTTCTTCGACTCCTCCCAGATCTTCAACAGCTCTTCTTGAAGGAGGGCCTTGTTCTGCTCGTCCAGGGCCGCAAAAGGCTCGTCCATGAGCAGGATCTCGGGGTCGTTTGCGAAAGCGCGGGCCACCGACACGCGCTGCTTCATGCCCCCGGACAACTGGTGCGGGTAGGCCCGCCTGAAGGCGGTCAGGCCCACCTTTTCGACGTAGTAGTCGACCACCTCGCGACACTGCTTGCCAGCGACGCCCCTCATCTTCAGGCCGTAGGCCACGTTGTCGTCGACGGTCATCCAGGGGAAGATCGACTGTTCCTGGAAGACCATCGAGTTGAGCGGCTTGGCCTGGTCATGGTGGGCCAGCTCGAGCCGCCCGCTGGTGTGCTCGTCCAGACCGGCCAGGATCCGCAGCAGGGTCGTCTTGCCACACCCGGACGGTCCGACGACGCAGCAAAACTGTCCGTTCGGGATAACCAGGCTGACGTCTCGAAGAGCTTCAACGCGCCCGTTGCGCGAATCAAAGACCTTGCCCAGCCGCTCGATGGTGATCTTCGCGCCAGATTGAAAGCCCCAGCCTGGACCAGCCTGGCTCTCGGACTCTCCACCGCTCACGACCATCGCGCTGTCTGTCCCCCACCCAGGACGTCGGTCTCGGCCAGGCGTTGGCCTGGCTACGCGAACCAGCGCTCGTCGACCTCTGGGCTCTCCGACGGCCGGAAGCTCTGCTGGCAGAATGGGCAGACGAGCGGAACGTCCCGCTCTCGGAGAAGATAGTCGGCGTAAAATCGACGATCGCACTCCGGACAGCGGACCCAGAAGATCCGTTCCATCTCAGCTTCCGGGCTGGCCCAGCCACTCGTCGAGTCTGATCCGCTCCATCGCCTCCGGCGGCACACGGAACATCTCTGGAAAGGCCACGTCCAGCGGACGCGTGGCGTCGATCAGCAGCTTGTTGTGCCGCCAGGCGGTGGTGAACACCGAGCTGCCGACGTTCTTGATGAAGTCCACGTCACGCTCGGGCTGAACGTTGGTGTGGATCGCCCAGAGCACGTCCTGCTCGTTGAAGGGGTCGATGTCCTGGTCCACCACGATGGCCGTCTGAAGCGTCCACGACTCGTTCAGCGCCGCCAGCGCAACCTCCTTGGCCTGGCCCTCGTGACTCTTGTTGATCGAGATGTAGCAGGCCAACCGCGCGCAGGCGGAGTACGGCAGGTGGACGGCGCGGATGATCCCAAAGCGCCGCTGGAGCGCGTTGAAGATGCTCCCCTCCTTCGGGATCCCGCCCAGGTTCCAGTGGCCCTGGTGGCCGGAGAAGACGTCCTGCATGATCGCGTCGCGGCGGTGAGTGATCGCCTTGACGTTGAAGACCGGCCGCAGGCACTGCGCCTGGTAGTGGCGCGTCACCTCGCCGAACGGATCGGCGATGTCGCGCTCGCCGGGCGGTATCTCGCCCTCGATCAGGATCTCGGCATCGGCCGGCACCAGGAACTCCTCGCCCCAGGTCTCCGACGCCACCAGCCGCAGCGGTTCGCGCAGGAAGCCGCCAATAGTCGCGTAGTCGTCATTGGCGTACGGTGCGAGCGCCAGGGTGCCCAGATAGAAGGCCGGATGGTGGCCGAGGATGTTCACGATCGGGGCCGGCTCGTCGTGTCGCTCGTACTCAGCCAGGATTCGCTCGAGGTGAGGCGTGTGGATGCTGCAAGTGAACCGCCGCGGCTCGCGATAGAACGTCTTGGCGAACGAGACGTCGTAGAACGTGCCGTCGCGAGCCCGCATCACCTGGCCCATGGTCAAGCATGGGCCCAGGTCCATCTCATAGTGCCTGACGATTGGCAGGATGCGGACATCGGCCTGCTCCTGGTCGAGCACGACTTCCTTGACCGGCGCCTGCGTCGGAGCGACCAGCTCGGAAGCGACCTGCTCGCGCTCGAGGCGTGCGAACTCCAGGCTCAGCGGCATCCCAGCCTGCTCTCGCGGGACGCCCAGCGCGTCGGCGCAACGCTCCCGCGTCCCGAACACGTTGGACACTAGTCCGAAGCGCGACTGGTTGCTGTTCAGGTCCAGCGGCTTGTGGAAGTAGGTCAGTGGGTAGCGCTTGTCCAGGTCGAGGTGTTGCAGGATGGCTGTAGCCTCGAAGTTGGCCGGGTTCACGGTCGGCCAGACGTCCGCCATGTCCTCAGGGTGCTGCTCGCGCACCTCGTCGATGAAACCGCGCAAGTCGCGGGCCAAGCGTCCTCCAGGGAGCCAGGAGCCAGGAGCCAGGAGAGGATGGCCCT
>DASPXK010000066.1:0-3822 GCA_035637315.1 Chloroflexota bacterium
GATGTGGGGCGGCACCGTCCCGAGGATCGAGGAATTCCGCGATCCCCCGGATCGCTCGCCCGCCGAACGGCTGCTCGACACGATCGAGTCGCACGTCTCGGCCGAGGCGGGTTCACTCGAGGAATACCGGCGCCTCGCCGAAAATACTACGGACCCGGTGGTGAAGCTCCTCGCGGAGCTGGTGCTTGGGGATGAGGAGCGCCACCACCACTTGCTCGAGCGGATCGCCACGAGCCTGGCCGGCGCCGTCCACTGGTGGCACCCGGCCCAGGCGTTGCCTAGCCTGACCGCCCAGCCCGAACCGGCAACCCGCCAGGCGATCGAGGCGACCCGAGCGCTCATTCGCGAGGAGCACGCCGGCGCTCGCGAGCTGCGACAGCTCGCCCGACGGGAGAAGCGTCTGGCCGGCGGGTTGGAGACCCTGTTGCTGGAGACGATGGCCATCGATAGCGAGAAACACGAGCGCATCCTGCGTTTCGTACTCAAGCGGCTCGAGTCGTCGGGAGCGGACAAGAACTAGCACCCACGGGCCTGGCTGGTTCGGCCGTCGCCAGCCCTGGCGGCCCGCTAACGCCGGGCAGACGACAGCGAAGCCGGCTCCGTCACGGTTGCCCCGTCGTCGGCCCGGAGGGGTACGGCTCCGCCCGTTCGAGCCTGGCCAGCAGCTCCGATCAGGAGCCCGGCCTGTCGGCGGTCACGCCCCGGAGGTATAGATCAGCAGTCCCTGAGACCGCGCTCGAGCACCACCAGGTCACGCACGCTTTAGCCGACCGTCACCCTCGGGCCAGCCGGTTTCTCCTTCGCTGCTGGCCGGCACGGCACTCTGGCTGTGTCGGGCAGGTGTCGGCGCACCGCCGCCGGCCGCACGAGCAGGAGGGGCACGCTGGTCAGTTGGAGCGTCGCGGCGGCGACGCTCCCCAGGGCCAGGCGCGCCAGGCCGCCGCGGCCGTGGGTGGCCATCGCGATCAGGCCGGCGCCCCGATCGCGCGCGACGTTGGCAATCGTCAAGGCTGGAGGGCTGAGCTCGACGTGCACTTCGACCCCTCGTCCGGACGCTCGAAGCTTGGCCGCGAGGCCCTCGAGGTACTGCCGCGCCTCGCATACCTCAGCCTGGACTCGGCGCTCGAGATATGGACCGCCGTCGCGGTCGGAATAGTTGACTGGCTTGACGGCTCGCACCAGGACCAGCTCGGCCACCAGCGCCTCGGCTAGCGGGTGGGCCGGGCCGAGCGCCTCTTCGGCGAACCGAGAGCCGTCCAGTGGCACCACGATGCGGGCGGCGTGGTCGTCCGACCAGCCTTGCTCGCAGGTCGCCGGGACCAGCATGACTGGCACGCTGGCCTGCCGCAGGACCGCGTCCGCTACGCTCCCATGGAGCCAGCGCCCCAGGCCGCCGTACCCGTGGGTGGACATGACGATGAGGTCCGCGCCCATCACCTCGGCGGCCTCACATATTCCGTGCGGCACGTCGTCGTGGTACACGCGTGAGACGGGGCACTCCACCTCAATCCCACTCGCCCTCAACTCGTCAGCCAAATCCACCAGATCGGACAGCGCCACCCGATTGGGCCCGAGATCGTCTGGCAGTCCACGGGTTGGCGAGGCGTGGAACAGGATTAGCTTCGCCCGAGCCGACCGCGCGAGCGCCATGGCGTGGGGCAGGGCGCGCTCAGCGAGGGCCGACCCGTCGAGGGGGACCAGGATGGTCGTGAACATGGCGCCTTGCTCCTTCCTCGTCCAGTGTCGATGACGCAGCTCGTCCCGCGCTTCCGACCCACTGGCCCGGAAGCGCTCCTCTGGGTTTGAGTGTGCGTTACCGACTCCGCGGCCGGGCTCGGGCAAATGTCCCGACTTCGGCGGGATGTTTGCCCTCAATGGCGTTGGATGACGTCAGTCGAGCGACGCCAACCGGCCACGCGTGCACAGCGGCGCGGCGTGGTGCCGCGAGGCGCGCCGGCCGGTGGTACAAAGGACAGCGCCTTCTGATGACCTTCGTCCCTGGCGCTCTTCTCGGACACGCTCGACAATGGCGGTGAGGTCCTGGAGGGAAACGTAAGGAGGTGCACCATGCCTAGCCTAATCTGCCGCACGCTCCGCCGCGCCGTCGGCCCCGTTCTCGCAGCGGTACTGCTCGGTCTCCTGGTCCCGCTGTCCGACTCGCGGGCGGATAGCCCTCAGCTGGTCACCCTGAAGGGTCCTGAACAGGGTACCGAATTCAGCTTCACGCCCAGTATGGGCACCCTGACGGTTGGCCAGCCGGTGCAGCTGACCATCGTGAACGAGGGCGCAATCGGTCACGACCTCAAGTCCGATATCCCCATCGCCGACCTGACGTACCAGCAGGCGGACAACCCGCTGGATGAGCAACAGGAGAACAGCGAGGATGCCGTGCTAGATGTCGACTACGCTGTCGGTCACAGCGCGCAGGTGACCTTCGTGCCGACGCAGCCCGGTACCTATGTCTTCTACTGTGACGTGCCCGGTCACCGGGAGGCAGGGATGCAAGGGACGTTCGTAGTCGTGGATTAGCCCCAGGCAGTGGCAGCTGCTGCGGGAGACCAGGGCCAAACCTACCCAAGCCACCTGGCTTGGGTAGATTCATGTACAGCGCTCACACTCCGGCCCCCCGCTCGCGCGCGACCTTGGCACACCGCTTGGCCTCACTCTACCTCGACCGGGACATGGCAGATGTCCCGACCCATTCGGGATGTTTGGCCCTCCGAGGCGACTCGGCGACTCGACTAGACTTGGAATCGGCAACGTGTGAAACGGCCCCACCGACTTGCGTTCACCCCACACTTTTGCAAGAATGGGCGCGAGCCCGTCATGGAGGCACAGTTATGCAGCGACCCTGGTTTCTGATCGGCTGGCCCATCGTCGTGGCGATCGTGGCGGCAGCGATTGCCGTCTTTGTCGCCAATAGCCAGACGACGACCAAGTTCAACACGGTGGACAGCAACCTGGCACTCTGGGGCATCCAGCCGGGCCTCGGCACGGTCATGATCGAGTACGGAATCCGGTTTGGCAACGTCTGGTGGGCTGGCGACGCAGGCAACTGGGACATGGCCAAGTACCAGGTAAAGGAGATGACCGAAATCCAGGAGGTCGCTGAGACCACCCGCCCCGCTCGGGCTGATGCACTGAAGAAATTCGAAAAGGACAACCTTGAGCCCCTCATGGCTGCGATCGACGCGAAGGACAAGAACGCCTTCATGAGCGCCTACGATCGGGCCGTCACCGGCTGCAACCAATGTCACGCGGACCAGAAGGACGCCGCTGGTAAGGACTTTCGGTGGATCAAGATCGGCCGCCCGACCAGCCCCGCTCCGTTCTCCAACGTCGAGTGGAAACCATAGGATGACGACCGGGCTCTTTGCGTGACTGATTCGTCTGAGCCCGGACCGGACGACCATGCGCTCTCCCGCCGTAGGCGGCTGCTTGGCTGGCTGATCGGCGGGATCTCCGCTTTCGTCACTGCCGCGGTCGGGGTCCCCGTTGTTGGCGCCCTTGCGGGGTCGGCGTTCGGTCGGCGGCCGGAAACCACAGTGCGGTTGGGTAAGCTGGCCGACTTCCCGCTCGGGCAGCCCAAACTTGCGCAGTTCGCGTCGTCCCGAACAGATGGCTGGGTGACGACACTGGAGAGCCGGTCCGTCTGGGTGGTACGTACGGCCGAGTTGGAAGCGACCGTCTTCAATGGTCGCTGCACGCACCTCGGCTGCGCCTACAGCTGGAAGACGGAGGGACCGCGCAGGGGGCAGTTCTTCTGCCCTTGCCACGATGGCGTTTTCGGGCCCGACGGCAAGGTCCTTGGAGGACCACCCC
>DASPXK010000067.1:0-13106 GCA_035637315.1 Chloroflexota bacterium
ACACGGCCCGAAGGAGGCTCGCCGGCGGCCTGATGATGGTGCTCGGTGTGTTGGTTCCGCTCTCCGCACTGGTGCTTGCGGTCGACATGGTCGTCGCCATCCTCTTTCGCGCGATCAACCTCGGCTTCATCTCCGGCGGCGGAGTGGAGCTGAACCCGCTGATCCTAGCCATCATCCTCGCGTTGGTCCTCCTGGGTCCTGGTCGCTACAGTCTCGAAGCCCTCATTCGGCGGGCGGCGAGGCTCATCCAGCTGAGCGGATCGCCCGGCGGCGGCAAATCTCGCCACAAGGGTGCAGCCGACGGGCCTACTAATTGACAACGTCGTTATCACATTCCTACAATGTCGTTAGTAAGCTCAGAGGTGATTGTGAGTGGCCAGGCGCGACTACTACGAGGTTCTTGGCGTCTCTAGATCAGCCTCTGAAAAGGAGATTCGGCAGGCTTACCGCAAGCTCGCCCGCAAGTACCACCCGGACCTGAACCCCAACGACAAACAGGCCGAGACCCGGTTCAAGGAGATCGGCGTGGCCTATGGGGTCTTGTCCGATCCAGACAAGCGCAAAAAGTACGACCGCTGGGGCCACGACTGGGAGAAGATCGAGCAGGCGGAGAAGGCTGGCGCTGGGGCCGGCTTCCGGCGCGGGCCGACCGGCTTTCGCTGGTCCAGCACGGGTGGCCCAGCCGGCGGCATCCCGGTTGACGACGATGTCCTGGGCGGGCTCTTCGATTCGCTGTTTGGGGGCGCGCGTGGATCCGGCTTCGGTCGCCGCTCAAGCGCCGTCGTAGCCGGCGAGGACTACGAGCATCCGATCGAGATCACGCTCGAGGAGGCCTTTGCTGGCACGTCCCGCACGATCCAGATCCAGGATCCTGACGGTAAGCTGCAAACGATCGAGGTCAAGATCCCGCCGGGCGTAACCGACGGCTCGCGGGTCCGCGTCGCGGGTAAGGGTGGCGTTGGCCGAGGCGGTGGGCCACCAGGCGATCTCTTCCTGGTCATCTCGGTTCGGTCTCATCCCCGCTTCACGCGCGAGGGCGACGATCTGATCGTCAGGGTAGAGGTTCCGCTGTACACGGCCGTGCTTGGCGGCGAGATCCCCGTGCCGACTCCGAAAGGGACCAACCTGGCGCTCAAGCTTTCGCCGGAAACGCAGAACGGGCAGCGCTTCCGGCTGTCCGGACAGGGCATGCCCCGTCTGGGCGGCTCCGGGCGCGGCAACCTGTACGCCGAGGTCCAGGTAATGGTCCCGACCAAGCTCTCCGACCGCGAGCGGGAGCTGTATCGAGAGCTGGCCGGGCTTCGCGGGAGGTAAGGGTGAGGCATGCATCGGACCACTGAAGTTCATGATGAGCTGGCCTGCTTCGTCATCAGCGTCGCCGCCCGCTTGCTTGGCGTCCATCCTCAGACGCTTCGCTATTACGAGCGGGCCGGGCTGATCAACCCCTCCCGCTCCAAAGGCAACATCCGCTTGTACTCGGCGCGCGACATCGAGCGAGCCCAGCACATCAAACGCCTGATCGAGGACCTGGGGGTCAACCTGGCAGGCGTCGAGGTGATCATGCGCTTGACCGAGCGCATGCGGGAGATGGAGCGCGAGCTCGAGGAGCTTCGAGCGCTGGCCAAGGGGGTGAGGGGCCGGGGGCCACGGTCTTCTATCACGAGCCTCTGATCCCTGACCCCGCGAAGCGCACTTGTTTCTGGCCCCGTTCCCATGACGGTCGGTCTGATCGCGGCTAACCTCATCGTCTTCTGGTACGAGCTGTCGCTCGGCCGACAGCTGGGATCTTTCGTCGAGCGCTGGGGCCTGGTGCCTACCGCCGTTAGAGCCGTCTTTGGCGGTGACTTGTGGCAAGTTGGCGCGCTCATCACACCTCTCAGCGCCATGTTCTTGCACGCTGGCTGGCTTCACCTGGTCCGAAACCTCGTCTACCTGTGGTTCTTCGGTCGGTCAATCGAGCCGCAGCTCGGACCCGTTCCGCTCCTGACCCTGTACATTCTGGCCGGATTGGCGGCCGCGCTCGCCCAGGTCGTCGCGACGCCCACGTCCGGCGTGCCCGCGATCGGAGCAAGCGGAGCGGTGGCCGGCTTGCTGGGCGCGTACCTACCGCTTCGGTTGGGACGTGGCCGCGGCGGACCGGGCCCAGCCGTTCGCGGCACAGACCTGCTGGCGGCCTGCCTGCTCGTTCTGTGGCTGGCCACGCTCGCTCTGGGGGGCGTACTCGAGATCGCCCAGCTCGCACCGAGCTCGAGTCAGTTTTCCTGGTGGGGACACCTGGTCGGCCTGCTCGTCGGCGTGTTCCTGGTATTCTTGTATCGTCACCTCCGCCACCCGTCTCTGGGAGGACTGCCGTGACGGCTGAGCAGGTCATCGGTTCTCCGCGCAGCCTTTCCGGGGCCGATCGGGCGCTCTTCCTGGCGATCAGGAAGACCCTCTGGAATTACGAGCCGCTTCGCGCCACCCGGCCCGCGCTTGGCGTCGAGGTCGAGGATGGTCGGGTCCGACTGAGCGGGCGGATGCGGACCCTGGCGATGAAGGAGATCGCCGAGTACTTGCTGCGGCGGGTCGACGGGGTTCGCGCGGTGCGCAATGACGTCGTGGCTGACCCTGAGGTAGTGCGCGCTGTCGCGGACGCGCTCGCGGCTGACGATAAACTGGCTCCCGTGTGTATCCGGGTGGACGTGCGAAACGGCGACGTGCTCCTGATGGGCACGGTGGCCGACGAGGGGCTCGTCCAGCGTGCCCAGGACGTCGCTGCGAGCGTGCCCCAGGTTTCGAGTGTGCAGAGCCGCCTGGTTGTCAGCCCAGATGCCTCGCCCGCTGCTGGCTCAACCGACGGGGTTTCGCCAGGCCCGGTACCCGCGACGCCCACCCCTCCCGAGGACCATCGAGAATGACCTCTGAGACGCAAATCACTGCCCAGACCAAGCGCGAGAAGCGCCTAGCCGCGCGCGAGGACCGGAAGCACCGCGCCACCCTGGCGCGGCGGCGGGCCAAGATCCGCCGTACGGTTCTCATGGTGATTGGCGCGCTGCTCCTGGCCGGCGTCGTCGTGGTCGCAATCAACACATCACTGTTCGGCCTGGCCGCGCCGCAAATCGGTCGCGCGATGCCCGTCGAAAAAGCGGAACACGTCCCCGACGGAACCGTGATCAGTTATCGAACGCGTCCGCCCACGTCGGGCGCCCACTACGACGCGCCGGTTCCCACCTATGGTGTTCTTGAGCAAGACATCCCTGCGGGCAACTGGGTGCACAACCTCGAGCACGGCGCGATCGTCCTGCTCTACAACTGCCCGAGCGGCTGTCCCGACCTGGTGGCTCAGATCAAGGACCTGTACGCGTCGCTCCCCAGGGGCCGCAACGGCCGTCTGGGTGGGCGGCTGCTGGCGGTCAAGTACGCCGACATGGACCACAAGCTCGCCGTCGCCGCCTGGGGCCGCCTCCTCGAGCTGGACGACTTCGACCCAGACCAGATCCGGAAGTTCTATGACGCGTACATCGACCGCGGTCCCGAGTGTCAGAACCTCGTCTGTCCTCCCTGAAGCCGGCAGGAAGAATGCCGCCAGCACGTCTCCTCTCGGTCGGCATCGTCGTCCTGACGCTCATCACCGCGGTGTCCACATCGCCATCGCCATTCCCGACCTGATCATGTTCTACCTGAATGGCCTGGGGTATCTATGCCTGCTGGCCGCGCAACCTCGGGACCCCCCTCTCCCACGCTTGGGAGAGGGGGCAGGGGGTGAGGGCTCCTCGTGAGATAATCCGGCCCAGCAGGCCATGGAGTACGTCGGCGCCAGCATCCGTCGCAACGAGGACCCGCGTCTGCTCAATGGCCGCGGGCGCTACGTGGCCGACATCCGGCTGGCGGGTGCTGCACAGATGGTCGTGTTGCGAAGCCCGCATGCGCATGCCCGGATCCTGGGCACGGACGTCACCGCCGCCAGGCGGGCTCCGGGTGTACTCGACGTGATCACCTTCGCCGCCCTGCCAGCGACTGTGCAGCCGATCCCGGTTCGTCTTACGCCGCTGCCTTCAATGGTCGCCTGTCTGCAGTTCCCACTCGCGAACGACATCGTTCGCTACGTGGGCGAGCCTGTGGCCGCGGTCGTGGCCGAGGACCGCTATCGGGCGGAGGATGCACGCGAGCTGGTCCAGGTCGAGTACGAGCCGCTGCGGGTGGTGACGGACGCCGAGTCTGGGGCGGCGCGTGACGCCCCCCGCCTGCATGCCAGCCTGGAGGACAACGTCGTGGCGAGCTGGACAGTGGAGATCGGGGAGGTCGACGCGGCCTTCGCCCAGGCCGACCTGATCGTCCGCGAGCAGCTTCGAGTCCAGCGCCACACGGGTGTCCCGCTCGAGACGCGCGGGCTCGTCGCCGAGTATGACGACGGCCGAGGCGTGCTCACGATGTGGGGGCCGACCAAGGTCCCCCACTTCAACCGCGGCGTCCTCGCGACCATGCTCGGATTGCCCGAGCACGGGATTCACTTCATCGAGCCAGAAGTGGGCGGCGGCTTCGGCGTGCGGGGCGAGTTCTACCCGGAAGACTTCCTGGTGCCGTGGCTCGCGATGCGGATCGGGCGGCCGGTCGCGTGGGTCGAGGACCGGCTCGAGCACATGCTGGCCACCAACCATTCCAGACAGCAGGTCCACCAGGTCGAGCTGGCGGTTCGAAGTGACGGAACGATCCTGGGACTCCGGGACCGATTCACCAACGACCACGGCGCCTACGTCAGGACCCACGGCGCGACCGTCCCCAAATTGACCTCAGCCTTTTTGCCCGGACCGTACCGGGTCCCAGCCTACTGGTGTGAGGCCGCTTGCGTGCTGACGAACAAGACTCCGACTGGGACCTACCGAGGCCCGGGTCGCTTCGAGGCCGCCTTTGTCCGAGAGCGGGCGCTGGACCTGGCGGCCGAACGACTCGAGATCGATCCGGCTGAGATCCGTCGGCGAAACTTCATCGCTCCAGCCGAGATGCCGTACGACCTCCAGATCGGCGTCCTGGACACGCCGGTCATCTTCGATAGCGGGAACTACGGCCGACTCTTGGACCAGGCGCTGGAGCGGTTCGACTACGCCGCCTGGCGCGAGCGCCGGCGCGCCGCTCGAGCTGAGGGCCGCCTGGTTGGAATCGGGATCGGCTGCTTCGTCGAGAAGAGCGGGCTGGGGCCGTACGAAACGGCCCGAGTCGAGATCGACCTGAGCGGCCGAGTCGTCCTGTACACGGGCATCACCAGTCTGGGCCAGGGAATGGAAACGATCCTTGCCCAGATCTGCGCCGAGCGTCTCGGAGTCGAGCCAAAGGAGGTCACGGTGGTCCATGGCGATACCGCTGTCGTGCCACCCGGTGGCGGCTCTTTCGCGAGCCGAGGGACGGTCATGGCTGGTAACGCCGCGGACCAGGCCGCCCTGCGGCTGAGAGAGAAGCTGCTGGCCCTCGCATCGCATCGATTGGAGGTAGCCGCTGGCGACCTCGAGATCGCCGCCGGCCGGGTCCGGGTGGCCGGCGCGCCCGAGCGAGGCCTGACGTTCGCCGAAGCGGCCCGCGCGGCGCTGCCTGGCCAGCCGCTGCCGGCAGGGTCCTCGCCTCTGCTGGCCGAGAGCGCCTATTTCGTGAGCGAGCAGATGACCTACCCGTACGGTGTCCATATCGCAGCCGTCGAGGTGGATGGTGAGACTGGCCAGATCGAAGTCCTGCGCTTCTTGATCGCTTACGACATCGGCCGGGCGATCAACCCGATGCTGGTCCACGGCCAGCTGGTGGGCGGCGCGGCGCAGGGGTTTGGCGGCGCCGTGCTCGAAGAGCTGGTCTACGACCAGGACGGCCAATTGGCCAGCTCTACCTTCATGGACTACCTGCTCCCGACCAGCGCCGAAACCCCGCCCTTCGACGTGCTGCTCGTCGAGGAGTGCCCGTCGCCACTCAATCCGCTCGGCGTCAAAGGGGCTGGCGAGGGTGGCACGGTCGGCGTCTCGGCCGCCCTGGCCAACGCCGTGTCCGACGCCGTCGGCGCGCCGGTCCGCCAGCTGCCGCTGAGTCCCGAACGGGTCCTGGGCCTGGTGCGCTCCCGATACAAACAGCCGAAGTGATATAACTCGCGCCGCGCGCCTGCGGCTCGTAGTCCGGCCGACAGGTCGGAGGGATACCGCGACGCGCGCACATCGATCACTGACGATTGGCGCCTGAGCTGTCGATCACCTCGACAGTTAAGGGATGTCCGACGATGGAGGCTGCTGAGTGGCGTACGACGTGACCTGTCGCCCGACCCCGCTCCCGGTCCGGGCGCCGATCCCGCCCGGCTGGCGACTCTGGTCGCACGGCAATGAGGCGCAGGTGTTTCGCTCGATCCTGGGCGTCGAGCGGGCACCGGGCATGGTGCTAGTGGAGCGCTGCTGCCGTGCGCGCGGGGAGTGCGGCCACTGCCGCCCGACCACAGTTCGAGGCTCCAGGTCCCAGGTTCCAAGTCGATAGTCGTCGTTCGGAACCTGGCGCTCGGAGCTAGACCCGGTCCCTGAAGCGAAGGGTTGTCGTCAGGTGATCGCGGCCGACGATCGTGTTGGCAAAGACTGTCCTGGCGTGGCCGATGTGCGCCTCCGGGTCGGTGAGCTTGGTGCTGAAGTGGGTCAGCCAGAGCTGCTGGGCGCTCGCCTCGCAGGCGATCTGGGCCGCCTCTGAGAACAGCATGTGCTTGTTTTCCACAGCATTCTCGGCGTCGGCCGGGTCGGCGTAGGTCGCTTCGCAGACCAGTAAGTCGGCGTTCTGGACGAATGCGGGCAGCCGGGCCGTGGGCCGCGTGTCGGTGACGTAGGCCAGTCGGAGACCGGGACGCTCTGGGCCAAGCACGTCGTTGGGCTGGGCGCGCTCGCCGTTCCACTCAACCGACTCGCCCTGCTGAAGGCGTTTCCAGAGCTCCAGCGGCACGCCGAGTGCGCGCGCTCGGTCTGGCTCGAACTGTCGGCCACGGGCGACGTCCAGACGGTAGGCGAGACACGGTACGCGGTGGTCGAGGGGCAAGCAGGCCAGCCGGGCGGAGGCCTGGGCGATCTCCTCGCCGCCGCTCAGCTCCAGGATCACCACCTCATAAGGCAGGTTGGCCGCCACCGTGCGCAGCCCCTCGACCGCTCGCGTGGTGCCTGTCGGCCCAAGGATGGTAACCGCCTCGGTCCGCCCTGAGTTGCCGACCGTCAGCAGCAGGCCCGGCAGGCCGGCGACGTGGTCGGCGTGCAGATGACTCAGGCAGATCGTCTTGAGCGCCTTGAAGCCCCATCCAAGCTCGCGCATGCTGATCTGAGTCCCCTCACCGCAGTCAAACAAGATCAGCTCCGGGCCTAGGCGCACGAGGAGCGCCGAGAGCCAACGACCGGGCAGGGGAACCGTGCCACCACATCCGAGCAGGGCAACGTCGAGCACGCCCAGAGCATAGCTCGGGGACCGATTTGAGTAGGGGCGAAGCATTCGCGCGACGGTACTCGGGAAGCGGGCACTCGGCGCGCGAATGCTTCGCCCCTACGACGCCCACCCGGGCAAGGCCATTTCTTTGACAGAAGGGGCGGTTGCCGATACCGTAGGGGTGCTCTGGAATCTGGCCCGTGAGGAGGCGTTCGGATGAGCCGAACTGTGGTCTCGTGGCTAATGTGCGCCGGTGTCGGGATAGGGGTTGTGGCGGCCGGCCTGGGGCCGGGCCTCGCCGCCGCGCAGGTGCCGCCCGGGGGATCCGGCGCTCAGCCGCTGCCAGTCACCCAGATGGGCCAGGGTGTCTATGGGATCAAGGCCCCGGGCGAGGACATGAACACCGGTTTCGTCGTCGGCGACGACGGGGTGTTCGTGTTCGCGTGCAACCTCAACACCTTTTGACGCTCGCATCGCGGCCATCCGGACGATCACGGACAAGCCGATTCGCTGGGCGGGCAACGGCCACGCCGCCGCGGACGACTACTCGTGCAACTTCGATCTGAAGCGAATGGGCGCGACACTCTTCGGGTCGGAGAGGATGCGCGAAAACTTTCTCGAGATCGCGCCGCCGCGATTGGTGGCCGATCTGCGCACCCCGGCCGGCCAGCAGCTGTGGCAAGGACGTTCGTTGGCGGCACCGGAGATTACCTTTGGCGACGAGCTCGTCCTTCATCTCGGAGAAGCCCGCGACGTGCACCTGATGTATATGGGCAAGGGCCATACGATCGGCGACGCTGTGGCCTACATGCCGGACCAGCGGGTACTGTTCACTGCCGACCTGCTCTTCGTCGAGCTGCATCCAACCGTGCGGGACGGCGACTCGGCGAACTGGCAGCGTATCCTGGCGCGGCTAATGGGCATGGACGTCGACTGGATCGTGCCCGGCCATGGCCCGATGGTCCAGGGCAAAGAGCAGCTCCAGGTCCTGAGCGACTACTTTGACACGGTCCGCGCTCGGGTGCGGGCGCTCATGCAGCAGGGCAAGACCCTCGACCAGATCAGGACGGAGATCGATCTGTCCGAGTACAGCGGCTGGGGCCGGCAGAACAGCGTGCCCGAGACCCTGGAGAAGCTGTATCGCGAGCTTGGCGGGACCGCGTCCTAGGGCCGCGCGGACCATGCTGACCCGCCGGCAGCTGCTTGGTGCCCTGCTGGGGGCCTCGGCGGCGTTCGCGCTTCCCCCGACTGGTCGGGGCCCAATGCTGGTCGACTCCGTCCTCGCCGATGGGCCGGTCGGCACGCTGGTCGTTCCTCGCGGCCGAGACCTGGTGCTGGTGCAGGCCGATGGGTCGGGAGAGCGGACCCTTCTGACCCTCGAGCCCGGCGGCTTTGCCGCGGACGGCGCCTGGTCGCCTGACGGCGGTCGGATCGCCTTCAGTCGATACGCCCCGCCGACCACGGACGACGCCGGGGGAGCCGACCTGCTGGTCGTGTCGGCTCAGGATGGAGCCGGGCCGCCGGCCGTCCTGGTGCCGCGCGACCGGGCTGGGACGCTCCTGGCCGCGCCAGCCTGGGCGCCCGATGGCGGCGGGCTGGCCTTCGAGACCGTCGGACTGACCGCGGTCGGCGGGATCGTGGCGCGGGTCGAATGGGTTATGGCCGACGGATCGGGTCGGCGAACGCTGGCCGAAGGCGGCCGTAACCCGACCATCTCACCTGACGGCTCGACTCTCGCGTACCTGAAGACCATCTCGAACGGGGATGGGCTCTGGACCCGTCCTCTGGGCGGCGGGCCAGAGCGGCAAGTGGTGGCCGAGTACGAGCTGCTCGCGCTGGCGTTCCCGCGCTTCTCGCCGGACGGCAGGTCGTTCGCGTTCGCCGGCGTCGGCGACCTAGGGCGAAGCTCGCGGACCGCGGTCGAACGCGCTACGGGTTACGCGGCGCTTCGGGCTTCGCTGCACGGTATCCCATGGGACTTGTTCGGAGTGGACGCCGACGGGAAGAACCTGCGACGGCTGGCGCTCCTGGCCGAGGACGATGGCGCCGTGGCCTGGTCGCCAGATGGCCGCTGGATCGCTGTGGCCGGCGGGGGCGGCGTCCACATCTTCTCCCCTTCCGACGGCGCCGTCCGGACGGTCTCGCTGATCTCGAGCTACGGCGCGATCGACTGGCGCTGAGGCCGCGAAGCGCACGTTCCGGCTAACGGCCGGACCGACACTCTCGCTGCTCGCGGGCGGTGGCCTTTTCGTCCGGCGTGACCGAGCCGCTGCCATCGGCGACCCGCCAGGTCTCGCCGCGGTTTGTCGTCACGACCCAATTGGGCGCCTCGAAAGTGACCCGCGCCAGATCGATCGCGATGTGCAGGCCAAGGCAGCGGCCGCCAAACGAGTCCTTTACGAGCCGGCGGGCGTCCTCGGCGGTAAGTCTGGCCCCGGGGACCGGGGTCGCGTTTCGATCCGGCAGGGGCAAATTGGGCAGCGAGATGTTGGTCGGCAACGGAATCGGGAATGGCAGGTTAGTCGGGAGCGGGATGGGGAGTCCGCCAGGCTGCGTCGGCGCCGGAGTGGGCGTGGCGCCGGGCGCGGGAGCGGACTGGCCAGATGCCGACGCCGGGCCCGCAGCCGACTCCGGCGCGATGGCTCGGATGCCGAGCACGAGGAGTGGAACTGCCACGAGCATCGGCAGCGACCAACGCCAGCCGCCCAGCCCGGCCTGGCGGGCGATGAAGAAGGCCGCGATGGCCACCGGCGGTAGGAGCCACACAACCGCGGCCGGCATGACCCGAGCGACGCCCAACTGCTCGCCCCGCACCAGGGCGACCGCCAGGGCCACACCCCACCAGGCTGCGGCGCCCAGCCACGCCAATCCGATCAGCCAGAAGGCGGCGACCTCCCAGCCCCGGACCGGCTGGGCAGCCCGCCGCCTCTCGTCAATCAGGACGGCGGAGCCGTACGGCGCTCCGGCGGGCGGGCTGCCCAGGGCGCCCTGGTGCGGTCTTGTAGCCGACCACGGGTCCGTGCTGAGGCCCGGGTGGGTCTGCTCCTCGCCGGTCCGCGGGGTGGCGGACGGAGTGCGCGGGTCGTCGGACCTAGACGCTGGAGCCGCCAGCCCGGCGCCACACTGGATGCAGTACGCCTGCCCGGGCCTCCCCGCCGGAGCTCCGCACGCGCCGCAGAATGCCGCCATACACGGTCCCCGCCTCTTTGTGTCGACCCGACCTTAGGTGCCGCTGAACCGGGCCGCGCGTTTCTCCTTGAACGCGGTGACGCCCTCACGGAAGTCGGCCGTGCGCCCGGCGACCTCCTGGAGCAGCGCCTCGTACTCGAGCATCTCGTTCAGGTTGGCCTCGAGGGCCCGATTGAGTCCGCGCTTTGTCAGCCCGAGCGCCTTCCCGGCCGACGACGCTAGCTTGCGGGCCAGCTCGGCGGTCGCTGTGGGCAGCTCTTCCCCGGGGACAACCCGATTCACCAGCCCGATCCGCAGCGCCTCCTCGGCGGACACTCGCTCCCCGAGCAGACACAGCTCGAGCGCCTTGGACAGCCCAACCAGCCTCGGCAGGAAGTACATGCTGCCCGAGTCAGGCACCAGGCCAATGTTGACGAACGCCTGCAGGAAAGTCGCGCTGTCTGAAGCGATACGAAGGTCGCTGGCCAATGCCAGGCTCATGCCCGCTCCCGCCGCCACGCCGTTGACGGCCGCCACGATCGGTTTCTCCAGTCGCCGCATCGCCAGGATCAGGCCCGTGTAGTGCTGGCGGATCAGCTCGGCGAAGTTCGGCGGACTCGCCTCCGACATCGCTTCGTCGACCATCTTCAAGTCCTGGCCAGAGCAGAACGCCTTGCCGCTTCCGGTGATGACCAACGCCCGCACCTCGTCGTCGCGCCCGGCGGCCCGGAGCGCATCGCTCAGCTCACGGCCCATCTGTGGATTGAAGGCGTTGAACACCTCGGGGCGATTGAGGGTTACCGTCAACACCCCTTCGGCCGTCTCGGCCAGGATCGTCTCGTAGGCCATCGTTCCTCCCGACCGCTTGTAGGGGCGTATGGCATACGCCCAGGGCGCACGCCGTGCGCCCCTACCGCCTATCGCCCTCGGTACTCCGGCTTGCGCTTCTCCACGAAGGCGTTGATCCCTTCTTTGGTATCCTCGGAGGCGAACAGCAGGTAGAACAGCTTGCGCTCGTAGTCGATGCCTTCGGCCAGGGTCGTCTCAAATGCCTTGATGACGCACTCCTTGGCCAGCCGGACCGAGATCGGAGGTTTGTCGGCCAGCTCGAATCCGATCCGCTTCGCCTCATCGATCACGAGCTCGGGCGGCACGACCCGGTTCGCCAACCCTCGCCTCTCGGCCTCCCAGGCGTCGACGAACTTTCCGGTCAGTACCAGCTCCATCGCCTTGAACTTCCCGAGTGTTCGGGTCAGCCGCTGGGTGCCGCCCGCTCCAGGCATCAGGCCGACGTTGATCTCGGGCTGGCCGAAGCGCGCCGTCTCGGACGCGACGATGATGTCGCACTGCATCGCCAGCTCGCAGCCGCCGCCCAGCGCGAATCCGCTAACAGCCGCGATGAGCGGCTTCGAGACCGCCTTGATCCGGTCCCACAACCCTACCCGGCTCCTGGTGAGCATCGAGATCGGGGTCTGGACCGAGAATTCCTTGAGATCGGCGCCGGCCGCGAACACGTTTGGCCCGCCGGTCAGGACGATCGCCCGAATGCTCTCGTCCCGATCCAGCTCTTCGAGCGCGGCGACCAGCTCCTCCATCAGCGGCCCGCTCAGGGCGTTGAGCTGTTTTGGGCGGTTGAGCGTTATGACCCCGACCGGCCCGTCGCGCTCGACCAGGATGTACTCGAATGCCATACGGACCTCCTGGAGCTTACAGCGCTTCGAGCGACGGCACCCGATCCGTCTAGACGCCCGGGAAGATGCGATTCAGGCCGCTCGCCCGATCTCGGTCTCCCTGCACAGGCACCTCGCCCGTTTCGATAGCCCGAGCCAGGTCGAGCCTGCCGGCCAGCAGGCGCACGTACTGGTCGGCGCTCAGGCGAGCGGTCACGTCCGGCCTGTCCAGCGCTCCTCGCTCTATCGTGACCTCTCCGCCTTGCGCGGTGACCGTGACTGGCCCCACCCCATCTCCCACCTGGAGCACGTACCGCCCCGGCGCTCCTCCGGCGGCCTCGCGGCTGGCGATCAACGGCGCGAACTCGACCGCCCTGGTGGCGAGCTGCTGGGCCCACGGGGTGGGAACCGTCGCGGCGGGGTCGCGTCCGGAGCGTGCGTCCCAGTGGTGGTAGACGCTCTCGAAGAGGCAGACGAAGGTCGCCTGCCACAGCGGCATCTTCGTGAACCCGAGATCGACCGTCTGCTGCAAGTGCTCGGTCGTCGCCTCGTCGACCGAAGACACTATGCTGTCCGCGGCCTGCTCGAGCGTGTCCGCCAGCTCGTTGGGCGGCAGGGTTTTAAAGGACTCCCACAGCTCGTCGGGCGGGGCCGGCTCACCACGCGTTATGCCGCGTACCAAAGTGGGAAACCAGACCGCCTCCCCGACCACATGGCCCGCCAGGTCGCGTACCGTCCACTCCTTGCAGCCGGTCGGACCGCTCCATGCCTGCTCGGGGAGCGAGCGTAGATAGCTCGCGTGGTCGCGGTGGACCTCGGCGGCGGTCGTCGCGTATGAGCGAGCGAGGGCGTCGATTGAAGGCTGTTCTGTTG
>DASPXK010000068.1:0-13957 GCA_035637315.1 Chloroflexota bacterium
GCAAGCTGGAAGCGAAACGAGGCCGGGTACCGCTACCTCGCCGGTCGGTAGCGCCCGCGATGGCGCGAGGGGACTCGCCGCGACATCTCAGCCTGGCTGACGTTCTAGCGCTCCACGTCGCAGTCATGGAGCAGACAGGGCACGCCGCCGCGCCGCTTCGGTCCGAGGCGTTGCTGGACTCCGCAGTCCAGCGCCCTCGAACCGCTGCCTATTATGAGGCCGCCGACCTCATCCGCCAAGCAGCCGTGTTGGGGGTCGGCATTTCCCAGGCACAGGCCTTCCTTGATGGAAACAAAAGGACGGCGTATACGGCCATGGACGCATTCCTGCGCCTCAACGGCCTGGCTTTCACAGGCGATCCTATCGCCCTGGCGCGAGAGCTGGAGACGATCGGGAGCCGCACGGAAAGCCTCGAGGTTGCCACTCAGCGCTTTGAGGCCTGGCTTCGAGACCAGACCGGCCCAGCGGACAGCGAATGAGATATCCGCCGCCGCAAGTCATTTGACCTGCAGCTTGGCGAGCTCGAAGCGGTAGAGCGGGCCGCCGCGCGACCCGAGGCGGGCATCCCCGGCCGTGACCGGCAGCTCAGCTCGCGCGCGTGTGTCGTAGACGCCAACGGTCAGCACGTACTCCCCGGGCGGCGCGGTGGCCGATACGTCGAAACTTGAGGACTGAAACAGCCAGCGGCCCAGCGGCCAGTCGACCAGGCCTACGGCCCGATTCCCCAACGCTAGCTCCTCGTCGCTCCAAACCTGACCATCCGGCCCGCGCAGCTCGGTCATGATGTGATAGTCGACTGAGGCGGGCGCCAGCGATTCCCATTCATACGTCACGCCGACGCTGCCGTTGCGCCCCAGTTCGGCCCGATCGACCGTGTAGCCGCGCAGACGAAGCACGCCACCGAAGTCAGCCCCGAGGGTGGTCCCAATGGAGCCTTGCAGAGCCGTCCTGGCCTGAGCCAGGTCCGCTTCACGCCGCAGGTAGATCACTCGCGGCGAGTCGCCCCCTCGGCCGTAGACCTTGACCGGAAGAAAGCGCTGATCCAGCCAGCTCTTGAAGTTGCGCAGCGTCCGCAGGCGGTCGCTCCACAACACCACCAGCCTCGCCCCGTACGTCTCGCCGGCGGCTGCGATGTCCTCTCCGGTTAGCTCTCGGGCGCGGACCCGCGTCTTGGACGGGTCGGACAGTTCGGGCGGGACCAGCCGTTGGGCCAGGAATGCTAGATACGGATGGTCCGTGATGATGAAGTCGCCGCGCTTCGTGAGCGCTTCGATCGTGGTCGCGGCGTCTCCGGACTCCTGGAAACGCTCGCCCTCGAAGCTCGGGCTGAGGTTCATGAACCGCGCGTCCCAGCTGAACATCGCGGGCGCCGACCAGAGGTAGAAGAGGCCGCCGGCCGCCAGCGCCACCGCCCCGAGCATGCCCTGCCACTGGCGAGCGCGGACCGCCTGCCAGATCTGCCCGATGCCTGATCCGGCTAGGACGGCCACAGGCGGCACTGCGATGACCACATGCTTTGGGAAGAGCGGCGAGTAAGCTAGCAGCAAGCCGACGCTGGCGAGCGGCCAGAGCACCAGGGGCAGCGCGCGTCGCGGGGAAGCTACGAGCATGGCCAGCCCAGCCGCCAACGCGAGCGCGAACAGGCCGATCTGGTCTCGCCCGAGGGTGGTCTGCAGGAGACGCCAATTCTCGCGCACGTCCCAGCCGCTGACCTCACGGCTCCTGAGCCTGTAGTCAATCACCTGGCTGAGCACAGCCGACAAGCCAGTTACGAGGACGATGACCAGCACGAACGCCGCCGCTACGCCGCCAACCAGCAGCAGGGGCCGGAGCGGGCGGCGCGGGCCGACGACCACGGCCAGTGCGATCGGCACGATCGCCGCCACGACGATCGGCTTGATCAGCAGCGCCAGGCCCAGAAACAAGCCTGAGACGAGCAGCCAGGACCACCTTCCGCCGCGCTGGTAGGCGAGCGCGGCGGCGACGGCCAGGATGGCCGGAGCGAGCGCTGGCACCTCGGCAAGAGCCTGCCGCGAGTTCCGCAGATAGGTCGGGCTGAGCGCCAGCAGTACAGCCGCCATCGCTCCGCCCAGCGGCCCCCCGACGACGCGACCCGCGCAGTAGGCGCCGAGGATGCCGATCAGTGAATAGAAGCCGACGGCCAGGCGCGCCGCCCCCAGCGTCTCGCCAAACAGATGATAGAGTGGATAGAGCAGGTCGAGCAGCAGTGGTCCCTGCGATGAATAGATCTCCTGCACGGGCCGATATCCAGCCGACACCAGGAGGAGCTGGATCCCCCTGATTCCCTCGTCGAGGTCGCCGCTGACGCTGCTCAGGCGCACCAGGCGCATGAACGCCGATCCCAGCAGGATCACACCCACGACGAGCGTTTCGGCCGGCCAGGTCGTGGCCGGAACCCGGACGTTGACCGCTGGAACCGAGAGCGTGCGTGACTGCATCAGCTTCGGACCCTGACCGTCGCCAGCTCCAGTTCAGCCACGTCAACGCCGTCGGGCTGCAGCATCTGTCGCGCGCGTGAGTCGTACAGACCGACGGACAGGCGGTAGTCGCCGGACGGATCGGACGAGCGGAGCCCGAGCGAGGTGGCGCGGAATACGAAGCGTCCAGGCTCCCATGCAGCGGTACCCTCGCCGCCTCCGCCCAGGCTGCGCTCGTTCTGCTCCACGATCTGCCCGCGGGCATCGCGGAGAATGGTCACGACGTGGTAGTCGGCCGTGACCGGTCCGATCGCCTGCCAGCCCAGCGTCAGGCTCAGACTCCCGCCAGGGCGCACCTCGCCCCGTTCCAGGGTGAAGCCGAGCAGGCGGAGCTGGCCACCGAACGTCGCTCCGCTGGTCTGCTCGAGGGCGCGCTCTAACACCGCGCGAGCGGCGCCCAGGTCGGCGTCTTGTCGAAGATAGAGCGCGCGATCCTTTCCGTTGCGCCGCTCGTTGATCTTCACCGCCAGAAAGTGATCGTCGACCCAGTCGGCGAAGGGGCGAATCGTGCGCAGCCCGTCACTGAAGAGGAAAAGCAGCTTGACGTCGTACCTCTCTGTGGCCGCGATCACCTGACCTGCCCCCAGTGTTCGGGAACGAATGCGCAGGGATGAGGTGTCGACGAGAGCAGGCGGGACCAGACGGCGGGCCGCGAAGGCGACCGACGGCTCGTCGACGAGGATGAAATCGGACGGCGCGGTGAACGCCCCGACCAGCTCGATCTCGTCGTCGTACGTGTCAGGGCGGTTTTCCGGCAGGCTTGTCATCACGCGGCGATCCAGGCTCAAGATAGCCGGCAGGCTGGCGGCGTACCAGAGCGCCAGGGCCAGCGCGATCGCCGTGGAGGCTAGCGCGATCGCCGTGGGGGCAGGGCCTGCCCTGCCTGCCTGGGGGCGGAGAATCCCGGGCCCCAGGGTGTCCATCGCCCACTGCCCGACGCCGACGCCCACCAGCAGCGCGAGCGGTGGGATCATGATGACGGCGTGCTTGAACTGGAGGGGTGAGTAAACCATGAGCAGGCCGAAACTTGCCAGCGGCCAGACTGCCAGCGGGAGCCCGAGCCGCGGCCGAACGAGCAGCAGATAGGCCGCCGCGGCGGCGGCCGCGGCGTACAGCGCGAGCTGCTCGTCGGCGAGCTCGCCGGCCATCGCGCTCCAGTTTTCCTTCAGGCTCCACCCCTCGATCTGGCGCGAGGCTAGCCGGAAGCGAACCAGCTGCTCATACACTTCGACAGGTCCGACTGCCAGGACGACGGCTCCGACCGCGACCGCAGCCACGCCAAGCAACAGGAGCGCGTCCCCCAGCGCCCGAACGGGCCTGCCCGGACCGGACGCTCGGAGCAGGCTGGCCAGCGTGATCGGGGCGACGGCAGGTACGACCATCGGCTTGATGAGCAGCGCCAGCCCAACAAGCAGCCCTGAAGCCACGAGCCAGCGGCGCTCGCCTCGCCGCTGGAAGGCGAGCCCGGCGCCGACTGCAGCCAGGGCCGGAACAAGGGCCGGGATCTCGACCAGCGCCAGGCGGGAATTCTTCAGATAGGTCGGGCTGAGGAGCAGGACGATCACCGCCGCCCCCGCCGCGACCGGGCCAGCCGCAAGTCGAGCCGCCCAGCCGCAGGCGAACAGCCCGGCAATCGAGAGGATGGCCGGGGTGAGTCGGGCCGCGGCCAGGCTCTGGCCGAACAACGCGAACGTCGGATAGAAAATGTCGAGCGAGAGCGGGCCCTGCGAGGCGAAGATGTCGCGAAACGGCCGAAAGCCGGCGGACATCAAAAGCAATTGCTCGCCTCTGATGCCCTCGTCGAACTTGCCGACAAAGGCCTCGAGATTGACGAGCCGCATCGGAACGGCCAGCGCCAGCAGCGCCAGGACGCCGACCAAGTCACCCAGCGCGCCGAGCCGACGCACCCGCATCCCCGGCATCGGACCCGCGACTCGGGCGTAGCCGGACCATCTGGGCCGCCGAACACGGAGCACCGCGGATTCTACCACTCGATCTTCAGGGTACGCACTGTCGGTCCGAACAACAATCCAACAACCAGGCCAGACCAGAACCAGAGCCAGAGTGGGGCCTATTGACACGTCGTCGATAAAGCGGCATCATGGCCAGGCACGCCGCTGATCCGTGATCCCAATTCGGGAGATGTCTGGCCGTGACGAGGTTCTCGCTGACGTACTTGGTCGCTGCACTGCTCGTGAGCGCCTCGCTCATACCGCTCAGGGCTCTCGCGCAGGCCCAGGAGGGCGCGACCATGACGGTCTTGCGCGGCGAGGTTGCGGTCGTCCGCGGCGACGGCAGCGCGCTCCAGCCTGCCCCCAGCGGGACCGTGGTCCGGCCGGGCGACGAGATCAGGACACTCGGACCTTCCGGGGCCCTCATTACCTTCTTTGTGGGGACCGAAATCGAGATGGGCGAGGCTACCGTGCTCGTCGTCGAGCGCGTAAGCAAGCAGGGTGAGCGGATCGACGTCTCACTCAAACAAGTCTTCGGCGCCACCCTCAACCGCGTGCAGAGCTTCACCGACCCTGGGTCTGCTTACCGGATCGACGTTGGCGGAGCGGTCGCGGTCGTGCGCGGGACGGAGTTTCTGACGTACGGCCCCACACCGGAGGGCATCGCCATCATCGTGTGTCTGTCCTCGTGCACATCGGCCACGACGTTCGCGGGCTGTGCGATGGCCCCGGATTTGGGAATCTGGGTGCAGGTCGACAGAGGCCGGGTGCTTTCGCGGTGCGAGACCTTCGCGCCCCACGGCGGACCCTGGAACGCGGCCACTGAGGCGTACACCACAGCACTGCAACAACTTCAGGCTGATTCCACCGGCACCAACGCCGGGCTAACGCCGGGTGGGCAGACCGGCGCGAAGGTCAAAGAGAGGGAAGAGCATCATGACACGGAGCAGCCAATACCAGTCCCGGTTGTGCTGCCCGCGGCGAGTCCACTCCCGCTCGGCCCGGTGCAGCCGACACCTGCCTGTACCAATCCGGCGATCAGCGAAAGCGGGGCGCCAGGAACGGCCTCGATCGCCGTAACCCAGCGCAATCAGGGCGGAGGCAGCTTCCTTTACGCGATGTTCGTGACTATCTCCGGCGGACCGCCGAACAAGAGCTTGGAGGCATACATTTTCTTCAGCGGCTCGCTGATATCGCTGGGGCACCAATTTGTCGGTAGCTTCACGACCGACTCCAGCGGCAACGCGACCTTCAGCGGAACGATCGTCCGACCGGGCCCCCTGTCGACTGCGGATGCTGAAACAAATACGCCAGGCACTACCGCAAGCCCTGGGCCGCCCATCGGCGATCATGTCTTCATCGCCCGCAGCATTTCGCCGTGCACCGTCCTGTGACCTGCGGCGGCCGCCGGTCTCAAGACCAATCCGACGCCGATCTCCCCGCCGGCAAGCGCTAGGCCGTTGACGTGCGTGACCCACCCGCCAAGCGCGAACCGTTCGCTCCGTAATGGCCTCGTTCGGCGGCTCCAGCGTGGGACGTAACTCGACCGTTCAACACCGCTGACGCGGCCACCGTTCTGGGAGGCCGGAATGCGGGCCTACCAGAAGGTGAGTATGCTGGGCCGACTATAATTACCACATCGGCCAGACGGCCAGAGCCGTTGGCCGGTCCCCAGCCGAGGCCTGATGCCGCGTCGTAAGAAGAAGTCCGCCGAGATCATCGACCTGCCGAGCTTGCCGGTGCGGGATACAGTCCTATTCCCGCATGTGGTAACGCCGCTGTTCATCGATCGCGACCGCTCGTTACGGGCGATCGAGGAGGCGATGGGCAGAGAGCGGACGCTGGTGGTGCTGGCCCAGCGCGATCCGGAGGTCCAGCGACCCAACGCCGACGAGCTGTATGACGTGGGGACCGAAGCGGTAGTCGGTCGTGTCCTCAAGATGCCGGATGGGTCGACCTCAGCGCTGGTCCAGGGCCAGCGTCGGGTTCGGGTAGTAGGCACCTTCCAGGACGAGCCTTACTTACGGCTCAATGTGATGCCGCTCGAGGAGCTTGCTTACGATCAGCCGTCGGTCGAGGCGCTGATGCGGGCAGTCCTCAGCCTCTACGAGAAGGTGGTCAAGCTTAGTCGAACGATCCCCGACGACCACTACGTGGCGGGGATCAACATCGACGAGCCCGGCTGGTTGGCCGACTTCGCGGTCTCGGACCTGGAGCTGTCGGTGCCGCAACGCCAGGACATTCTGGAAACCCTCGATCCAGTCGAGCGGCTCCAGAAGGCCAGCGTCTTTCTGGCCAAGGAACTCGACGTCCTGGAGCTGCAGAGTAAGATCCACTCGCAGGTCCAGCAGGAAGTGGACAAGAACCAGCGGGAGTACTTCCTGCGCGAGCAGCTCAAGGCGATCCAGAAGGAACTGGGCGAGACCGATGCCCAGGGCCGCGAGGTAGCCAAACTGCGCGAGAAGATCGAGGCCGCTCGGCTGCCGGACGAAGTCCAGGAGAAGGCAGACGACGAGCTGGACCGGCTAGCCGCGATGCCAGCCATGTCGCCCGAGGTCGGGATGGTGCGCAGCTATCTAGAGTGGCTGGCGGCGCTGCCCTGGGCTAAGGCCACCGAGGACCGTCTGGACATCAACCACGCGGCCAAGGTGCTCGAGCGGAACCATTACGGCCTATCTCGGATCAAGGAGCGCATCCTCGAATACATCGCGGTCCGCAAGCTGGCCGCCGAGCGAATGCGGAGCCAGGTCCTCTGCTTCGTGGGCCCGCCCGGGGTGGGAAAGACGAGCCTGGGCCGGTCGATCGCCCAGGCGCTGGGCCGCAAGTTCGTCCGCGTGTCGCTGGGAGGGATCCGTGACGAAGCGGAGATCCGGGGCCACCGTCGCACCTACATCGGCGCGCTGCCGGGACGGATCATCCAGACGATGCGTACGGCCGCCACGATCAATCCGGTGTTCATGCTCGACGAGATCGACAAGTTGGGAGTGGACTTCCGGGGCGATCCGTCTGCCGCGTTGCTGGAGGTCCTCGATCCCGAGCAGAACATGGCATTCTCTGACCACTACCTGGACGTTCAATACGACCTGTCGCGGGTGATGTTCGTGACGACCGCCAACATCCTCGACCCGGTCCCACCCGCCCTGCGTGACCGGATGGAGGTCATCGAGCTGCCGGGCTACATCGAGGATGAGAAGTACGAGATCGCCCGCCGGTTCCTGATCCCCAAGCAGATCAAGGAGCACGGCCTGGGTAAGTCGCTGCTGCGCTTCACCGAGGGATGCATGCGCCAGATCATCCGCGAGTACACCCACGAGGCCGGGGTGCGAAACCTGGAACGCCAGATCGCCACAGCGTGTCGCAAAGTGGCTCGCAAGGTGGCGGCGGGCGACACAACTCGAACGGTGGTTACCGCCCGAAACCTGGCCGACGTGCTGGGCCCACCACGCTTCGTACACAACCTGGCCGAAGAGAAAGATGAGGTCGGGGTGGCAACCGGGGTGTCGTGGACGCCGGCCGGCGGCGACGTGATGACGGTGGAAGTGTCCCTCCTCGAGGGCAAGGGCCAGCTCGTCCTGACCGGGCAGCTCGGCGACGTGATGAAGGAGTCGGCTCAGGCGGCGCTGAGCTTTGCCCGCGCCAGAGCCAAGGACCTGGGCATCCGCGACAAGTTCTACGAGACCACGGACGTCCACATTCACGTGCCAGCCGGGGCGATCCCCAAGGATGGGCCATCAGCTGGTATTACCATGGCGACGGCGCTCGTCTCGGCGCTGACTCACCGCCCGGCTGGACGGGAGGTAGCGATGACCGGCGAGATCACGTTGCGGGGACGGGTATTGCCTGTCGGGGGCGTGCGGGAGAAGGTAGTGGCCGCCCACCGGGCCGGGATCAAAACGTTCGTGCTACCCCGACCCAACCTTAAGGACCTGGAAGAGGTGCCCGAGGACGCCAAGCGAGAGTTGCGCTTCATCCCCGTTGATCGGATGGACCAGGTCCTGCCGGTCGCCCTCCAGCCGGCAGCCAGCGAGCTCAGAGCAGTCTGAAGCCAGTCGCCCACCCCGGGGAGCGGTGTCCTTACCGGTCGTCGGTCAGCTCGGACTCGTCGCCGAGTGCGGCGTCGTCGACCGCTCCTTCCGCGACCTCCCCAGCCTCGGCATCGGGATCCGCCTCGTCGGCCTCGTCCTCGTCCTCGTCCAGGTCAGAGCGGAAGACGCTATCCTTCGTATACGGCCGAATCTCTGGCGCCTGGGTCGGAAACGAGGGCCGCGTTCCCATGCTTGGGTCGCGATACGCCTCACGTAGGATGACCCGCACGTGGGCTTCGTCGATTGAGGTGATCGCGGCCGAGTACTTGTTGCCCATCTCGGTGAGCTTGACGACCCGCTGGGCGATTTTTGGCTCGAGTTGGCCGACGGGTTGACCGGCCAGGGAGATGATCCGCACGACGCCGCCTGCTACCTGGAGCTCCGCCTTGTCGCCAGCTGTGAGCGACGCGATCGTGTCGAACGGCGCGATGTCCACCAGGTTGGTCATCGCCGTCTTGCCGCTCTCCTCGATGAACAGGCGCGGATCGACGGGCGTGGGTGGCGGAGCCACGGCCGCGGCCGTCGCCTCTTCTTCGACCAGTTTTGTCAGCCGCGCCAAGTTCTTTGCGGCGATGGTGTTGCTTGGATCCAGGCGGGCAGCCTCCGAGTAGCAGTCGCGCGACTCAGCGTAGCGGCCTAGCTCCATGAGCGCCTTGCCCAGCCGATTATGGGTGTCTACATCCTCAGGGAAAAGCTCGAGGATCTGTCGGTTGACTTCAACAGCCTCTTGCCAGCGATTTTGCATAGCCAGCTGAATCGCCTTCTCCGACCGAAGTCGCCTCAAACGTAGTCTGTCCTCAGATTGAAACACGGCCATTAGAAGACACCTCAGGGGCGGACGAGTGGACGGGGCACGCAGCAGCCGTCTCCGACTCTGGGCAAACGGTCTCCCGCACGCCTAGGGGACGGTCGTATGCGGCGGCCAAGCACCGACCGTGGCGTAGCCTGGTGATTATACTCCTGGGAGGCGGATCTGCAATAACAAAAGCAAACTGGACCGTGGTGTACTGGAGGGCCGGTATCAGTATCGCTGAGCCCGGTCCAGCAGACGGCTGTTTGCGGTTGCGCCTGACGCACCGGTAGCATCGGCACAGGACGGTCGAAATCGTCTGCGGCAGCGAGCGACACATAGGAGAGATACGAATGGCAGGCCCACGAACGCTCTTCGAGAAGGTCTGGGAAGCGCACGTCGTGCGCGAGCCGGCGGGCGAGCCTGCCCTCCTCTACATCGACCTCCACCTCGTGCACGAGGTAACCTCGCCTCAAGCGTTCGAGGGTCTCGCGGTCACTGGCCGCAACGTGCGCCGCCCGGACCTGACGATCGCGACGGCGGACCATAACGTGCCGACGACCGACCGCAGCCTGCCGATCGAGGACCCCATCTCGGCTCAGCAGTTGGCGGCGCTTGACCGTAACTGCGCTCAGTTCGGCATCCGTCTGGAGGGGGCGTTGAGCCCTCTTCAGGGTATTGTGCACGTGATCGGCCCCGAGCTCGGGTTGACCCAGCCGGGCATGACGGTCGTCTGTGGCGACAGCCACACCGCTACCCACGGCGCATTCGGCGCGCTGGCATTCGGCATTGGGACCTCGGAGGTCGAGCACGTCCTGGCGACGCAGACCCTGATTCAGGCGCGCCCCAAGTCGATGGAGATCAGGGTCGACGGCGACCCGCCACCGGGCGTCACCGCCAAGGACGTCGTCCTGGGCATCATCGGCCGAATTGGGATCGGCGGCGCGAACGGCCACGTGATCGAGTACGCCGGCTCGACTATCCGCGCGCTCTCGATGGAGGGCCGGATGACTATCTCCAACATGTCGATCGAGGCTGGCGGACGGGCCGGCATGATTGGGCCGGACGAAACCACCTTCAGCTACCTTGAAGGTCGGCCGCATGCGCCCAAGGGCAAGCTGTGGGAGCAAGCGCTCGACTGCTGGCGAAGCCTGCCGACCGACCCGGGCGCGAGCTACGACAAGTCGGTGGCGATTCAAGCGGGCGACCTGGTGCCCTACGTCACCTGGGGCACCAACCCGAGCATGGTGGCGCCGGTCACCGACCGCATTCCGGATCCCGAGTCGATGGCGGAGCCGGCGCAGCGTGAGGCGGCCTTGCGGGCGCTCAAATACATGGACCTTTCGCCCGGCACCCCGATCCAGGATATCGCCCTGGACCGCGTGTTCATCGGCTCCTGCACCAACTCGCGCATCGAGGACCTCGAGGCGGCGGCCCGCGTGGTGCGCGGGCGGCGGGTGAACCCGCGGATACGCGCCATGGTCGTGCCCGGTTCGCAGCAGGTCAAGGCCGACGCCGAGCGACGCGGTCTCGATAAGGTCTTCACGCAGGCCGGCTTCGAGTGGCGAGAGGCCGGCTGCTCGATGTGCCTCGGAATGAACCCGGACATCCTTGCCCCCGGCGAGCGGTGCGCCTCGACGTCCAACCGCAACTTCGAGGGCCGACAGGGACCAGGCGGGCGCACACACCTGGTCAGTCCGGCGATGGCCGCCGCGGCGGCCGTTGCTGGCCACTTCGTCGACATTCGCGACTGGAACCTCGAGGAGTAGCGGACAGCATGGAGAAGTTCACCACTCACACCGGGAAGGTGGTCCCCCTCGACCGCCCCAACGTCGACACGGACCAGATCATTCCGGCCGTCCATTTGAAGCGGATCGAGCGGACTGGTTTTGGCCGATTTCTGTTTGCGAGCTGGCGCAAGGATCCGAGCTTCGTGCTGAACCGACCCGAGTATGCGGGGGCGAGCATTCTCGTGGCCGGCGACAACTTTGGCTGCGGCTCATCGCGGGAGCATGCCCCGTGGGCACTCCTGGATCACGGGTTTCGGGTCGTCATCGCCCCGTCGTTCGCCGACATCTTCTACAACAACTCGTTCAAGAACGGGCTCTTGCTGGCCACTCTGCCGCCCGACGCGGTCCGCACAATCGTCGACTGGGCGACGGGTGAGCCAGGCTTTAGCCTGATGGTCGATCTGGAGAGGCAAACGGTCTCCGACGGGCGAGGGCTCGAGGCGCAGTTCGAGATCGACCCGTTTCGCAAGCACTGCCTGCTCAACGGGCTCGACGACATCGGGCTGACCCTGGGCCACGAGGCCGACATCGCCGCGTTCGAAGCGCGCCGGCCCGCCTGGCTGCCAACCACGACGGCCCGATCGGCTGCGCGCTAGGTGGAAAGCGCGCCAGTACATGTAGCAAACTTGCGTGCGCGCTTGGTATATATCTTGCAGCCAAATGTTGGACGGCTCTCCGAGGTAGTCCTGCCAAGGGGGCCGCTTGGTATCAGTGCGGGGCCGCCCAGGGCTTTTCGGGGCGGCGCCATCTCAGGATGAGGGAGGTATCGATGAGCAGGGTCGTTCGCCCAGCGAACCGCCCGCCGCGGGCGGGCACCACTCGAAGCGCTCCGTTTTGGCTGAGTTTGTCGGCGCTAACCGCGCTGGCGTTCTTCCTGGCCGCCTGCGCAGGCCCCACGCCATCGCCAACCGCAGCCCCGGCGAAGCCTACCGAGGCACCGAAGCCGGCCGCCTCGCCAGCAGCCAGTCCGGCAGCCTCGCCCGCCGCTTCGCCGGCCGCCAGCCCGGCTGCATCGCCGGCTGCCGCTGCACCCGGCCAGTTGAGCGGCACGATCAAGATCGTTTCCTCGCTGCCGCGGACAGGCAGCAGCAAGGGCCAGACCGACACGATTGTCAACTCGATCAAGATGGCGCTCGACGAGGCCAACAATCGAGTCGGTGGGGCCTCTATCAGCTACGAGGACATGGACGACGCGACCCCCGCCCGCGGCGCGTGGGACGCCGGCAAGGAGGCAGAGAACGCCAACAAGGCCGTCTCCGACGCGGACGTGATGGTGTACATCGGGACGTTCAACTCTGGCGCCGCCAAGGTCGCCATCCCGATCCTGAATCGCGCCAGCCTGGTGATGATCAGCCCGGCCAACACGTACCCCGGGCTGACGAAGCCGGGCAAGGGCGAAGCGAACGAGCCTGACGTGTATTACCCAACGGGCAGGCGTAACTACTCGCGTGTTGTGCCGGCGGATGACCTGCAGGGCGCGGTGGGCGCGAACTGGGCCAAGCAGCTCGGCGCAACCAAGGTATACGTGCTGGACGACACCGAGCTGTACGGCCACGGGATCGCGGTCGTCTTTGCCGAGACGGCTCGACAGATCGGGTTGAACGTGGTGGGAGGACCTGAGGGGATCGATCCGAAGGCATCCGACTACCGCGCGTTGGCCACCAAGGTCCGCGGGGTAAACCCGGACCTGATCTACTACGGCGGCATCACCCAGAACAACGCCGGCAAGCTGGCCAAGGACCTGCGGGCCGTACTCGGGCCCAGCGTGAAGCTGATGGGCCCGGACGGGATCTACGAGCAAGCGTTCTTGGACGACGCGGGCGACGCGGCCGACGGCATGTACATCACGTTTGGCGGCGTGGCGCCCAGCAAGCTGGCCGGCAAGGGCGGGCAGTGGTATCAGGCGTATAAAGCCAAGTTCGGTGGCGAGCCGGAGGCGTACGCGGGGTACGGCTACGAGGCGGCCAAGGTGGCGCTGGACGCGATCCAGCGGGCCGGCCGCAAAGACCGGGGCGCCATTCGAGAGGCGGTCTTCGCGACGAAGGACTACGACGGCGTGCTGGGCAAGTGGTCCTTCGACCAGAACGGCGACACGACGTTGACCAACATGTCTGGTCGCCAGGTCAAGGGCGGGAAGTTCGACGACGCCAACGCCGTGACCCTGAGCGCTCAATAAGCGCACAGGGCATCCGGGTCCCCCCTCGTGGTTGCCTCGGGGTCCTATAATCGGGCCAGGAGGGCGTAGCCATGGCAGTTCGCGGCAGCGTCCGCTTCAAAGCCGACGACATCTGGGAAGCGCCCGAGGACGGGAACCGCTACGAAGTCATCGACGGGGAGCTGCTCGTGACACCTGCACCGTCCTGGGGCCATCAGGTTGCATCGGCGGGCCTGTTCCTCCGTCTCGGGACGTACGTTCGTCGACGCCGTCTCGGCCAGGTCGTCTCGGCTCCGACCGGCGTCGCGCTCGACGAGGAGACGGCGGTGCAGCCGGATCTCGTCTACGTCTCGCGCGAGCGGGCCGGGATCATCTCCGAGCGGGGCCTCGAGGGAGCGCCGAACCTGGTAGTCGAGGTCCTCTCGCCCAGCACGCAAGCCCGAGACCGGGGCATCAAGATGCGGCGCTACGCCGCCGCGGGCATCCCGCACTACTGGCTGGTCGACCCAAGCGCACGGACCCTTGAGCCATATCGCCTCGGCGAGCGAGGCTACGAGTCCGGCGGCGTCTACGGCGCCGGCACCACTTTTCGTCCAGAGCTGTTCCCAGGCCTGGAGATCCCGATCGACGAGTTGTGGAGCTGACGTCAGGCGATCGGGAGGCTGGGGAAAGCGTCGAGATCGAGCT
>DASPXK010000069.1:0-13788 GCA_035637315.1 Chloroflexota bacterium
CAGACGGCAGACGGTAGACGGTAGACGGTGGACGGTAGACGGTAGACGGTAGACGGTAGACGGTAGACGGTAGACGGTAGACGGTAGACGGTAGACGGTAGTCAGGGGCGGTGCTGCTGCTGCCAGCTACGCCCGACTACCGACTACTGACTACTGGCCTCCTGGTTACGGCAGCCACTCGAGGCCGCCATAGCCGCCGCTGGCGGCGATGCAGAAGTTAGCCGGGCCCTCCACGGCGACGACGTGGAGGGCTTCACCCGACAGGATGGCGAGCCAGCGGCCGTCGGGTGACCAGGCGGCTGCCGGGTCGTCGTCGTAGAAGTACGTCAGCCGGCGCCGCTCCGAGCCGTCTGGGCGAACGAGCCAGATGTCCCACGGGATGCCGTGGGCGAGAGCTGCCCTCACCCCCTCACCCCCTCTCCCGAGCCTGAGAGAGGGGGCGTGGGGGGTGAGGGCAACGGAGGGGTCGGAGGCGGCCGAGAAGGCGATCCAGGAACCATCCGGCGAGAAGCGGGGAAAGGCCAGACTGAGGAACAGCGGGTCATCCGCCAGCACGCGCTCGGGTCCGCCGTTTAGATCGGTGATCAGCAGCCGCTCGGTGCCCTCGGCGCGAATGAAGGCGAGCTGGATGCCGTCTGGAGAGACGGCCGGGAACGCCCCCCGCTCGACCAGCGCGCGGCTGTCGGCGCCATCCAGACTCTGCCGCTCGACGCGCGAGGAGGCGACTGGCCCAGCCACACTCTGACGCTCGAAGACGAGCGAGCCATCCGGCAGCCAGGCAGGCGAGCCGAGCAGCTCACCCGCTCGGCTGCGCTCGATAACCTGTCTCGGCTGGCCGCCCTCCGGGTCGACGATCAGGATGTCCTGGCCGCCAATGTTCTCCCACGGGGCGCGTGAGAAGCGAGCGACGGCGAGGCGCGAGCCATCGGGCGAGCGGGCGACGCTGGTGACCACGCCGAGCGATGGCGAGACCGCGAGCGTTTGCGTCATACGGTCGGGCAAGTCTATCCGCGCAAGGCCGCTCGACTGCGGGATCAGCAGCCGCCCGCCAACGCCGACCTGTGGGTCCGGGGTGCAGGTGTGGGCAGCCCCGCCGAACGGAAACACGGCCAGGGCCACCACGGCCAGCGTAACCGCCAGTGCGGCGCGGCGATGTAACGGCATCGAGCTTGGGCCAGTCATACGATCTCGACGAAGGTCGGCGCGAATGGCGCCAGACGTCGGCGCATGATAGAGATCGCCGCGGGATTGTTGTCTACGAGGATGAAGCGTCGGCCGAGCTGCCCGGCGGCCTCGCCGGTGGTGCCGCTGCCCGCGAAGAAGTCCAGCACCACATCACCTGGCCTGGACGAGGCGCGGATGATGCGGCAGAGGATGGGCAGGGGCTTCTGGGTCGGGTAACCGGTCCGCTCCTTGCTCTGGGGGCTGACGATCGTGTGCCACCAGGTGTCGGTCGGAGTCTTCCCGCGGGCCGCCTTGTCCGCACCGACCAGGCCTGGCGCCAGATAGGGGATGCGGTCGAGATCGTCGTAATTGAACGTGTAGCGTCGGCGGTCCTTGACGTACACGAGGATGTTGTCGTGCTTGGCTGGCCAGCGGTTACGCGTGCGGGCGCCGTAATCGTAGGCCCAGATGATCTCGTTGAGGAATCGGTCGCGACCGAAGATGCGGTCCAGCAGCAGCTTGCAGTAGTGGACCTCGCGGTAGTCGATGTGAAAATAGAGCGTCCCGGTTTCGGCCAGAACGCGATGCGCCTCTAGCAGCCGAGGCCAGATGAACTGAGCGTAGTCGTCGTACGTGTCCTCGAAGTGGCTCGAGCCGACGACTTGCGTCCGGTAGCGTTTGCCCTTGAACCCGGTCCGATCGCCAGCCTCGGCCTGAACGGTCCGCAGCCTGGTCCGACGCTGGACAGCGCCGGTGTTGAACGGGGGATCGACGTAGATCAGCTCGACCGAGCTGTCTGGCAAGCTCGGTAGGACCTGCATGTTGTCGGCGAAATAGACTCGGTTCAATCCCTACCAAGTCTAGCGCACAGTCCCAAGTCCCGAGTCCCGGGACTCGGGACTTGATTTATACTGAGCCTCGCCCGCGCGGACCCGCGCGGGCGCGAGCGTTTGAAGACGTGGGTACTAGAGGTCGTTTCGACGTGGCGAACAGGGATGGCGAGCGCGACGGCAACTGAGGCGGTCATTGTCGTCGCGGGCGCGTCTTACCGCGTCCCGCCGCAGGGCCTGCACGTCGGACGGGCCCCAGACAATGACGTCGTGCTGCCTGACCCGAACGTATCGCGCCAGCACCTGATCATCTGGTCGACTCCGCGTGGGACGTTTCTGCGTGACCTGGGCAGCCAGAACGGGACGTACATCGGAGAGCGCCCGGTGGGTCCTGGGCCGGAAGAGGTGCCACCGGGCAGCCGCGTGCGAATCGGACAAACTGAGCTGCTCGTGGACGTTCGAAACGTGGCTCGCCCACGAAGCGGCCCACCCATGCTCGGCCTGGTCCTCGGCGGGATCGCGCTGGCCGTGCTCGCGCTGATGGGGATAAGTGGGTTCGTGTTGTTCCGCGCGCTGACCGCTAGCTCCAGCAGTTCGCCCAGCGCCACGCAGACCCCGGCCGCCACGGCCGGCGCGGTCCTCCGCTCCACGGTCGCGCCGGCTTCGCCCTCCCCGAGCCCGCCGCCAACCGCGGTCGCGGCTCAGGCGCCTGGCGGACGAGATCAAGGCCTCGTGCGTGCTCTGGCCGGGTCGATGCGCGTGCTTGCGCCGGCCGGCCCCAACCAGTTCAGCGCGGGATCCGGGACGGTGATCACCGTGCGCGGCCACGTGCTCACCAACCGCCATGTCATCGCCGACGAGACCACCGGCCAGTTGCTCAATCGGGGCCAGGGAGTGATCATCGCCGTGCCGCCCAATGAAGGTGAGGCGGCGCGCCCGAAGTTCCTGGCCCGTGTCATCGCCGACGACAACAGGCTGGACTTCGCCGTGCTCAGGATCGTCTCTGCCGCCAACGGCGGGCCGCTCACGGCAGAGCTTGGCCTGCTGCCCGTGCCAGTCGGCGACTCGGACACGGTCCGGATCGGCGATCAACTGACCATCATCGGTTACCCGGGCCTCGGAGGCGAGGGCGTGACAGTGACGCGTGGGATCCATTCCGGGGTCTTCGTCCCGGACGACGAGCCGGGCGTGTACTTCAAAACAGACACCGAGATCAACCGTGGCAACAGCGGCGGGACGGCGATCAACGCGGCTGGCCAGTTCGTCGGCGTCCCCACGGCCGGGCGGACCGATCGGTCGACAGCCGGCAAGCTGGGCCTTGTCCGCCCGATCAACCTGGCCAAGCCGCTGATCGAGCGAGCAAACCAGGACCGCTGACGAAGGAATGAGGGATGAGGAATGAGCGATGAGGTGCCCACCCTACTCATTCCTCATCCCTCAGATGGTACGCTGCTTCTTGAGGCGTCGTGCGCGGAGAGGCGGAGGAGCGAGGCATGAAGGTCCGAGACATCATGACCCAACACGTCGTGACGGTGACCGAGGATACGCCCGTGTTGGCTGTGGCCCGCGTCCTGTCCGAGAAGCGGATCAGCGCGGTGCCCGTGTGCGGCTCGGACGGCGCGGTCGTCGGTCTGGTCAGCGAGTTCGACCTTCTGGCGCGCGAGGGTAAGACGGCCAGAGAGGTTATGACGCCTGGGATCATCAGCGTTTCCGAGGACACCGACGTCGAGGAGGTCCGATTCCTGCTGATCGAGCGACGGATCAAGCGCGTGCCGGTTATGAATGGGCAGCGCCTGGTCGGGATAGTGAGTCGGGCCGACATCGTAAGAGAGCTGACCCTGCACTGGATCTGCGAGGTGTGCGGCGAGATGATTCGAGCCAAGGAGCCGCCTCCGCAGTGCTGGAAGTGCGGCACCGCGGACCGCTTCCGAAACGAGCGCCAGAATCCTGGAATGTAGTGGTATGGCTAGACGGACCCAGGGGGGCAAAGCAGCCACCGCCGAGCGGTCAGCCAGTCGCGACGGACGCAACCGGTCGCTGGCCACAAGGGCTCGGGACCTGCGTCGCAGCGGCGAATCCGCCCAGACGCTAGTCGGCTTCTACCGCCAGATGGTGCTCATCCGCCGGTTCGAGGAGAAGACCGGCGAGATGTACACGCGCGCTAAGATCGGCGGCTACTGCCATCTGAACCTGGGCGAGGAGGCGACCATCGTCGGCGCGATCTCGGCCCTGGAGCCGCAAGACTACATCTTTACCAACTATCGCGAGCACGGCTATATGCTGGCTCGCGGCGTCGAGCCACGGCGGGTGATGGCCGAGCTGTTCGGTAAGCAGGCCGGCGTCTCCCGCGGGCGCGGCGGCTCGATGCACTTGTTCGACGCGGAGACCCGCTTCATGGGCGGCTACGCGATCGTCGGCGGCCAACTCCCGCTGGCGACCGGGGCGGGACTCGCGATCAGTTACCGGGGCGGCGAAGAGGTGGTCTTCTGCCAGATGGGAGACGGGACCACCAACATCGGGGCATTTCATGAGTCGCTCAACCTGGCCCAACTGTGGAAGCTGCCGGTCATCTTCTTCATCGTCAACAACCAGTACGGGATGGGGACCACCGTGGAGCATGCTTCGGCCCTCCCCGAGCTGCATCGGCGAGCCTGTGCCTACGACATGCGCTCAGGGCGAGTTGATGGCAACGACGTGCTGGCCGTCCGGCGGGTGGTCCGTGAGGCGGTTGAGGTGGCGCGCCGGAAGAGTCTGCCGTCGCTCGTCGAGGCGGTTAGCTACCGATTTCGCGGCCACTCGGTAGTCGACCCGGCCCGCTATCGCCCCGAGGAAGAGGTCAGGCACTGGCGAGCACTCGATCCTGTCCTGGCGTTCGGGCGGGCCCTACGCGAGGCAGGCGTTCTCGACGAGGCCGCGATCAAGGGGATCGACGACGAGATCCAGGACCTGGTCGACGAGGCGGTCCGTTTCGCCGAGGAGTCGCCGGACCCAGAGGTAGCCGACCTCTTCAAATATGATTACGCAACGGACGTCGCCAACGCCGAGCGCAAGCTTCCAGGGGCCGAAAAATGGCCGTAATCACCTACCGCCAGTCGGTTCACGACACGCTGCGGGATGAGATGCGGCGTGACGAGGACGTCTTTTTGATGGGTGAGGAGATCGGGGTCTTCGAGGGTTCGTACAAGATCACGGCCGGGCTCCTCGAGGAGTTTGGCCCGACGCGCGTCCGTGACGCGCCGATCTCGGAGGAGGGGTTCGTCGGAGCGGCGATCGGGGCCGCGATGCTGGGGCTGCGGCCGGTGGTAGAGGTGATGACAATTAACTTCATCCTGCTGGCGATGGACCAGATCGTCAACTGCGCCGCTAAGATCCACTACATGTTCGGCGGCCAGTCCAAGGTGCCGCTCGTCATTCGCGCGCCCGGGGGCGGCGGCCAGCAGCTCTCCGCAACCCACTCCCAGAACCTGGAGGTCTGGTTTGCGCACGTGCCCGGCCTGAAGGTCGTCGCGCCCTCGACCCCGGCCGACGCGCGCGGCCTGCTGAAAGCGGCGATTCGTGACGACGACCCGGTCATCTTCCTGGAGAACCTGGCGCTTTACAACACCAAAGGCGAGGTCGCGGAAGATGGGCCAGACGAGGGCATCCTCCAGATCGGCACGGCGGACGTCAAGCGGCCGGGCACGGATATCACGATCGTCTCCTATTCGCGACTGGCGGCCGTCGCGATGAACGCAGCGCAGCAGTTGGCCGAGCAGGACGGGATCAGCGCGGAAGTGGTCGACCTGCGCTCGCTGCGGCCGCTCGACCGCGAGACGATCCTCAAATCCGTGCGCAAGACTAGCCGCGCGGTGGTCTTCGAGGAAGAGTGGCGGTCGTACGGAGTAGGCGCCGAGATCGCGGCGACTATCCAGGAGGGCGCCTTCGATTATCTGGATGCGCCGGTGCGCAGGATCGCCGCGGCGGAAGTCCCGCTGCCGTACGCGAAGGTGATGGAGCTGGCGGCGCTGCCGACGGCGCAACACCTGACCGACGCCGTGCGGGCGACGCTCGATGCCTCCGGCGGCAAGCGGGCGAATGGCGAGGCGTCCGATGGCTGAGGTCACCATGCCGCGTTTGAGCGACACCATGACCGAGGGCACCCTCGCGCGCTGGGTCAAGCACCAGGGCGACCAGGTCGAGAAGGGGGACGTACTGGCCGAGATCGAGACTGACAAGGCGACCATGGAGCTGGAGGCATACGAAGCTGGCATGCTGGAGCAGGTCCTGGTGGAGGAGGGCCAGACGGTGCCGATCGGAGAGCCGATCGCGCGAATCGGCGCGCCGTCCGGGTCCGCGCCCCGGCCGCGCCGGGAGTCGCCGCCCCAGGCCGCCTCTAAAGAGAGCGTGGGTGAGCCGCCGCCCCAGGCCGCCCCTAAGGAGAGAGAGGACCAGCCGTTACGTCCGGCCTCCCCTGCGGGGAGGAGACGTGATGGAGAGGAGGAACGGCAGGAGGAGGACGAGGACCAGGTTCGTGCCTCGCCGATGGCGCGGCGAATCGCGCGCGAGCGGGGGATCGACCTGCACTCGATCAAGGGGAGTGGGCCAGGCGGGCGCATCATTCGGGCCGACGTGGAGGCGAGCAAGGCAAGAACAGATGGAGGCGCAGTCGTCGCGCCTCGAGCGGCCCCGCCCATGCCCGAACCCGCACAGCCGCCGCCGGTCGCTATCTCAGGGGCGCCGGAACAAGAGGTTGAGGAAGTCCCACTCTCGAATATTCGGCGCGTGACTGGGCGGCGGTTGGTGGAATCGGTCCAGTCGGCGCCCCATTTCTTCCTGACCACCGTGGTCGACGTCACCAGGCTGCTCGCCCTGCGGGCCGAGATCAATCAGGAGCTGGCGGCGGCCGGCGACGAGACGAAGGTGACCCTGACCGACCTGGTCGTGAAGGCATGCGGCGTCGCGCTGCGGTCGTCTCCGGATGTGAACGTGTCGTTTGGCGGGGACAAGCTGCTCCGCAAGAAACGGATCCACGTCGGCATAGCGGTGGCGGTGGCGAACGGGCTGATCGTGCCGGTCCTGCGCGATGCAGACCAGAAGAGCGTGGGACAGATCGCGAGCGAGGCGAAGGCGCTCATCGAGCGCGCGCGGGCCGGCAAGCTCACGCCTGCCGAGTACAGCGGCGGCACCTTCACGGTCAGCAACCTGGGGATGTTCGGGATCGAGCACTTCACGGCGGTGATCAACCTGCCCGAAGCGGCTATCCTGGCGGTCGGCGCGAGCGCGGCCGAGCCAGTCGCGGTAGACGGCAAGGTGGAAGTACGCGAACGGATGCGGCTGACCCTGTCGGTCGATCACCGCGCGCTCGACGGCGCGACCGGGGCCCGCTTCCTCCAGCTCTTGAAAAGCGTCCTCGAGGCACCGGTGCGGATGCTGGTTTGAAGCTCCTGGGACCCGGCCATTGGCCGCGAGCGGTCGACCGCTGACAGCTGAGGGCTGAGCGCCGTCAGCTAGTTCGCTCCGACGGCTGCTTGCGCCTGCTTGAGATGGTCGCGTAGATGGTCGAGGACAAAGTGCTCGACGAGGTAGGCCAGCGACATATCGCCGTAACGCGGATGCTGACCGCGCACGTCCCAGGCGCTGCCGGGGATCCCGCGCAGCGTGCTGACTGCCTGGTGGACCGTGGCGCGGACGGCCCGTGCAGCGTCGGCCGGCCCGGCCCCGGCTAGCCTGGCCACGGCGGCCAACCGACCCGGGTCGTCGAGCATACGCCCGATCTTAAGGCCCGGGCTCTCCGCCAGGCGGCGGGCCTGCTCGGCGAAGGTGGCAGGGAACTCCGCGACGTGCCCGGTCAATTCGGCGGCCGTCCACTCCTCCTCGGCGGGGCGACGGTGGAATGCCTCCTCGCTCTGCGTCTCGATGAATCGCGCGTACTCCTCACCGGCCTGCTCGATCCCGGCGATCAGCTCCTGGGCGCTCGGCATGGTGGAGGTGCCCCCTTGTGTCATTCAGACGGCTCAGGATGACAAATGCGCGGGGCGAATGACAAATCCCCCCTCCCACGACCCCTTCCCCCACGAGGGGGAAAGGGCAGGGCTCCCCTCTCCCCTGGTGTCTCACTCGTACCGCACCACGCTGCGGCGGACTTCGCCGCGCTCGAGTGACTCGTAGGCGCGGTTCAAGTCCTCCAGCTCTATCTGGCGGCTGATCAGCTCGCGCAGCCGGTACTTGCCCTCCATGAACAGGTCGACGAACATCGGCAGGTCGACCCTCTGGCGTGAGCTGCCGAACGACGTGCCGGTCAGGACTCGCTCCTGGAGCAGCATGGTCGGGTCAATCGAAAGACGCGTGCCGGTCGGCGAGACGCCGATCACGACCACCGTGCCGCCGCGATGGACCGCGTTGAAGGCCTGCTCCATCGTCTTGGCGCCGCCGACCGCTTCGATCGCGTAGTCAGCGCCTTCACGGCCGCAGATCTGGTGGACGCGCTGGACAGGGTCCTCTTTGGCCGCGTTCACCAGGTGGGTGGCGCCGAACTCGCGGGACCATTCCAGCTTCTGGTCGAAGACGTCCACGGCGATGATCCGAGCGGCGCCCATGAGGGCGGCAGCCTGGATGGCGTTCAGGCCGACTCCGCCGCATCCGAAGACCGCGACGCTGGAGCCGGGCACGACTTTGGCGCGGTTGATCACGGCCCCAGCGCCTGTCATGACGCCACAGCTGATCAGGCATACCACGTCCAACGGCGCGTCCTTGCGAATCGGCACCACGCTTTGCTGAGGCAGGACGGCCCGCTCGGCGTAAGAGGAGACCTGGAGGTAGTGGTAGATCTCGGCGTCGCCCTTGCGGAAGCGGGCGGTGCCGTCCGGCATCACATGCCGCTCCGTATCGCGCAGGTCGCACATGTTCGGTCGGCCGACGACGCACCACGGGCAGCTCCCGCAGGCGGGGATATATGACGTCAACACATGGTCGCCCACCTGGACGCCTGTCACGCCCGGGCCGATCTCTTCGACCACGCCGGCCCCCTCGTGGCCCAGGACGACCGGGGTTGGCCACGGGACCAGGCCCTGGATGTGGTGCAGGTCGCTGTGGCAGACGCCGCTCGCCACGTAGCGCACCAGGACTTCGCCTGCCCGTGGCGGCAACACCTCGAGCTGCTCCATCTCGAGCGCCTGTCCAGGCTCGTACAGGACCGCGGCCTTCGCCTGCATCGATGTTCCTTCCTCGCCGTGCCGGCGCCGGGTGCCCGAACAGTATATCCAGCGGGGCAGCGGCGCGCGGGCGCGCATACAGGCTGGCGGCACATCGTCGGCCTCTGGTTGCGGGTCGCGCAGGGGAGGAGACCGCGCCGACCGCCGCGGCCGACGCCTGCCAGCGCGCCCTCGAGCTGGAGTCGCCGGCCGCGGCCAGGAAGCTGCTGGAGCTGACCCAGTTACGCGAGCTGGCTGAAGCCCACGGCGAGCAGTCAACCACGCCGGCCGCTAGGCGCTGACCAGCTGGCCCGGCTCCGGGCAGCGCACGCTGTGTCCACTCTGGAGCCAGTCGTAGATCGTCTCCAGGCCCTGCTTGTCCAGGCTTGATGGCTCGTTTGGGATCTGCTGGAGGACGGGGAACATCAAGTCGGCTGGGGCGTGGGCGTGGCCGAGGCCCAGGGCATGGCCCAGCTCGTGGAGGGCGATCGTGCGGATCTCGTCGGCGCTGAACAGACCGTAGCCGAGCTTGCCGGAGATCTTGTTGACGCCGCCCGTTCCCACGTTGACCAGGACGCCGCGGATCACGCAGCCCTCGCGTGTCTTGGTGATCGGCTGAGCCGATCCGATCGCCAGGAGCGTGAATGGCCGTAGGTCCACCACCACGTCGGCCGCCTGCCCCGCCACGAGCTTGAAGTGCAGCCCGCCGACGGCGCTCGAGGCCAGCGCCGCGTTCCACTTTCCGATCGCGTCGCGGACCGGGTTCTCCCACAAGCCCATGCCGCCAAAACCACGCACGATCGCCACGCTGATCTCGGAATGGTCCCAGACGTCCCCGATCAGGTTGATCTCGTCGGTGCCATGGTTAGCGAACGCTACCTGCTCGACCGCCTGGAGCAGGCCGGCGGCCAGTAGGGTCGCGGCCAGTAGTCGGCTGGTGAACATCGCTGCGTGCCTCCCGCGCGGAGCTTGCATCTGAAGAACGCACGGCGCTGGCGGCTGGCTCCGCGCTCGGCGCCGAGCGCCAAAGAATTGCCAACTAGCTGCCCCATTCAGAAGGGCGGAGGATGACACCAAAAAGCGGCTGCGGGTTAACACTTTGGTGACAGATTGTTGACAGATCGAGCGTGGGTCACGTAGAATACTTTGGCATCTTCAAACATCTAGACGTGGGCAAGCTAACGCGTGGGTGACGTGCCGCCGCGCGAGCGGCTTTTGGAGGAGATCCGCCAACTCGGGGCCGCGATGCATCGGGCCATGGCGCCCACCTGCACGAAGGACTGGGTGGACGTCGATTTGACGATGTCGCAGCTCAAGATCCTGTTCGTCCTGCACGGCGGGGTCCTGCCAAATGGGGATCGCGGATTGCGCGTGGGTGAGGTCGCGCACAGCCTGGGCGTCACGCTGCCCACGGTCACCGCGGTCATGGACAAGCTGGTCGAGCGTGGACTGGTGCGTCGGGCCGAAGATCCGCGTGACCGACGCCAACACCTCTGCCGGCTCACCCCCGCGGGCCAGGGCCTGATCGATCGGCTGATCGACAGCCACCGCGCCTACCACGAGCGGCTGCACGAATTCCTGACCGATAAGGAGCTAGCCATCATCTTGCAGGGTATGCGGCTGCTGATCGGGGCCGTCGAGCGGTTCGGAGTTGGTGCCGCCGACGACGCGTTGAACGTACCGCGTTCGGCATTCAACGGGGCAGCCGCCCGACGTTGAACGTTCGACGTTCAACGTTGAACGAATACGATGGGTCTCACACGCCTCGCGGTATACCGTCCCCTCGTCGTCCTCGTCGCGGTCGCCTCGATCATCCTGTTCGGGCTCGTTAGCTACGCCCGCCTCGGGCTGGACCAGCTGCCCGAGATCAAGATCCCGGTGGTCACGGTCATCGTGCCGTTCCCCGGCGCCGGACCGCAGGAGGTCGAGGAGCAGGTCACTCGGAAGATCGAGGACGCCCTGGCCGCGCTGAATGACATCGACGAGATCAGCTCGATCTCCAGCCAGAACCAGGCCACGGTCAGCGTCAAGTTTCGCGAGAGCGTCAACATCGACCTTGTCGCGCTCGACGTCGAGCGGACGGTCAACAACCTGCGGCGTGAGCTGCCAAGCGAGATCGACTCGCCCACCATCCGCAAGGTCGATGTCAACGATCAGCCAATCCTGTACCTGGCGCTGACGAGCGCCGGCAGCCGCGACTCGACCGAGCTGTATCGGATCGCAGACGACCAGGTCCGGCCACGCCTGGAGTCACTCGAAGGGATTAGCTCGGCGCGGGTCCTGGGCGGGCGCAAGCCGGAGATCCAGGTAGCCGTCAGCCCCGATCGGCTGCGCGCTTTTCGCACGAGCGTCTCGGACGTCTCGCAGGCGCTGGCTAACCAGTACCAGACCGTTTCGGGCGGGACGGTGACGGGCGGACGAAACGACCCGAACCGAGAGTTCGCGGTGCGCATCGAAGGTCGCAACCGTGACCCGGCCAGCCTGGCAAACCTGAGCGTCACGGGCCGCGACGGCTCCGCCACCGAGCTGCGCAACCTGGCTGACATCAGTGCCGCCGGCGCCGATCAGGTTGCCATCGTCCGCCTCAACGGCCGCGATTCGATCGGCTTGCTGGTCTCCAAGCAGGGCCAGGCGAACATCACGCAGGCAGCGGACAAAGTCCTGGACGAGATTCGCGCGATCAACAACGACCTGCCGCCGGACTTGCGGGTCGAGGTGGTCATCGATCGGAGCAGCTTCATCCGCTCCTCCGTGCGAGACGTTCAGAAGGAGCTGGCGCTGGCCGCCCTGCTGACCGGTGTGGTGCTGCTCCTGTTCCTCCATACGCTCCGGGCGACGGTTATCGTGCTGGTGGCGATCCCGACCTGTGTGATCGCGACCTTCGTCGTCATGAAGCTGACCGGGCTGACGATCAACATATTGAGCCTGCTCGGCCTGACCACCAGCATCGGGATCCTCGTCGACGACAGCATCGTGGTGCTGGAGAACATCTTCCGCAAGTTCGAGCACGGCGACGAGCCGAAGACCGCGGCGGTCAGGGGCCGCAGCGAGATTGGTCTGGCCGCGATCGCGATTACGCTCGTCGACGTGGTCGTGTATGGGCCGATCGTCTTCCTGACGGGCACCACAGGCGGGTTCCTGCGCAACTTCGCGATCGTCGTCACGGCCGCCACGCTGTGCTCGCTGCTCGTGTCATTCACCCTGACGCCGATGATGGCCTCGCGCTGGCTGCGCGGGGCTCAGGGGAGTAGCTGGCTGAGTCGTGTGGCGGCCTGTTGGGAGCCGCTGTACGGGTCGCTCGAGCCACGCTACGCGATCTTCCTCGAGCGCGCCCTTCGTCACCGCCTGATCGTCGTGTTCGGCGCCATCGCGATCCTGGTCGGCAGCTTTGGGATGGTGCCCTTCATCGGGGCCGAGTTCGTCCCTGACATCGACAGTCCATTCATCGCGATGTCAGGCGAGCTGCCGGGCGGGTCGACTCTGGAGGCGACCGACCGCGTAATGCGCCTGTGGGAGCAACGGCTCATGGATCGCTCGCGGTTCCCCGAGATCGTCAAGGTGTACAGCGTGGTGGGCGCCGGGGCGACCGATCTGGACCGCGGGACTCGATTCCTGAGCGTCATCGTGGAGCTGACGCCCCGCACCGAGCGGCGGCGGACGAGCAGCCAGATTCGCCGCCAGGCGCTCCAGGCTTCGGCGGACATCCCGGAGCTTTCGACCAGCATCGGCGGAAACCGGCCCGGCGGGAGTGGTCAGGCGATCCAGATTCGGCTGTTCGGGCGCGACATCGGCGAGCTGACGGGCGCCGCGGCTGAGGTCCAGCAACAACTGGCCCGCCGGCCTGAGCTGGCCGATGTGACCAACAGCACCGGGGCGCTTGCGCCCGAGGTCGTGGCGAGGGTCGACCAGCAGCGGCTTCGGGACCTGGGGCTCTCAACCCAGCAGGTCGGAGCCGCCGTCAGGATCGCGTACCAGGGCCTCGTACCGGCCAAGTGGCCGCGCCCGGATGGAAGTGAGGTGGACATCAGGATCCGGCTGGCCGAATCGACCCGCCGCGACGTAAGCGCGCTCCAGGACCTGCCGCTGCTGACGAATCGTGGCGCGATCGTCACCCTTGGTCAGGTGGGCCAGATCGAGCAACAGAGCATCCCGGCCCGCATCAATCGGATTCAGCGCCAGCGAGTAGCGATCATCGGAGCCGATCCGCGCGGCGTCGCGCTCGGCACGGCCAGCGGGATCGTTACGAGCGAGATGGCCAAGGTGCCGATGCCCGCCGGTGTCCGCTGGGAGCTGGCCGGCCAGAGCAGGGATCAGCAGGAGGCGTTCAGCAACCTCGGGCTGGCGCTTGGCATCTCCGCCATCCTGGTCTACCTGGTCCTGACGGCACTGTACGAGAGCCTGATCCTGCCGCTGGTGGTCCTGTCCTCGCTCCCACTCGCGTTGATCGGGGCGCTCGCCAGCCTTTTGATCTTCCGCAACACGCTCAACATCCTGTCCCTGATCGGCGTCATCGCTCTGTTTGGCCTGGTCGGCAAGAATGCGATCTTGCTGGTGGATTACACCAACGTGCTGCGCCGCCAGGGGCTGGAGCGGAACGAGGCGCTGCGTCGGGCTGGCCCGATCCG
>DASPXK010000070.1:0-4646 GCA_035637315.1 Chloroflexota bacterium
ATCTTGTCATCGAAAGCGAAGCGAAGGATCCGTACCCGGACAGCGGATCCTTCGCTTCGCTTTCGATGACAAGATGAGCCCAGGATGACAAGATGAGCTCAGGTGATGACAAGGTGAGCTCAGGATGACAGGATGATGACAGGGAGGCGACTATGGACGAGGCAGCAAAGAAAACAGTCTTGCGGAAGTTCACGTACGGGCTGCACGCGATCTCGGTGCGCCACGGCGAGCGGTCGAACGCCTTCACCGCCAACTGGATCACACAGGTCGCTTTCGAGCCGCCGATGGTCGCGCTGTCGGTCGAGAATGGTGGCGCGTCGCTCGAGCTGGTGAAGGCGAGTGGGCGGTTTGCGGTGAGCGTCTACGCGACTGGCCAGCGTGAGCTGGCGGGCCACTTTGGGCGGCCCTCGTCCCGCAACCCCGACAAGCTGGGCGGTGCGGCCTACCACATCTCGCCAGGCGGCCTGCCGATCCTGAACGACGCGCTCGGCTGGCTCCAGTGTGAGGTGCGCGGCAGCGTGCCGGCCGGCGATCACACGGTCTTTGTGGCCGAGGTCGTCGAGGCCGGCGTGCTGCGCGGAGGCGAACCGCTCACGATGCAGGAGACCGGCTTCAGATACTACGGGTAACGTCGTTCAACGTTGCGCGTTCAACGAGGCGGCCAGCGCGCCTCGGCTGGAACCAGGCATGTGCCGACGATACCTTCTCAGGACCGCGGAGGACGCAGAGAACCGCAAAGGGTCTCTTCTATTCCTCTGTGGTCCTCCGCGCCCTCTGCGGTGACTCTCCAACCAGCTCGACTAGGTGTTGTCGTCGATCTCAGAATCCGGTGCTCCGAGCAGGGCCGGGAGCGCCTTGACAAAGGCCGAGTTGGCGATCACACGGTCGGCCCCGGCCTCGAGCGCCTTTTGGCGCAGCTCGAGGTCCTTGTGAGGTCCGAAGGCCAGGACATAGGTGGTGGCGGTGGCCCGGTGGGCCTTGACCTCGCGGACCAGCCGGTCCCAGGGCAGGCGGCTAGCCGCCATGCCAACCAGGATCACAGCAGCCGGCCGGCTGTCTCGTAAAGCGGACCGGAAGTCCGCCGCGGAGCGAACGTAGCGGACGTCTCGCCCGCACGCCCTCGCGGCCGCGTCGATCCGGGCACTCACGAACAGGTCGTCGACCAGCGCCAGGATCGGCCGTTCGGAGTAGGACAACTCGGGCCTCCTACTTGCGGCGGGCCAGGGTCCCGATCTGGCGCTTCTCCTCGAGCTTCTTGCGCCGGATGCGATGCTTTCGCCAGGCGACCTTCTTGCGCTTGTTCAATCCATGCTCCAGTCGGCTCTCTTTGCTTGAGGTCCCAACGGCTCTCATTGTAGCGGCCGGGCGAGCCGGCCGTCGGAGAGCCAGCCGCGAGCCTTGTTCCGAACCGTCAACGCGAGCCTTGCTGTGCTGCCCCAGCTTCATGCCGTCAGGGACAGGAAAGCGATCGCGTTTGCCCAGGGGAGTGAACTGGACTATTGGGCGACGGGGCCTGGCGAAGGGGAGGGGCTGGCGACGGGCGACGGCGTGATCGGGTTGCCCCTGGTGGCCGGCGTCGGAAGCGGTGTCGCGACCGGGGGGTAGGTGCCCGAGCAGGCCGTGTTGAGCGCCAGGGCGGCGGCGGCCAGGGTCGCGCCAAGCAGGGGGCACACGCGGCGCGCCCCGGCTTGGCGTAGGTCACCGTTGAGACGCATTGGGAGGAGCTCCTTGCGAGATGGCATGGCCGTGCGACTGGCGATGCGTGCTCGGGCCACGCCGGGCGACAATGATACTCGCTCTTGCGCGGGCGCGCGCGTGCAGGCTGACAAAGCCCTTCAGACAAACGATTCCCTGCCCAATGTTGAATCTGATTCAGACCCGGCGGCCCGGAGGAGTCGGCCTGAATCGCTCGCGCAGGAGAAGCCAGACGAGGCGGGCGTCGTGGACGCCGAGCGCTTCGAGGATGGCGACGTAGATCGCGGCGCCCAGGGTAGCGGCGAGCAGCAGCTGTAGGCCGAGCCCGGTCGCTCCTGGGACGGTTTGAATACCCAGGCCGATGAACTGGGAGGTCGCTACGGCAGTGACCAGCCCGGCCAGCATGACCTTCAAGACGAAGCCCCCGAGCGCCCGGTCGCACAGCCCGGCGCCGGCTCGCTCCAGCAGGACCAGCAGCGCGAGGGCGTGAAGGCTGTTCTGAATGGCGTTGGCCAGTGCCAGGCCGGCCACGTCCAGTGGACCGATTAGCGTCAGGGCCGAGGCCAGGTAGATCGCCACCCCGCCGACCCCAACCAGGACCGGCGTGCGGGTGTCCCTGCGGGCGTAGAAGGCGACGATCAGAAGCTGGTCGAGCGCCGTGAAGGGCAGCTGCGGCGCGTAGGCCAGGAAGACCAATGCCGTCCGACCGGTCTCGAGCTGGCCAAAGCGGCCCCGCTCGAACAGAACCTGGACGAGAGGCTCGCGGAGCACGATCAATATCGCCATGGCCGGGACCATGAGCAGCACGACGATCCGAATCCCGAACAACAGCGTCTCGCGGTAGCCGCGGTGCTCGGCCTCGATTGAGGTGCCCAGCAGACGCGCCTGGGCCAGCCCGCTGGCGTGGCGGGCCAGGGGTGGCAGCACGGCGAACGAGGTAGCGGTGGCGACCAGGCCAAGCGGGAACTGGATCAGCCGAGTCGCGTAGTTCATGACCGACAGGCTGCCCTCGGCCAGCCGGGAGGCAAGGTTTCGGTCGATCACGATCCCGACGATCGTGACCACCATCCCGAGCGCGACGGGGCCGTACAGCCCCAGGATCGCGCGCACCTCCGGGCTATCGAGGTCGAGCCGAGGTCGGTAGCTCAGCTTGCCCAGCCAGGGTAGCTGCAGCGCCAGTTGGCCAGCCGCGCCGAGCACCACGCCGGCCACCAGCGCATATACCCCCAGCGTCTGGCTGAGCAGGATCGCCCCGAGGATGATCCCGCCGTTGTACACGGCCGCGGCGAAGGCCGGCGGCGCGAACTGACGGCGGGCGTAGAGGACCGCCATCAGCACGCCGGCGATCCCTTGAAGGACGACCGCGCCGAGCATCACGCGGACCATCGGGACGGCCTCGGCTTGCTGCTGAGGGCCGAAGCCACTGGCCAACAGCGCCACGACGAGCGGCGCCAGGACCGCCAGCCCCAGCGCCACCACACCCAGCACTAGCGCCGCCAGCGTCAGCACCGCGCTCACCAGCCGCCACAGCCGCTCGTCGTCCTCTGCCGCGTCCACGAAGACGGGCACCAGCGCCGCGCTGATCGCCCCGCCCACGAGCAGGTCGTACACCATTTGCGGGACGGCCGAGGCGGCAACGAACGCATCGGTCGCCCCGGTCGCGCCGAACAGCGCGGCCATGACCCCCTCGCGCAGGAGTCCCAGCAGGCGGCTGAAGACGTTGCCGAGGGCGATGATCGCCGCCGCGACGGCGACGCTACGCATTCGAAAGCCCTCAGCTGTCAGCCGTCAACGATCAGCCAGCAGGAGCTGAATGCTGACGGCTGAGAGCTGACGGCTCGTAATGCGATAGAGGCGGTAGTCGAACATCCGGCCCGTCTCAGGCGGTGGGCGAGCGTCGAGCGGGGTGATCGACACTCGCTCGGCGGCGGCCGCCGCATCGCGCGCGTTGAGCACGGCCAGGGCGCTCGGGACGCCGCGCGCCTCGTCCTGAAGGCGACCGGGCGTGGTCCGAGTCGCTCGATACGGCGCTCGCGCGAAGCTCAGCAGATACTCGAAGCCGCGCAGCTCAGTGAGGCCGGTGTCCGGCAGCTCGGTCCCGATCGACTCGTCGATGAGGACCGTCTCGTCGGGCCGCCGGCTGGCGGCGATCTCGGCGCTCAAGCGCAGGATGCGCTCGTTCGTGTCCGAGCGCTCGAACGTGCGCCCGTAGTAGCGTCCCAGCGGCGCGAGCGGCGCCGCGACCAGCAGCACCGCGGCGATAAGCGCACCCAGCGTAACGGCCCCCCTCTGGCGTCCGAGCGTGGCCGCGCCAACCCGCCCGGACACGAGCGTCTGCATGCCATGGACCAGGAAGCAGGCGGTGGCCGTGAACAGGAGTGGGACGATCGGCATCAAGTAGCGGCTGGTCAGAAGGGTCCGATACTTTGGGTTCACAGCTGGCAGCAGGAGCAGGAAGCTGAGTGTCACCAGCAGCGGGAGCGGCTGGCCTCGACGAGCGAGCCAGAGCAGCGCCACGCTGGCCAGGGCGCAGGCGAGCATCACGACCGGGTCTGCCAGGTAATCGACCGCACCGTTTCGCTGATCGATGGCGCCGCCGAGCACGCGGGCCAGGAGCAGCAGCATCGTGCCCAGCGTCGGCAGGTAGCCGAGCGATCCGCCTGAGGCGGACTGGTCCAGGGCGTACTCGGCCCGGATCCGCTCCGCGCTTCGGAGCGACTCGAAGCCCGTCTCGACGTTGTAGGCCAGCACGTTGCCGTATCCGAGCGCGAACGCGGCGACCGCCAGGTATGGCCAGGGCGTTCGCCAGAGCCGCCTGCTCACCCAGAGTCCGTATACGAGCGTGCCCGGCAGGAGCGCCAGCACCAGCGGGTGGGTCTGGAGTGCCAATCCGAACAACAGGCCGCTCATAGCCAGCGCCGGACCGTTTCGAAAAGCCCTCACCCCAACCC
>DASPXK010000071.1:0-3704 GCA_035637315.1 Chloroflexota bacterium
GGTATTGGGTCCCACCATCTACGTGGCTCGGCTGGTGGTCACCGCGTTCGGAGTCGCCACCGTGGCCGCCGCGTATTTCCTGGGCCGAGACGTTGGCGGCCGCGCCGTCGGGCTGATCACGGCTGCGTTCATGCTCACCAATGGCGTCCACATCGCCGCCATGGGACACGTCGGCTTCTCCGCCAACATCACGCCGTTCTTCACGACCCTCGGCTTCTGGCTGCTTCATCGAGCCATCACTCGACAGCGCGGCTGGACGCTCGCGCTGTCTGGCTTGTTCTTTGGCATGGCGCTGCATACCCACCCCATCACGGTCGGCTTTCTGCCCGGCGCGGTCGGCTGGTTCCTCAGGCACGGCTGGCGCTGGCTGCGGACCCCCTGGCCATACGCCGCGGCGCTCTTGTTCCTGGTCGCGTACACGCCGATGCTGGTCTACAACGTTCAGACTGGTGGCGAGTCGCTTCGACACGCGACCTATACGGCCGCGAGCCGGCCCGACTACGCCCGCAGCCGCCCGACGTCGCTGACGCCTGAGGTGTATCTGGACCGCCAGACCGACTACTGGGCGATGTTCTTCGGGACCCTCACCGGCGTCCTCGAGCCGCGCTCGGTTCCAGACGGCTACCCGTGGGACGCCGCGCCCGCTGCCACGGCCGGGCTGGGAGTCCTGGGCGTCGCCTGGGCGGCGCGGCGCGGCTACTCGCTGCCATGCTGGACGATCGCCGGCTTCTCGGTGATCCTTCCGCTCTTCAACGCGGCACATTACGACGTCATCGGCGATGGCCGCTACATCGCCCCAGCCCTTCCGCTGGTCTATTCCTCAATCGGTCTCCTGATCGTAGACCTGGCGGCCAGTCTCCGAACGCGGCTACCGGCGGCTTGGGCGGCTCCCGCCATCGCCGGCCTCGGCGTCGTAACGGTCCTACTGGTACTGGCGCCGCTGGTCTTCCTTGGCCGGTTCTATGCTCGCACCGCCCGAGCCGAACCGACCAATGCGAGCCTCATCGCGGCGATGGCCGACCTGAAGAGCCACCATCCGACGGCTGAGCCCGTCCTGCTCGACGCGAAGTTAAACGATAGGCTGGTCGAATATGCCTCGCCGTGGGACGAAGCGAGTGTGTTCAGGGTCTTCCGCTTCATTCTGGAGTTCGACGCGATCCCCTACGAGGTCAGCCGGGTCGACGAGACGGAGCTGGCCGAGCGCGCGGCTCAAGGTCAGCCGATGATCGTCGTCCTATCCGCGGGGCGCGATAGCAGGGACACGGCTGCCCTGGGACGGCTGATCGAGCGATTTGACCTGCGCGCGCTGGACGGCAGAAGCGGCCGGCCGCCCCGGCCTGGCGACCGATACGGCATCTATCGGCTGGACCCGTCGGCGCTCGCCGGTCGGTCATGAATGTGGCACGCAGCGCCGAGCAAAGGTCCGTTCGTGGCAGCATTACGGTGGTCGTCCCCGCCTACAACGAAGAGGGCGTTATCGCCAGGACCGTGGAAGACATCGTCGAGACGCTCTCGTCGGCCGCGGATGACTTCGAGGTCGTCGTGGTCGACGACGGTAGTCGCGATTGCACGGCCAGCATCGTTAATGGCCTGCGCGAGCGCTTCGCAATGCTCCGCCTGGTGTCGCACGCGAACAACCGCGGCTACGGGGCCGCGCTGGCTTCGGGCTTCGCCGCAGCGACACGTGAGCTGATCTTCCTGACCGACGGTGACGGCCAGTTCGACGTTCGCGAGCTGCCGGGATTCCTTACACGCCTGGAGACTGCGGACCTGGTGATCGGGTACCGCCGGCCGCGGGCCGACCCACGGCTCCGACGGTTGTACGGTTGGGGCTGGAACATGCTGGTCAACAGCCTCTTTGGCTACGTCGCGCGGGACGCGGACTGCGCGTTCAAGCTGTTTCGCAGACGAGTGCTGTGCGAGGTGAAGATCTACAGCACCGGGCACACTATTAGCCCGGAGCTGCTTATCAAAGCCCGGCGGGCCGGGTTCCGTGTGGCCGAGGCGCGGGTAACGCACCTGCCGCGCACGTCGGGCGAGGCAAAGGGCGCTCGCCTGGATGCCGTGATTCGCGCCTTGTGTGAGTTGGCCCGCCTGCGGCTGGAGATCGCCAGGCTGCCGCCGCGCCCATAGGCGCCCGGCTCGGCGGCGTCAACCCGCCGGCAGAGGCCGCAACCCTAATCGCGCTTCTTCTCGCTTGGTTTCTGTTGCTCTTTCTCGCCCCGGCCTTTGCGCTCCCGACGCGTGTTACTCAGGTGGTGATGATGGACCTTGGCCATCGCGGCCGGGCCCGGGGCCAGGAGCGAGAGCAGACCGGCTCCGAGGAGAGCGGCGAGCTCTCTTCTACTCATCCTTGTGGTGGTGCTCATTCTTGTGATCGGTGTTGCTCAGCTTGTGCTTCTTGTGCTTCTTTCTGGCCAGCGCCTCGGGGGTCGAACCCAGCGACGACACGACACCCGCCCCCGCGAGGGCCAGGAGGGCGCCCGTGAACTTGCCCAGCAACGCTCGACGAGTGATACCCACATGCTGCTCCACGATCGGAAAATGTGCCCAATTGGCCCGGCTCCATTCTCCGCCCCCTAAAGGACTCGTGAAGCCCCACATCCTTAGGCCGACGGATAGTACAGGCGATCCCTCCGGTGAGTCAACCATCCCCTGGGCATAATGCCTCATGCTGAGCGCCGTGGTACTCCTGGCGACGGTAGGGGCGATAGCGCTCGGGGTGCGCGCCACGGCCGCGCTCCTCGAGGGTCTCGCGCTCGAGGCCGCGGAGCGGTTGGCGCTCGCTCTAGCGCTCTTTCCCGCCAGCCTTGGCCTGGCCGCGTTCGCCGGCTTCATCCTTGGCTGGCCGGGCCCCTGGCTGCCCCTGGGCACGCTGCTGGTCCTGCTGGTCCTGGCTTGCATCACCGGAGCAGCCCGGAAAGTCGTAGGGGCGGGGCGTGTCTCCGCCCTCTCCCCAGCGCGGGGACAAGCCCCGCCCCCACGAGCACCGTCCTGGTTGGCCGTCGGCGGCGACGAGACTTTGGCGTTGGCCCGTATCGCCCTCGGGCTCTTCGCGCTCGGATCGCTCGGAACACTCCTCCTGACTCCTGTTTCTGGTGGCGCGTACCGAATCGGCGACTGGCTAGCGCACTGGTTCCTCGTGCTGGTCTACCTTGGCCAGCCCTTGCCCGACACGCGGCTGTTCGTCAACCGCGTCGGCGACTTTGGCGTGGTCTCGCGGCCACCTCTGTACAACCTGGAAAGCGGCGTGCTCGTGGGCGTGCTCGACGGCCAGTTCTGGCCATTCCAGATCAGCGGCGCGGCTCTGGGCATCCCGCTGGCGGCCGTGGTCGTCCTGTGGGCACGCAATGTGGGTGGGATGCCGGCCGCCCGCCTGGCGGCGCCGCTCTGCGCCCTGAGCCCGTTCTTGATCCAGAATGTCACCTACCCGTGGCCGAAGGTCCTGGCGGCTCTCTTTGTGCTGCTCTTCCTTCATCTCGTGCGGGGGGCAGCCCTGGCACGCGACAGCCGACGCCGCGGGCAGACGGTGGTTCTCGCGGCGGCCTGTGCGAGCTTCGGCTATCTGGCCCATCCCTCTTCGGCTCTCTACGTCCTGCCGACGGCCCTCTGGCTTGGGGTGCGCCGCCCGCGACCCTTGCTCCAGACCGGCCCGCCTGCATGGGGGCTGGGCCTGCTGATTGTAATGCTCGTGCTGGCACCCT
>DASPXK010000072.1:0-7604 GCA_035637315.1 Chloroflexota bacterium
TGCTATTCCCGTGGCTGGACACGCCGAGCGGCTCGTTCAGCCCGGGGTCCCCGTTCCACGCTGACGAGACCAGCGGGCCGACGGGGTACGCCTCCATCTCCTGAGCGGGGTACGGCCGCAGGCACGCGCCGCGATCCTGGCGATCAGGGAGCGCGAGTACGTGCTGGGCGCCCGGGCGCTGGGCGCCGGCGCGCCGCGGATCATGCCGCGCCACGTGCTCTTGAACGCGATCGATCCGTTGATCGTGCTGTGCACGTTGCTGGTTCCGGCGGCCATCCTGACCGAGGCGCTGCTCAGCTTCCTGGGCCTGGGCATCGTCGAGCCGACGCCGACGTGGGGCAATTCGATCACTTCCGACTGATCGATACGATGCGCATCCTTCCACCGCCAGCTGCGGACAAGGCGGCAACCTCGAAGGAGCCACAGCTGGGTGTCGAGGAAGGCGGGCTCCGCTCGGACGCGCCTCTGTACGGTCCGTGGCGCGGCGCGCCCCCGCGGTGCTCTGGGTGTGCTCGGCTGCTCGACCACGAGAACGCGTTTCGCTCAAGGCTCCTCCCCGTCGGTCAGCCCTTCAGTGCCCCGCTGGTCATGCCGGCGATGATGTAGCGCTGGGTGAAAACGTAGAGCAGGACGAGCGGCGAGGCGGTGATGGCGATCGCCGCGGCGATCAAGGTCCATTGGGCGGCGAACTCGGCGAAGAATTGGAGGAGACCGGCCGAGATCGGCTTGATCGAGTTGGATGGCAGGAAGATCACCGGACCGATGATGTCGTTCCAGACGCGGATGGCGACGATCAGCCCGACCACGCTCAGCGCCGGCTTCAGTAGCGGCACGACCACCTGCAAGATGTAGCGGATGTAGCCGCACCCGTCGATCGCGGCCGCGTCGTCGAGCTCCGAGGGGATACTCTTGATGAAGCCGGTGAGGATGAAGATCGGCAGGGGCACCCGGCTGAGCCAGAGCATGATGTAGCCGAACCGCGTGTCGTAGATGCCCAGCTGTTGCAAGACGAAGAACTGCGGGATGATGCCAGCCGGCAGCAAGATGCCGGACAGGAAGAGCAGGTAGAAGCCGTTGCTCGAGCGCACATGGGCGCGCGCGATCGGGAAGGCCGCCAGCGTGGCGATGATCAGTGTCCCAAACACGATCACGAACGTGTACAGCAGGGTGTTGGCGAAGTAGCTGTTGAAGGAACCCTTGACCCAGGCCTCCGGGTAGTTCGACCACATGATCGGGTCCGGGAACGAGGCCGCGTTCAAGCTGAACTGGCGGCCCGACATCAGGGAGACGAAGAGCACGAAGCTCAGCGGGATCAGATAGATCAGCGCGAGCAGGGCCAAGATCACGTAGCCGCCGATCGTGCCGGGGCGTATCCCGATCTGCAAGCCCGTGGCGGGACGCTCGGCGGCTGCCCGGCCGAGCTCGTCTTGTCGGATCACAGCACGGCCTCCCGTCGCCGCAAGTAGTACTGCATCGCCAGCACGATCACGAACACGATCGCGAACTGCACCATCGCGATCGCCGCGGCGTAACCTGGCAACCTGTTGCCGCTGAAGAACGCCTGGTTGAAGACCCACATACCGAGCGTCTGCGAGCTGAACGCGGGGCCGCCGTCGGTCAAGACGAAGATGAGCTCGAAGCCCGTGATCGTCCCGATGATCGCCAGCAGGACATTGATGGTGATGCTCGGCGCGAGCAACGGGATGGTGAGGTAGCGGAACGCGCTCCACGGCGATGTGCCGTCGATCTTGCCGGCCTCGTACACCTCGGCCGGGATCCCCTGCATGCCGGCCAGGAAGACCATCATGCTGAAGCCGAGGTACGTCCAGATCTGCACCCAGATCACCGCGTACAGGGCGGTCGCGGTGTTGCCCAGCAGGTTCGCCCGGACGCCGAGTGCCCCCAGGACCATCGTGACCGGCCCGCCCAGCGGGTTGAACATCACGTACCAGGTCAGACCGTTGATGGTCGCCCCGAGCACCACCGGCAGGAAGACCAGCGACCGGGCGGCGACCTGACCGCGCAGTCCCGAGTTCAGCAGCCAGGCGATGAGCACCGCCAGACCGTTCTGTACCGCCGTGACCAGCAGCGAAAAGATCACCGTGACCTGGAGCGCCCGGATCAGGAAAGTCTGGCCGCCGGTCAGGAGATCGCGGTAATTCTGGAGACCAACCCAGTTGACCGGGGCGTGCGGCAGGCCGGTGTAGTCGGTCAGCGAGAAGATCGACGTGCCCAGTGCGGGCACCAGCTCGAACGCGATGAACACGGCCAGAGCCGGCGCCAGGCACACGTATGGCCAGATGCCGGCGGTTCGACCGATGGGGAGCTCCTGGCGGTGGGATCGCGCTTGACAGGATAGACCAACCGGGCCGTGCCCTGAAGCACGACCCGGCGGGCAGGTGACGGCTGGGCTACACGCTGAAGTAGAGCTTGGCCCAGTCCGCGTCGAACATGCCGATGTACTTCTGCCATTGCGGCCGCGAATCTTCGAAGTTCTTCTGGACGTACTTCGCGTAGGTCTCGGGCGTATACTGGTCGGAGAGCAGCAGCTCCGACCAGGTGTTGTCGAAGGTCATGCCCGGCAAGGCCAGGCGGACCATCGAGACCGCGGTCTTCTTGAGCAGCGGCGCCTCGGCCGTCGGCACGGGCCCGGTGAGCTCGGCCGGCTGGGTCGGATAGTACTGCAGGACCTGCATAAAGCTTTGGAAGTTTTCCTTCTGGCCGAAGAAGTCGATCCAGTCCAGGACGACGTCGGCGTTCTTGCTGTACTTCAGGCCGGCCCACCCGAGGTCGCCGTACACCGGCTGGACGGCGTTGGCCTCCGGGTCGTCGGAAAACGCCGCAGTGAACGCGCCGAGTTTCTGGAAGGTCGGCTTCGCGGCCATGATGTCGCCGCCGGAGAAGGAGCCCTCCGGCCACATCGCATACTTGCCGGTGGCGAAGAGGCCGGCGCCGGTCGGGTAGTCGATGCCGCTGAAGCTGGGGTCGAAGTACTTGGAGGAGAACTCCTTCGCCCGCTTGAACGACTCGATCCACTCCGGCGTCGTGAAGTCGGCCTTGCCCTGGACGAGCATGTCGGCCCAGAAGTTCGGGTGCTTCGGCCGACCGACCGTCATTTCGGCCATGCTGGCCATGCGATTGAGCGGGCCTTGCGGCTTGGCCGCGTAGAAGATCGGCATCTCGTTCTTCGCCTTCAGCGTCTCGCACATCGACTGCCACTCGGCGTAGGTCTTGGGGTGGCTGAGGTTGTACTTGGCCAGCATGTCCTCGTTGGCCCAGACGACGTGGCCGACATAAGACAGGGTCATCTGCCAGACCTTGCCCTTCCAGGTCATGAAGCGGGCAACATTGGTCTGGTCGAAGTTCTTGAGCGACGGCAGGCCGCTCAAGTCGAGGAACTGCGTGTCGGGCTGGAAGTTGATGATGTCGGCCGGGGAGAAGCCGTACGTCGCGGTCACGTCGGTCGTCTGGCCGGCGATCCGCGCCATCTGCGCGTTGGTCCAGGTCGCGCCCTGGCCCAACGGCTCGAAGTTGATGGTGACGTTCGATCGCTTCTCCTTGAACTTGTCGTTGATCTGGCTCATCGCGTTCTTGAATGCTTCGGCGCTCGAGCCGGAGTTCCACGCGATCACATTGATCGTGGCCGGCCCGGAGCCGCTGGCGGGCGGCGCGGCGGCGGCAGGTGCGCTCGTCGCAGGCGCTGCCGCTGGTGCGGCCGGCTTCGGTTCAGCCGGCTTGGCGGGCGCGCTGGTGGCAGCCGGAGATGGCGCGGACGACTGACCGCACGCGGCCAACACAACGGCTCCTGCGCCCAGGGCGAAAGAACCAAGCAGACGCCGACGACTCACATACATGCGGAACCTCCCTCGCCTCTCGCTGATGCCCGACGACCGTGTCTTGTGCAGATCAGGCTTCCCGGATGGAGCGGACGGGAATTGGTCAGGGGACGCTCCCCGACCTGCCTGACTGTATGCAGCAGTATACCGTAGTAGTCCTGAGTAGTCCTGCCGTCACCCGGGCGAGAGCTTGGCCGTTGCCGACGTCCATGTCCTTACTGGAGGACCTCGGTCGACTGCAGGAGGATCGACTGGGGAATGCTCAGACCGAGGCCCTGGGCAGTCTTCAGGTTGATGATGAAGTCGAACTTGGTGGGCTGTTCCACCGGCAGGTCCGCCGGCTTGGTGCCCTTCAGGATCTTGTCCACGTAGCTGGCGGCGCGGCGGATCAGGTCGATGGTATTCGGCCCGTAGGCCATCATCCCGCCGGCCTCCACATACGGTCTGTCCGCGAAGATCGAAGGCAGCCGGCGCTTGAGCGCGAACTCCGCGATCGGCTTCGCGAGGGGGAGCAGGAACAGATCGGAGAAAGCGACCAGTCCGTCGACGTGCCCGGCGGCCGCGGCCTCGAACGCGCGGTCGAAGTCATCCGGTCCGCGCACCTCCGGGGACTGGAGCGTGAGCCCCAGGGCCTCGGCCGCGACCTGCGTCTCCCTGAAGTCAATCACCTTGGCGGGATTGTCTGGATTCCACAGGACGGCCACCTGGGACACCGGGGGGACCGTCTCCTTGAGCAGCTGCAGCCGTTTCCCCGCCGGTGGCGTCGACGACAGCGTGGTCAGCCCCGTGATGTTCCCACCCGGCCGAGCCAGGCTGGCGACGACGTACCCCTGCGCCACGGGATCGCCACTGACCGGCATGACGGTCGGCCTCCGGCCGCCCGGGCTCCATCGTCAGGACCCGTCCATTCACGAAGAGCAGGTCGGCGCTCTCGGCCGCCACGATGTCCTCGCGCGTCGAGCCTCAGCCAGGCAGCTCGCGAGCCGCGGCCAGCAGCTCTTCGTCGGACGGGAACTTGCCCGCCCCGGCCAGTCCTTCTGCAGCGCATTCGATGTTCGTCCAGCGGACGATGCCATCGCGGTCGATCAAGAACTGCCCGGTCAACTGAGGGCCACTGGAGAGGTACTGGGTCTGGATGTCGTTCTGATCGGTCTCGGTCAGCTCGAATGCGTCGAGACGGTTGACGGTCTCGGTGGCCTGAAGGAGCGGGACAGGCGCCGGCAGGTCACCCATCGGATCGAGCGATATTCCCTTGGCCGCCTCGATGAGCTCCGGTGTCATCGTGGGCTTGGGCAAACCGTAACTGCGGTGGGTTTCCAGGTCCGGATCGGCGGCCAGCGGAACGCTGGTCGGGCGGAACCGATAGTACAGCCGCGCCCGCTCGGGCTGGGTGGCTACGATCGCCAGCGTCTCGACGCCGTCGGCCAGCAGCTTCTCACGGATCACGCCGAGGCGGGCGATGTGGCGGCGGCAGAAGGGGCACCAGAGGCCCCGATTGATCGCGAGCAGGAGCGGGGACCGGCCCCTGTAGTCGGCCAGTGACACCACTCCGTCGCGGTCCACGGCCGGCAGGACAAAGTCTGGGGCAGTCTCGCCAGACTCCACGGGTCCCCGCGGTTCGGTTGCAGCCATGTCTCATCCCTTCGATGCCCGCGGCTCGCCGCCGGCCCGCTAACTATGGCTGGCTCGAGGCGCTAGGTCAAGCGAGGACCTCTGCACAAGACCCACCCATGACGAGCAAGTAAAGCAGGCGCCTGCCGAGCTGTCGCCGGACCGCGTCGTCGATGTAAGCGGCGTAGACGCGCAGGGCGGTCCTTTTGCTCAAGCGGTAGAGCTCGTTGTGCAGCTCCAGCTGGAGGAGGAATAGCGCTCGCCAGGCCGAGTCTCGCGCCAAGCTTCGCGAGCTGGCTGTCTCACGATCGCCCTCAGATCCGGACAGCCCGTTGGCCATCTCGCGAGCAACGTGACGAGCAAAGTCCTCCTGGACGAACCGCTTCAAGTCGGCCATCTCCTCGTCGTTGGGGGCTGCCTCCTGGCGTCGGGCGAGCATCCAGCCCAGGGTGGCGAGGACGACGAGTACCAGCCCGATCGCGACGAGAACATGCTGGAGGGGCGGCAGACCCGTCATGCGGCCTCAGACTGTCCGGTAGTGATGTTCGGATCATGATACGGAAGCGCAGCTTCGCAGGCAAGCGCCAATCAGGCGCAGCGTCTATCCAGATTTGGCGGCGTGGCCGCCCCGGTCGATGGTGATGGCCATCTACCTGCCAGAGGCGGTGCGAGCCAGCGCTCGCCCCGCCACCAGAGCGAGATGGGACCAGCCCTGATCGGGCCTACCTCGATGGTAGGAGCGGCCTCGTCAGAAGCGCGTTAGGGCGATCTATACGTTTCGTAAGAGCGGCCCGGCCCCAAGCAGCAGCGGCGAGGCCAGGTTCGCGATAGGCCGTAGGAGGAATCGTCGGCGAGCTATCATCGCCACGATCTGTGAGTGGCTGAGCACAGACTGTTGCGGCTTGTATAGGGGAGGGGACAGCCAAGCATGGCATCAGGTGACGCCGTGTTCCTGCTGGACGTCGACAACACCCTGCTCGACCACGATCGGGTCACGGCCGACCTGAAGCGCCACGTGGCGCACGAGGTGGGGGACGAGCGGCAGCGCGGCTACTGGGTGATCTTCGAGGAGCTGCGGGCTCAGCTTGGCTACGCGGACTACCTGGGAGCTCTCCAACGCTACCGCATCGAGAACCCGCGTGATCCGCACCTGCTGGCGATCTCCTCGTACCTGATCCGGTACCCGTTCGCCAATCGGTTGTTTCCCAACGCGCTGGACGTTGTCGACAGGCTCAAGGAGTGGGGCACGACGGTCATCCTGTCTGACGGCGACGTCGTCTTCCAGCCGCGCAAGATCGAGCGATCGGGCTTGTTCGAGGCGGTCGACGGGAATGTGCTGATCTACGTCCACAAGGAGCAGGAGCTAGACGACGTTGCCAGCCGCTATCCCGCCGAGCACTACGTGATGGTCGACGACAAGCTCCGCATCCTCGCGGCCGTCAAGGAGGCGTGGGGGAAGCGGGTCACGACGGTCTTCCCGCGCCAGGGCCATTACGCCCACGATCCAGCCGTCCTCGCGGCCTACCCGTCGGCAGACGTGAGCATCGATCGGATCGGCCAGTTGCTCGAATACGATCTGGCCACTCTGCTGGCGGCGGGCCGCCAGCCGCTGTAGCCAGGCGGTCAATGGCGATTTCCCTGTCGGCGGAGCAGGTCCGCCTTCTCCGCCTGCGCGCTCAACTGCTTCATCCGCGGCGCGCCGATTCGGCCACCGTCGTCACGAAGTCTCTCTGTGGCGTGCAAGCCCAGGATCCAGCCGCCGCCGCCCTCGCGCTGCGCGTCCGTGGGGTCGGCCTGAGGGCTTGCGATGTGGAATCCGCGCGCGTTCAGGAGCGCTCGCTGGTGCGCACGTGGTGCATGCGAGGGACGCTGCAACTGCTTGCCACGGAGGACGTGGGCTGGTTGCTGCCGCTGCTGGGACCCGTCTTCGTCCGCGAGAGTCGGCGACGATACGCGGAGCTCGGGCTGGACGAGAACGACTGCGTCCGGGGCGTCCGCGCGATCCGTGACATCCTCGCAAGTCAGGGGCCGTTGACCCGGGACGAGCTTGTCGAGCAGCTCGCCGGGCGCGGCATGCGCCTCGAAGGCCAGGCACGGCCCCACCTCATCCGCCGCGCCGCGCTCGGGGGTGTGGTCTGCCTGGGGCCCGATCGGGGC
>DASPXK010000073.1:0-5160 GCA_035637315.1 Chloroflexota bacterium
TGTCGATGGCGCCGAGGGGGCGCTCCAGATGGCGCTGCGCAACCCAGACCGCTTCGTCGCCGCCGGCGCACACAGCCCATCTCTGCGGACCGGCTTCGACCAGCTCGTGCCCGCGGCTCAGGCGTACTACGGGGACGAGGAGGCCTGGCGGAAGTCCAGCCCCTACTGCCTGGTGGTCGACACGGACGCCGCTCGGCTGGTCAACATCTGGCTCGACGTGGGCTCGGACGATCCGTGGCTGCCGAACGTCCGGGGCCTGCATGAGCGCTTGCAGGATCGGGGCATCGAGCACGCGTTCGTTGTGTTCGAAGGCGAGCACGGAGCCGAATACTGGGAGGCCAACCTGGACGACTATCTCCGCTTCTACTCGGCCGCTTTCTCCGCGCGGCTGGCCCGGACCTAACCCCCCAGCCCCCTTCCCTAGAAGGGAAGGCGGAATTGATCGACAAGCTCCCCCTTCCCTTTAGGGAAGGGGGCTGGGGGGTTAGGTTAAACTCCCAGCCATGAAGATCACCGCTCTCGAGCCGTTCGCCATCGAGGTCAACGGCCGCAACTATGTCTTCTGCGTAGTCGACACGGACGATGGCATCAGCGGCATCGGCGAGGCTGGGATCGGATATCGGGCCCATTCGATTCTCGGGGCGTTCAAGCACCTCGAGGGCCAGATCGTCGGTCAGGACCCGTCCCGCATCGAGCACCTCTGGCAGCTGATGTATCGGGGCGGCTTCTTCCCCGGCGGCAACGTCGTCGCCTCGGCCATCTCGGCGATCGACATCGCACTCTGGGACATCAAGGGCAGGGCGCTGGGTGTGCCGGTCTACGAGCTGCTGGGCGGGCGAGTCCGTGAGCGGGTGGTTTGCTATCCGCACAACCGTGCCAACACCCTGGACGAGCTGCTGGAGAGCGCGCGCGAGACGACTGCGGCTGGCTGGAAGTTCGTGCGCTGGGGCCTCGCCCCGCGCGAGGACGTGATCGAGCCGCGCCACGCGATACGCGATGGGGTGGGGTGGGTGGAGGAGGTCCGCAAGGTGGTGGGCGACGAGGTCGAGCTGTGCCTGGACGTCCACACCCGCCTCGACCCCTCGTTCGCGATCGAGCTGGCCAACGCGCTGGAGCCGTATCGCCTCTTCTTCCTGGAGGACCCGATCCGCTCCGAGAACACCCACAGCTTCCACCGCCTGCGCGCCGCGACCCGCGTCCCGCTGGCGGCGGGCGAGCAGTTCGCGGGCAAGTGGGCTTTCCAGGAATTTGTCGAGCACGACCTGATCGACTACGCTCGCGTCGACCTGTGCATCGTCGGTGGACTGAGCGAGGCTCGCAAAGTGGCGGGCTGGTGCGAGACCCATTACATTCGTCTGGCGACTCATAATCCACTCGGGCCCGTTTCAAGCGCTGCTTGCCTGCACCTCAACCTGGCGACCAGCAACTTCGGGGTCCAGGAGCAGCCGGTCCGCCCAGGCAGCACGCTGACCGATCTGTTCCCCGTCCAGGTCGAGTGGCGCGATGGCTACCTGCTGCCGCCGAGTCGGCCGGGACTCGGGATCGAGTTCGACCGCGAGGCGCTTCGGCGGGCTGCCCCGGCCCAGGCGAGCAGCGCGCCGCGCCTGCGTCGCTCTGACGGCTCGTTCACCAACTGGTAGACGCACGTGCGATGGTGCGTGCTAGACTGGGCGCGGCGCCGCGGAGCGCGGGATGCTGACGGCTCTGTTCCTGGTGTTGCTGATCCTCTGGCTGCTCGGGTTCGTCCGGCCGGGTAATCTCGACTTCCTGCGCGCGGGGATCGCGACCGTCGCCGGGCACAGCCTGACTGTCCTGGACGTACTGGTCGGGATCGCCATCGTCTGGTTGATCGCGGCCGTACCGGGACCACTCGCCGTGGCCGCCAGCGTCCTGCTGGCGCTCTGGGCGCTCAGTACTCTCGGGGTGGTGGCGATCGAGGGAGTCCCGCTCAACGCCCTGATCGTGCTGACCATCATGGTGGGGCTGATGGTCCACATCGTCACGCGTCGACACCCGGCCTGACTGAACTCGGCTCGTAATGCCGGGCTCGGGCAGGCTTCGATCGCTCTGGGCGCTGATGGCGTTGTTATCATACGCAAGTCGATCGAAGATACAGGCGGCGCGGCCATGAAGGTGATTCTGACCCAAGACGTCAAGGGCACCGGGCAGGCCGGCGACGTCAAGGACGTCGCCGACGGTTACGCCCGCAACTATCTGATTCCGCGTAAGCTGGCCGTGCCTGCCAGCGCGGGCGCGCTGAAGGGCGTCCAGGAGCGCCAGGCGGCCGAGGCGAAGCGGGCCGTAGCCGACGAGGACGAGGCCCGCGAGCTGGCCACGCGGATCGCGTCCGAGCCGGTTGTGATCGCCGCCAAGGTTGGCGACAAAGGTCGCCTGTACGGCTCGATCACCAGCGCCGACATCGCCGACCAGCTGGCCGAGCGGCTTGGCCAGAGCGTGGACAAGCGGCGGATAGATCTGGAAGACCCGATCCGTCAACTGGGCAGCTTCGAGGTCCCGATCCGCCTGCACCGCAACGTAACGGCCACCCTGACGGTCGAAGTCCAGGCCGGAACGTAGCCGGCGGCCTCCGTGGCGATCGAGCGTCTCTATCCTGATACGGCCATCGAGCGGCTGCCGCCGCACAACGTCGAGGCCGAAGAGGCGGTGCTCGGGAGCGCCTTGCTCGACCGCGAGGTCATCGGGCACGTCGCCTCCATCCTCGACCCGGCCGACTTCTACCGTGAGCGCAACGGCCTCGTCTACCAGACGATGTTGGACCTGTATGACCGCCACGAGCCGGTCGACTACCTGACCCTGATCAGCGAGCTCGACCGCGGCGGCCATCTCGACGACGCTGGCGGTGTCGTGTTCCTGTCCGGCTTGCTCGGAATTGTGCCGACCCCGATTCACGCCGAGCACTACGCCAGGATCGTCGCCGACAGCGCCTTCATGAGACGCCTGATCTCGGCGGGCGGCAAGATCGCGGCGCTCGGCTTTCAGAATCAATATGAGCCAGACGTCGCCCTGGAGAAGAGCGAGCAGATCCTGTTCGACGTCGCCAGGCGGCGGGCTCACGCCGACTTCGAGCCGCTCAGCGACGTCCTCCGCGACTACCTGGACCAGCTCGCGCTGCTGCGCGAGGGGGAGCAGATCCGCTACGGCGTCCCGACCGGCTTCGTCGACCTGGACAAGATCACCGCGGGTGGCTTCCAGCGCTCGGACCTGGTGATCCTGGCAGCTCGGCCGAGCATGGGCAAGAGCAGCCTCGCCATGGGCATCGCGGCCAATGCGGCACTCAAATTCAAGGCCACCGTCGCCATCTTCAGCCTGGAGATGTCCAAGGCTCAGCTGGCCGCCCGTCTGTTGGCGATGGAGTCGGGCGTCGATACGACCCGTCTGCGGACGGCGCGCATCACCGACGCGGAGAACCGCCGAATTGGCCACGCCCTGGCCGACCTCGCCCAGGCGGCGGTCTACGTGGACGACACGCCGGGCATCTCGGTCACCAGCGTCCGCGCCAAGACGCGGCGGCTGAACAACCAGGTGCCGCGCCTGGACCTGGTCATCGTCGACCACCTGCAGTTGATGATCAGCGGCCAGCGGGGCGAGAACCGGGTCCAGGAGATGTCGGAGATCTCGCGCCAGCTCAAGGCGCTGGCCCGCGAGCTGAACATCTCCGTCCTGGCCGTCTCACAGCTCTCACGCGCCGTCGAGCAGCGCTCGCCGCACATCCCGATCCTGTCGGACCTGCGTGAGTCGGGCTCGCTCGAGCAGGACGCCGACGTGGTCATCTTTATTTACCGCGACGACTACTACAATAAAGACAGTGAGAAGCAGGGCATCGCCGAGCTGCACGTGGCCAAGCATCGAAATGGGCCGACCGGCCAGGTCTCGCTTGTCTTCAACAGCCGCACGACGAAGTTCCTGGATCTCGAGGTGTTCCGCGAGTGAGCCTGACCCGCTTCGCCGGCTTCCCCAGCCGCCTGGCCTACGTGCCGGTCCCAGCCGCCTTCTTCGGCACGCTGCTGCGCGAGATCGACACGCTCGCGGAGCTCAAGGTCACGCTGCACGTCGCGCGGCTGCTGTACGAGAGGCGTGGCGCAGCGCCGCGGTTCGTACGTCGCTCGGAGCTGCTGGCCGACCGCGGGTTGCTGCTGGCGCTGCGGCCTGACGATTCGGGGGCGCCGCATCGCGCCCTGGAGCGGGCCCTGGGCCGGGCCATCGAGCGGGGCACGTTCCTCGACCTGGCAGTCCAGGCGGATGGCCAGCCTGACGTGTGTTACCTGTTGAACACGCCCGCGAGCCGCCAGCTCGTGCGCGAGGTCAAGGCTGGTGAGCGGCGGCTCGGTCCCTTCGAGCCGTCCCCGCTCCCGGTCGAGGTCGAGCGACGCGACGATGCCGGCCCGAACATCTTCGAGCTGTACGAACAGAACGTCGGCCTGCTCACGCCGCTACTGGCGGACGAGCTGCGCGAGGCCGAGCTGACTTACCCGCCCGCCTGGATCGAGGATGCCTTCCGTGAGGCCGTCGCGCTGAACAAGCGCAGCTGGCGCTACGTTCAGCGGATCCTGGAGAACTGGGCCGCGCGAGGACGGGGGATACGTGGAGAGACTGGGCGACGCCCTGCTCCGCCTCGGGATTCACGAGAATATCTTGCCGGCAAGTACGGCCGACTCGTCCGACGCTGAGCCGACGGACTGCCCACACTGCCGGGGGGCCGGCTATCTGCGGCGTGACGTGCCGGCCAACGATCCAGACTTCGGTCGCCTCGTGCCCTGCTCGTGTCGGGCCGAGGAGTTGCAGGCGCTGCGCCAGGCGCGGCTCGAGCGGCTCAGCAACCTCGGCCCTCTGACCCGCTTGACCTTTGAAAGCCTGCACCCCGACGGGCGCAGTGGCGACCCCGCCAGCCGCGAACGGTTCAGGCACGTGGTCGAGCGAACCAGGACGTTCGCCGAGTCCCCGAGCGGCTGGCTGCTGCTGATCGGCCCGCCGGGATGCGGCAAGACGCACCTCGCGGCAGCGATCGCGAACGCCCGGCTCGCGGCCGGTGAGCCGGTCGTCTTCGTGGTAGTGCCCGATCTGCTCGATCACTTGCGCGCCACCTTTGCTCCGTCTAGCCCGCTGCGATACGACGAGCTGTTCGAGAGCGTACGTGAGACC
>DASPXK010000074.1:0-16361 GCA_035637315.1 Chloroflexota bacterium
TTGAACTCGCCGGGCCCAGTGCCCGGCTCACCCCATGACTGGAGCAGCTCGCCGTCTGGTGAGAAGCGGTGGACGCGGGCGTTTCCGTAGCCGTCCGAGACGTATAGGTCGCCGTTCGGCCCGATCGACAAGTTGGTCGGCCGATTGAACGGCACCCCGCCGTGGGTGATCGAGTCGACGGTGCCCGTGTAGCCGGTGTCGGAGGGCTGCCCACTGGTGCCGAACACCTGGATTTGCTTGCCGTCGGGCGTGAACCTGCGGACCGTGTGGTCTCCGTCGTCGGTCAGGTAGATGCTGTCATCTGGCCCGATCGTGATCCCGTGCGTCCTAGGGGTAAACATCCCCTCACCCCACGAGCCGACGAACGTCCCGTCACGCTCGTAGACAATGACCGAGTGCTCGCTACGAGTGAAGACGTACACACGGTCGTTGGAGTCGACCGCTACCCCGGCCACGTCGGGATGCTCCCAACCCTCCGGAAGCTGCTCCCAGCCTTCGGCCAGCTCGTACTTTAGATCTCCAGCTACGACGATCATGCTCTCCCCCTTTTCTAAAGCGTAACGAAGTCGAAAGTCCAAAGTCCAAGGTCCCGAGTCCAAGGTCCTGAGTCCAATGCGCAGCGTCCAAGTCCGGCTCGGTTCGCGTGGGATTTTGGACTCTGGACCTGTCGTCTACGTGCGGCTATGCGACCAACATCGCGTCGCCGAAGGAGAGGAAGCGGTAGCGATGGGCGATCGCTTCACGGTACGCGGCCAGCACCAGCGCGCGGCCCGCGAAGGCGCTGACCAGGGCAAGTAACGTCGAGCGTGGGACATGGAAATTGGTGATCAGGACATCGACCGCGCGGAACCGATGACCCGGCAGTATGTATAGCGAGGTAGCGCCCGACCATCCCGACGCGGCTTGACCGGTCCCCTGGTAGGCCAAGGCAGTCTCGAGGGCGCGGACGGTGCTAGTCCCGACGGCCACGACCTTGCCGCCCGCCGAGCGGGCGGCCTGGACGGCCCGGATAGTCTCCGGGGCGACGGTGCACTCCTCGGCATGTATTTCGTGCTGGGTCAGGCTCTCCGAGCGGACCGGGCGAAACGTGTCGAGCCCGACGTGCAGAGTCACGAAAGCGACGCTTACGCTTGCCGCGCGGAGCCGCTCGAGCAGATCCGGCGTGAAGTGCAGGCCGGCGGTTGGGGCGGCAGCGGAGCCAGGCATGTCTCCGTACACCGTCTGGTAGCGCTCTGGATCGCCATCCCAGTCGCGAATGTACGGCGGCAAGGGCACAGTCCCGGCCCGAAGCACAGCCGCGTCCGGATCGTCCGCGCCCTGCAACACGACGAGCCGCCCGCCGCCTGGCGTGTAGCTCAAGACCTCGGCGATCAGTCCGTCGCCCAGGCTGATCCTGGCGCCGGGCTTCAACCTGCGGCCCGGCCGAACCAGGGTCTCCCAGAGCCCCGGCGCGCGCCGTCGCAGCAGGAGCAGTTCGGCCGCGCCACCATCTGCTAGGCGTCTGCCGAGCACCCGGGCCGGCACGACCCGGCTGCGATTGAGGACGAGCAAGTCGCCCGCCCGCAGCCAGTCGGCCAGATCGCGGAAGCGCGAATGGACGATCGACCCACTGGCACGGTCTAGGACGAGCAGGCGCGATCCGTCGCGCGGCTCGGCGGGCGCCTGGGCGATCAGTTCGGGCGGGAGCTCGTAGCTATAGAGCTCGGTTGCCAGCGGCTCAGCCGCTGCCCTCACGCGCGCCGAAACAGCCTCAGGATGCCCGCGAAGAACCCCAGGACGAGGTTGAGCGCGACAGTCAAAATGACACTCAGGATGATGCTCTCGAGCAACGCGATCCGCATCCTATGACCCCCTGCCGGTGATCGATCACGGTCTGTCCGCCGGGCGTTGGCGGGACCGGTACGGGCCCAGTATAGCAAGCTGCAGGTTCCGTAGTCGGCGCCTTAGCGCCCCCCAGCGCACTAAAGTGCGCACTACGAGCGGCAGCGTCAGCGCTACGGCCCCGACCGGTTGAACCAGCCAAAGATCAGGTTGAGCGCCAGCGTTAGCAGGATGCTCAAGACGATGCTTGTGGCAATCGGAAGATAGACCCGAACGTTGTCCCGTTCGAACGCGAAGTCGCCCGGCAGCTGGCCGAGGAACGGGATCCGACCGCCGAGCACCAACAGCAGCCCAAGGCCGGCCATTACCAGGCCGACCACCATGAGCATTCGTCCCAGATTCTCAAGCGGCATATTGCTCGAAGCGGCCAGGGGCCAGGGCCAGGGCCAGGGGAGCCTACTCTGTAAACTGCCTACTGCCTACTGCCTACTGCCTACTGCCTACTGCCTACTGCCTACTGAAGTATATGCACTTCCAGATCGAGGGGCGGTGCCTTTCTACCCGTGCGCGAGCGGGCGTACTGAGCACACCGCATGGCCGGATCGAGACGCCGGCCTTCATGCCGGTCGGAACGCAGGGCAGCGTCAAATCGCTGCTCCCATCCGATCTTGCGGCCATCCACACCCAGTGCGTCCTGGCCAACGCCTACCACCTGGCGCTGCGGCCTGGCGCACACGTGATCGAGCGCCTGGGCGGCCTGCATCGCTTTACCGGCTGGGGCGGGCCAATGCTAACCGACAGCGGCGGCTTCCAGGTGTTCAGCCTGAAGCGGCTGCGCCACGTCGACGACAGGGGGGTGTCGATAGTCTCACACCTGGACGGCAGATGCCGGCGCTTCAGTCCGCGGTCGGTGATCAGACTTCAGGAGCGGCTCGGGGCCGACTTGATCATGCCGCTAGACGTGTGCATGGGCTATCGGAGCGAGCGCCCGGAGGCCGAGCTTGCGCTCGAGCGCACCCACGCCTGGGCTCTGCAGGCGACTCGGGCCCATAGCCGCTCGGACCAGTGGCTGCTGGCGATCGTGCAGGGCGGCATGGAGGCCGATCTTCGCGTGCAGGCGGCTCGGGCGCTGGCGGCGGAGCGCTTTCCCGGCTATGCGATCGGAGGGCTGAGCGTTGGCGAGCCGTTCTCGACGACCGAGCGACTGATCACCCTCTGCGTGGCTGAGCTGCAGGACGACCGGCCACGCTACTTGATGGGCGTCGGCGAGCCGGAGCAGATGCTGGCGTCGGTGTCGCGAGGGATCGATCTGTTCGACTGTGTGCTGCCAACTCGTCTGGGCCGCACTGGTCACGCCTACACAAGTCGTGGTCGGGTCAACCTGGGGCGCGCCGCGGCTGGCCAGGATCGAGAGCCGCTCGATCCGACCTGTGGCTGCGTGGTATGCACCAAGTACTCGCGCGCCTACCTCCACCATCTCGTCAAGGCCGCCGAGCCGCTCGGCGCGCGCCTGCTGAGCTTGCACAACGTCGCCTTCCTGGTCGACTTGTTGCGCCAGGCGCGTCGCCAGATCCTGGCCGGGACATTCCAGGCTCCCTCGTGCTAGCATCGCGCGTCGCCCGTTGGGCAACTGCTGCGTGCCTTAGTAGCTTTTGGAGTCATCCCAAATCTTGTTATCCCACGTCTTTCTTTCACCCGAATCCGTCACGGTCATCCCAATTCCTTCATGCTCATCCCAGTCCTTCTTGTCATCCTGAGTCCTTCTTGTCATCCTGAGCGAAGCGAAGGATCTCATGCTCCCCGCCACAGGCCTGCGCCTCACGTGGTCGAACAAAGACGCTCCGCTTACAAGGAGTGTGGGTTGCGACTGACTTCGTTGGAAGTCGCATGGTGGACAGCATGAGATCCTTCGCTCCGCTCAGGATGACAAGAAGGATTGCGGCCGACCAAACAGGCCCCACGCTGACGATGAGGGGCGGCTCGTTGTGGAACTAGCTCTCGTGTCGGGAGTGGCCGGGGTCTTTGGGCTCGTATTCGCCGGCTATCTGGCTCGCCAGGTGGTCGCCAACGACCCCGGCTCGGAGAACATGCAGGCCATCTCGCAAGCGATCCAGGAAGGGGCGATGGCCTTCCTCACGCGTGAGTACCGTACGCTGGTGATCTTCGCGGTCGTGGTGGCGTCTGTGCTAACTGTGACTGTTGGGCAGGGGACCGCGATCTGTTTCCTGGTTGGGGCCGCCTGTTCGGCCGCCACCGGCTACGTCGGCATGTGGATCGCGCTGAGGGCCAACGTGCGGACTACGGCTGCCGCGGCCCAGGGCCTGAACCGTGGCTTGCGAGTGGCGTTCGCGAGCGGAGCCGTGATGGGGACGGCCGTGGTCGGCCTGGGGGTTGTCGGGCTGGTCGCGGTCTATCTCATCTTTCGCAACCCAAACGTCGTGGCTGGGTTCTCGTTCGGCGCCTCATCGATTGCCCTCTTCGCCAGGGTGGGAGGCGGGATCTTTACCAAAGCCGCAGACGTCGGCGCCGACCTCGTCGGCAAGATCGAGCAGGGCATCCCAGAAGATGACCCGCGCAATCCGGCGGTGATCGCCGACAACGTCGGCGACAACGTCGGCGACGTGGCCGGCATGGGGGCCGATCTTTTCGAGTCGTACGTCGGCTCCATCGTCGGGACCATGGCGCTGGCCAGCGTAGCCACCGGGCTAACAGGCGAGGTCATGCCGCTCCTGATCGCTGCCGCCGGGATCATCTCTTCGATCGTCGGGACGTTCTTTGTGCGAGTCTCGGACACGGCCGAGTTCGTCGGGTTGCTGTGGGCCTTGCGGCGCGGGATCTTCGTGACCGGCGGGCTGGTGGTGGTGCTGAGCTTCGCGATCGTGCGCGGCCTGGGCGCCGATCTGGGAGCGTTCTGGGCAGTGGTCGTGGGCCTGCTCGCCGGAATCGTTATCGGGTTGGGCACCGAATACTTCACCTCCTACGAGTACCCGCCGACCAGGGCGATCGCCGAGGCCGCTCAGACGGGCGCGGCGACCACGATCATCCGCGGCCTCGCGACCGGCATGATGAGCACCGTCCTCGGCACGCTCGTGATGTGTGTGAGCGTGATCGGCGCCTACTACTTCGCCGGCCTGTACGGCATCGCCCTGGCCGGAGTTGGGATGCTCTCCACGTTGGGGATCACCCTCGCGACCGACGCGTATGGGCCGGTCGCCGACAACGCCGGCGGGATTGCCCAGATGGCCGGGCTGCCCAAAGAGGTCCGCGAGCGGACCGACGCGCTCGACTCGCTGGGCAACACAACCGCGGCGACCGGCAAGGGATTCGCGATCGGCTCGGCGGTCCTGACGGCGCTTGGACTGATGGCCGCGTACACCGAGGCGGTCAGCCTGACGTCCGTCAACCTGCTCAATCCTAACGTCATCGCCGGCCTGCTGCTTGGGACGATGCTGCCGTTCGTGTTCTCGGCGCTGGCGATGACCGCGGTCGGCAAGGCGGCCTTTCAGATCGTGAACGAGGTCCGCCGCCAGTTTCGCGAGCTAAAGGGGCTGATGGATGGCACCGAGCGGCCCGACTACGCCGCCTGCGTTGACATCACTACCGCGGCCGCGCTGCGCGAGATGATCGTACCGGGCAGCCTGGCGGTGGTCAGCCCGATCGCGGTCGGCCTGGTCTTGGGGCGGGAGGCGCTCGGCGGGATGTTGGTCGGCGCGATCGTGTGCGGCTTCATGCTGGCGGTCATGATGGCCAATGCCGGCGGAGCCTGGGATAACGCCAAGAAGTACATCGAGGCCGGCGCGTTCGCGGGCAAGGGCTCCGAGGCCCATCGCGCGGCGGTGGTCGGCGACACGGTTGGCGACCCGTTCAAGGACACGGCTGGCCCCTCGATGAACATCTTGATCAAGCTGATGTCGATCGTGGCGCTGGTTTTCGCGCCGATCTTCACGCGCTGACGCGGACGACCGACGACGGACGATCGACGGCAGACGACGCACGTCGTCCGTCGTCCATCGTCCGCCGTCGGCGATCCATCGTCCGTCTTCTGTCACTTCGGGCGGACTTCGCGGAACTCGCCGCCAGAGCCCTTCCACGCCCGGATTTTCGCTGTTAGACTGCGCTCAGCTCAGGGTGCGGGAGGGAGACCAGACGTGCCAGACCTCGCGCTGAAGCAGATCCAGCCCAACCGCTTGAACCCCCGCCTCAGGTTCTCCAAAGCCGGCCTCGACGACCTGGCGGCGAGTATCAGACAGTTCGGCGTACTCGAGCCGATCATCGTCCGTCCGGTCAACGAGCATTACGAGGTCGTGGCGGGCGAGCGGCGCTACCGCGCGGCCCAGCAAGCGGGGCTCGACGAGGTGCCGGCCATCGTGCGCGAGTACAGCGACGACGAGGTGATGGAGATCAACCTCGTCGAGAACGTCCAGCGCGAGGACCTCTCTGCCGTCGAGAAGGCGCGGCTGTGTCGGGAGCTTCGCGAGCGTTACCCTCAGAAGTACCGCACCTGGGACACGATCGCCAGACGGATCGGCGTGGAGCCGGACACGGTGCGAGGTTGGGTTCGGACCCTCAACTTACCGGAGGAGTTGCAGGAGCGGATTGCGCCTCGCGACGCCAAGCGGGTGCCGGAAGGCAAGCTCGCCTACCGGACCGCGCTCGACATCGCCGAGAAGATCAAAGACCCCCAACGACAGGTAGAGGTTGCCACCCGCCTGGCCCAGGAGCACATGCCAACCGAGATCGCCCGTGAGGTGATACGCCGCGCGGCCACAGAGACGCCCGCCCCTGTTTCAGACATCGTCCAGGAGGCCATCAGCCAGCCGCGAGCCTCAGTGGCCTTCACCCATCGCCACTATCAGGCCGTGGTCGAGGGCTCCAAGACTCGCACCACCCGCCGTCGCCCGGACCCGCGCATCGTGCCGGGGGCCATCGTCCGAGCGGACGTGATCCAGTTCGCCGATCTCGAGATCACCGACGTGGTCCGCAAACGGCTGGCCGATTTCACCGAAGAGGACGCGCGCGAGGAGGGCGGCTACACGCTGGAGGAGTTCCGCGACCTGTGGCGGCGCAGCTACGGCGCCTGGAGCCCGGACGAGGTCGTGAGCATCCTCCGGTTCACGGTCGCCCGGGTGTTGTAGGCGGCATCGAACCTCGTAGGGGCGAAGCATTCGCGCAAACTGTACTCGGGGGCCGGCGACTGAGGGCGCGAATGCTTCGCCCCTACCGCGCACCGGGGCTGCCCTTAGAACCCGCCCCCGTTTGACGCCCCGCGGGGGGCCGGGTAGACTGGACCAGGAGCGTTAGCCCGCCCGGCGTCTATCCCGTCCGCAGGAGGATGCTCGTGAGCCAGCGTGCATCTCGAGCTGCTATGCTGCCAGTCAGCCGCCGGCGCTTTCTGGTCCTCGTCGGTCTCGGCAGCGGCCTATCGCGGCCTCGCTGCTGAGCGCGTGCGTCCAGACCGCGCCGGCCTCGCCGACGGCGGCGCCCAAGCCAACCGAGGCGCCCAAGCCCGCTGCCCCCGTCGCCAGCCCCGCCGCCTCGCCGGCCGCGAGTCCGGGCGCCAGCCCGGCCGCGTCGCCGGCCGCCCAGGCCGCTCCGGGTGCGGCAGTCCGGGAGGTGCTGATCGGGGTCTCCTACCCGCTGTCTGGCGCCACGGCGCCTTCAGGGCTCGACGCCAAGGCGGCTGTCGAGCTGGCCCAGGACGTGGTCAACAACCGCACCCACCTGCCGCTCCTGCTGGCTCGGACCGAGGGCCTGCCCAATCTCGGCGGGGCCAAGGTCCGAGCGATCATCACGGACCACCAGGGTGATCCAGCCGTAGCGCGGCGGAGGCCGAGAGGTTCATCGCCCAGGAGAACGTGGCGGCCGTGTTCGGGATGTTCCAGAGCGCCGTCACCGCCTCGGCGAGTCAGGTCGCGGAACGACTCGGAGTCCCCTACCTGACCGCCGAGTCGTCTTCGCCCAGCCTCCACACGCGTGGGTTCAGGTGGTTCTTTCGCACGTCGCCCCACGACATTCACTTCTCTGAGGCGATGTTCAAGTTCCTCAAAGACATCGAGACCCGCAAGAACGTCAAAGCCCAGGCGTCGGTCTGCTGTACGAGGACACGCTGTTTGGCCAGGACAGCGGCAAGGTCGAGAAGGAGCTGGCGGAGAAGGCCGGCTACAAGATTGGACTGGACTTGCAGTACCGCTCTCGCAGTACCTCGTTGACGGCTGAGGTCCAGCGGCTCAAGGCGGCCGAGCCAGAACTCTGGCTCCCTACCTCGTACGTCTCGGACGCTATCCTGATGGTCCAACACTCGAAGGAGCTGGACTACAACCCGAAGATGGTGCTGGCCCAGGACTCAGGCCATGTCGAGAGCGCCTTCGTCGAGCAGGTCGGCAAGGACGCTCAAGGCTACGCGAGCCGCGCCGTCTTCGTGCCCGATCTGGCCAACCGAAAGCCCGTCATCAAGCAGGTCAACGAGCTGTTCAAAGCCCGCGTCAACCACGACATGGCTGACGTGCCAGCGCGAGTGTTCACCGGCTTCCTGGTCCTATGCGACGCGATCAACCGGGCCGCCTCGGTCGATGCGGAGAGGATTCGCCAGGCGCTCGTAGCTACCGACGTACCGGGCGACCAGATCCCGATGCCGTGGCAGGGGGTGATTTCGACCCGGCCACGGGCCAGAACGAGTCGGGCACCCCGATCATCATCCAACTGCAGGGCGGTCAATACTGGACGGTCTGGCCGTTCGACTTCGCGGCCAAGGAGTTCATCCACCCCATCCCGAAGTGGTCCGAGCGGCGCTGAAGCGGGACGCTGCCATCCTGCCGCCACTTGACATTCTGCCCGGTTGTCATCCTCAACGCGGGTCCGCCCTCACCCCCGGCCGCTCTCCCTTGAGGGAGATGGGGTCAGGGGGTGAGGGCATGCGGCCATGACCCTGGAAGTCCTGCTGCAAGCCATCGCCAGCGGACTCCTGATGGGCTTCGTGTACGCGCTGATCGCGGCCGGCCTCAGTCTGATCTTCGGGCTCATGGAGATCGTCAACTTCGCCCACGGCGAGTTCTTGATGCTGTCGATGTTCACCACGTTCTGGCTGGCCCTTCTGTTCGGCATCGATCCGCTCGTCTCGGTCCCGATCTGCGCCGCGCTGCTCTTCCTGCTCGGCGCGCTCGTCTACAAGGGGATCATCAGCCGGATCCTGCGCGCGCCGATGTTGGCCCAGATCTTCGCGACGTTCGGTCTCGGCGTATTCTTACGAAGCACTGCACAGTTCTTGTGGACGGCGGATTATCGGATTCTCCCCAACCACGTCCTGAGTGGCCGACTCGACCTGGGCGGAATCTTTCTGAGCTGGCCGCAGGTAGTCGCCAGCTTCGCAGCGCTGGCCGCCGTCCTGGCGCTCTACCTGTTCGTTATGCGGACCGAGACGGGACTGGCGATCCAGGCCACTTCCGAGGACCGCGAGGCGGCGGCTCTGATGGGCATCCCAGGCGATCGCATGTACCTGTTGGGCTGGGGGATCGGCTCGTCGTGCGTGGGTATCGCGGGCGCGCTGCTGGCTAATTTCCTTCCGATCTTTCCTGACGTTGGGTTCCTCTTCGCGCTGCTGGCGTACGTGGCCGTCGCCCTGGGTGGGTTCGGAAGCATCGTCGGGGCGCTGGCAGCGGGCGTCATCATCGGGCTCGTCGAGGCGGTTGGCGGCCTCTTCGTCCCGTCATTCAAGTACGTCGCCGTGTTCGCCCTCTACCTGGCCGTCGTATTGTTCCGGCCGCAGGGGCTGTTCGGGCGTTACTGAGCGAATGGCGACCCAGCCTCACCGCTCCCTGACGGTCGCGGTACTGAGGGGCAGAGCCCGCCGCGTGTTTTGGTGTCTTGGTGGTGTCGTGGTCGCGCTGGCTCTGCTGATCGTGCCGTTCATCCTCGAGGCGCAGCGGTTGGCGCACCCACTCCACGTCCTGATCATGATCTGCCTATACGCGACGCTGGCTCAGGCCTGGAACATCCTGGGCGGCTACGCGGGCCAGGTGTCTCTGGGCAACGCGGTGTACTTTGGAACCGGCGCGTACACCTCGACACTGTTGATGACCAGGCTGGGCCTCTCGCCCTGGCTCGGCATCCCGGCCGGTATGGTCGTCGCGGTCGCGCTGTCAGTGGCGATCGGCTATCCCTGCTTTCGACTCGGCGGCCACTATTTCGCCATCGCCACGATCGCCGTCGGCGAGATCGTCCATACCGTGTTCATCAACTGGCGCGAGGTCGGCGGGGCCAGCGGCATCCACCTGCCGCTGCTGCCCGAGGCGCTCATAAACTTCCAATTCCACTCCAGCAAGCTGCCGTACTACTACATCGCTTTCGGCATGGCGGCGCTCGCCTTCGGAAGCGCGTTCGCGGTCGAGCGGTCGCGGCTGGGCTACTACTTGGGCCATCAAGGGCGACCCGCTCGCGGCCCGTTCCCTGGGGGTGGGAGTTACTCGCTACAAGCTGTACGCCATCGCAATCAGCGCGGCCCTAACCGCGATGGGCGGCACCTTCTACGCCCAGTACATCCTGGTGATCGATCCAGAAAGCGTGCTGCCGCTCTCGCTGTCCGTCCTGATCTGCCTGGTGGCGGTGCTGGGCGGGGTCGGAACGATCTGGGGACCACTCCTGGGTGCCGTGGTGTTGATCCCGCTCTCTGAGGGAACGCGGGTGTATCTGGCCGGATCTGCCGGCGGCGGGAGGGCGGTCGACCTGATGGTCTACGGCGCCCTGATCGTGTTGGTGGCCGTCTTTCAGCCGGGCGGACTGATGGCCCTCCTAGGGGACAGGGGTCGGGGGTCGGGAGCGAGCGCGCTGCGCGGGGCCGGGGGTCAAGGGCCAAGGGACAAGGGTACAGCCCCCGACCCCCTGACCCCTGGCCCCCCGAGCGGAGCGAGCTGAGCGTGCCGCTGCTGGACGTTCGTGAGTTGACGAAGCGGTTTGGTGGGCTCGTCGCCAACAATCGGATCAGTCTGCACGTCGACGAGGGCGAGGTCGTCGGCCTGATCGGCCCGAACGGGGCTGGTAAGACGACCCTGTTCAATTGCATGGCCGGTGCCGAGCGGCCCACGAGCGGACGGGTCATCTTCGAGGGCCACGACGTGACTGGCTGCCCGCCGGAGGAGATCTGCCGGTGCGGGATTGCGCGGACATTCCAGATCGTCCGAACCTTCCGCGAGATGACGGTGCTCGAGAATGTCATGGTAGGCGCCCTGCTGCGCGCTCCGGACGCTCGCCGCGCCCGTGGTTGGGCGCTCGAAGTGATCGAGTGGGCTGGGCTGGCCGAGAAGCGGGGGGCGCTCGGAGCGAGCCTCACGAACGCGGACCGCAAACGGGTCGAGCTGGCACGCGCTCTGGCAACCCGACCGAAGCTGCTGATGCTCGACGAGGCGAGGGCCGGCCTGAACCCGCGCGAACGAGAGGACGCTGTGGAGCTGATCCGCCAGGCCCACATGCGCGGGATCACGATCCTCATGGTCGAGCACGTGATGGAGGTGATCATGCCTATCTCGGATCGGGTGGTTGTGCTGACTTCAGGCCGCAAGCTGCTCGAAGACCAACCCGAGGTGGTCGCGCGCGACTCGGAGGTCATCAAGGCCTACCTTGGTGAGCGTTACGCTGCTCGCTCGAAAGATGCGGCGTGTTAGAGGTCGACGGGATCGAGGCTGGCTATCAGGGCGTTCGGGCTCTGTACGGCGTCACCTTCCGAGTCGCGCCGGGCGAGATCGTCACAATTGTGGGCTCCAATGGGGCTGGCAAGTCTACGATCCTGAAGACCCTCTCGGGACTCTTGCGCCCCACCGCCGGGGCGATCAGGTTCCGAGACCAGCGCATCGACGGGGCGCCGCCCGACCGGGTCGTGAGACTGGGAATCGCCCACGTTCCGGAAGGGCGACGACTCTTCGCCCGCTTGAGCGTCATGCAGAACCTGACGCTGGGCGCCCATACGCGCAAGTCGCCCGGCGAGCGTTCGGCCAGCTTGGACCGGGTCTTCGGCCTGTTCCCAATCCTCCGCGAGCGCAGGACCCAACTGGCCGGCACACTGTCAGGCGGTGAGCAGCAGATGCTGGCGATCGGGCGCGGCCTGATGGCCCAACCGAGCTTGCTGATGCTGGACGAGCCGTCGCTTGGCCTCGCTCCACGCCTCGTCGACGAGATCTTCGCCACGTTGGCCCAGATCAAGGCCGACGGCGCGACCATCTTGCTGGTCGAGCAGAACGTCGTCGAGGCGCTCGAGCTGGCCGATCGGGGCTACGTGCTTCAGACCGGACGAGTGGTCCTATCCGGGACGGGCGAAGAGTTGCTGCCGAGTGACCTCGTCCGCCAGGCCTACCTCGGGCTCTGAGCACCAGCGCGGTCGGCTAGAATTGGTGGCGCGAGGTGAATCGGCGCCTCGCGGCCATCAAGACGCCTAGTGGCGCGCGCGCCATACGTGGGGATCGGAGATGCCAGAGTTCGTGACGGTCGCCGAGACTTCCGAGATCCACGCGGGCCAAATGAAGGAGGTCGACGTCAACGGCCAGAGTGTTCTGTTGGCGAACGTGGGTGGCCACTATTACGCCATCGAGGCGACGTGCACCCACCGCGGAGGCCCGCTTCCCGAGGGCGAGCTCCACGGCGACGTGGTTACCTGTCCGTGGCACTTCGGTGGCTTTGACGTGCGAACGGGTGAGGCCGTAGCCCTGCCACCAACGGATTCGGTCAACACTTACCGGGTGCGCGTGACCGGGAGCGCGGTTCAGGTGGCGCCAAACTAGCCGGGTCGCGGCGCGGGCGTCACTACCGAGCGGATCGGCCCGCCATATCTGGTACGTCCGCGCGACTTCGCGGCGGTAGATCAAGCCGAAGCGCTCCCGATAAGCCTTCGGGCCTTCCTGGGCCAGAGTGACCAGGGCCGGGTCAAGGCGACGAACGATGACATAGGCCGTGCCAGGGCAGGGAGGCTGGCGGCCCCCGCTCTTTCGCGATACACGCCACCTGACGCGCCATCGCGGCGGTGCCGGCCGCGGAACCCGGAGGGCAAGGCCCTCGATCAGAAACCGAAGCTCAGAATCTCGGTGATGCTGACCGCGATCATCTCGTGGTGATCTCACCAAGCCGGCCAATTCGTGCCCACGATAACCATCGACCCAGCGTTGGGCGGTCCGGAGCGCCGCTCCATGCTCGCGGGCGAGCCGAGGCAGCGGCGCGCCGTCTTCCAGATGGGGCGCGAGGAGGTGGAGCCGCTCAAGGACTTGGGCTCGCGTTCGCTCCGAGAGTTGCGTCAGGGGCGTGGGTCGGCCATCCTGAGAACTCCTCGTTAGCCCGAATGTATCCCGGAGAAACCTCGCCACGAAGCTCTTGACGCATGCTTGCATCGTCGGTGAAAGAGGGGCTACTCTGAGGGTCCAGTCTCCAGTGAAGCCACGGGAGAGTGCAATGCGATCACCGGGCAGACAGGTCACCATCGCCGCGAAGCCCGAAGCGTTGACCATCGATCCAGCACAGAGCGCCGTCATCGTGGTCGATATGCAGAACGACTTCGGAGCTGAAGGCGGTATGTTCGCGCTGCGTGGGATCGACATTTCTAGGATCCGTGCGGTGGTCGCTCCGACCAGTCGAGTTCTGGCGGCCGCGCGCTTGGCTGGGGTCACCGTTGTTTACTTGAAGATGGCCTTTCGCCCTGATCTCTCTGACGCCGGGGCCCCCGATGCCCCGAACTGGCTCAAGCACCTGCCACTGCGCCCAGGTGAGTCAGCCACCGCACCGGATGGGACGCCGAGTCGGATTTTGATACGAGATACGTGGAATACGGAGATCGTGCCCGAACTCACACCCGAGTCCGGCGACGTCGTCCTCTACAAGCACAGGTACAGCGGCTTCTATGAAACCGATCTGGATGCGGTCCTGAAGAGCCGCTCCATCAGGAACCTGATCTTCACCGGGTGCACGACGAGCGTGTGTGTCGAGTCCACCATCCGGGACGCGATGTTCCGAGACTACAATTGCCTCCTCTTGGCAGACTGCACAGCAGAGCCCATCGGAGACGACCTGCCCCGGAGCAACCACGACGCCTCGCTGCTCGTCATTCAGGCGCAGTTTGGCTGGGTTTCCGAATCAGCTGAGTTCATCACTGCCCTCGAAGGGCAGCTCCAGCCCGTTCCCGCCTGAAAGGGTTCATGGGGCATCCTGGAGCAGATCCGCGATGCCGAGCATCGCGGCGACGCGCAGCCTACGAGACCCAGCCGCGCATGACCATCCGGTCGCCGACTGCGTTGGCTCGCCCGTCGCAAAGGCGAACGTTTGTGAGACACTGGTTCGATCTTCGGAGAATGTGACGTTCGCTCGCGAACGGCTACGTCCGGCAATCCGTCTCGCATTCATCGTCCCATGACCTGCCCTCGTAGACGAGTTATGAGACAATCGAGACACACTCATTAGACTTCGGCCCCCAAACCCCTCCCCCAAGCCTGGGAGCGGGCGAGGCGGAGGGCCTAAGAGGATCGAATGATCGATCTCGCGAGTCGTATTCGCGATGTGCCGGACTTTCCCAAGAAGGGCATCCTGTTCAAGGACATCACCACCCTGCTGCGCGACGGCGCAGCATTCAGACAGGCGCTCGACCAGCTCGGCGACCTGGTCCGGGATTGGGAGATCGACGTGGTGGTGGGTATGGAGTCGCGGGGCTTCATCTTCGCCGCGCCGATCGCCTACCTGCTGGGGGTCGGCTTCGTCCCGGTCCGCAAGCTCGGAAAACTGCCAGCCGAAACGATCACCGCCGAGTATGAGCTGGAGTACGGCACCAACACGCTCGAGCTGCACGTCGACGCCGTCGAACCCGGCTGCCGGGTGCTGATCGTCGACGATCTGCTCGCTACGGGCGGCACCGTGGGCGCAACGATCGAGCTGATCGAGCAGCTCGAGGGCGTGGTCGCGGGGACCGCCTTTCTCGTCGAGCTAACGTTCCTGGACGGCCGCCGCCGCCTGGACGGCTACCGTGTCGCGTCGCTCATCTCGTACTAGTTGTGCTATACTCGCGCCACCTCGCCAGCCGCCGGCCTAGACGCGGCCGTACAACAGAAAAGATTCGCGCGCTCTTATCACGAGAGGCGGAGGGACCGGCCCGACGAAGCCCGGCAACCCCCCGCTCGTCGCGCCGGGCCTGGCTCAGTCGGACCGCGGCGCCCCCGAGCGGGCAGGTGCCAATTCCGACAGTTCGCCCTGGCGGACTGAGAGATGAGAGGCGATCACCGGCTGCGCATGGTTCTCTCCGGAGAGCCATTTTTCATGTCCACATGTAGGCCTCAGCGGGGCAGCCACCATGCGCACCGTTGACTTCCAAGACGACGCCGTTCGGCTGATCGACCAGACCCGGCTCCCGCACGAGCTGGGATTCGTCGAGTGCCGGACGGTCGGCGACGTGGCCGACGCCATCCGCAGAATGGTGGTCCGCGGGGCTCCGGCCATCGGCGTCGCGGCGGCCTTTGGCCTGGCTTTGGGCGCTTCCGAGTACGAGGGCGAAGATAGCGCGCAGCTGCTAGCGCACCTCGACCGAGCCGCGGCTGAGCTGCGCGCCACGCGGCCCACCGCGGTGAATCTGGCCTGGGCGGTCGACCGATCGATGCGCACGGCGCAAGAGATAGTCGAGGGCGCCTCTGGCCGGAACGGGGGCACCATCGAGCGCGTCCGAGCAGAGCTGCTGGCCCTGGCGCAGCGGATGGCGGACGAGGACGTCGCCGTCAACCGGCGGATGGGTGTCCTTGGCGCGCAGCTCGTTCCGCAGCAGGCGCGCATCTTGACCCACTGCAACACTGGCGCCCTCGCATGCGTCGACTACGGGACGGCGCACGGAGTCATCCGAGCCGCAGTAGAAGCAGGCAAGGGCGTCCACGTGTTCGTCGACGAGACGCGTCCATTCCTTCAGGGCGCACGACTGACGACATGGGAGCTGCGGCAGGAAGGCATCCCGCACACCCTGATCACCGACAGCATGGCCGGCCATTTCATCTCGCGTGGCCAGGTGGACCTGGCCATGGTCGGGGCCGACCGCGTCGCCGCCAACGGCGACGTGGCCAACAAGATCGGGACCTACACCCTGGCGGTGGTGTGCAAGGAGAACCGGGTGCCCTTCTACGTCGTCGCGCCGACGTCGTCCATCGATCTGTCGCTGTCAAGTGGGGCTGACATCCCGATCGAAGAGCGCCCTCCCGAAGAGGTCACCCATTTGGCCGGCCAGCCGATCGCGCCGCCGGGCGTGAACGCCGCCCATCCGGCCTTCGACGTGACTCCCGCCCGCTACGTCACGGCGATCGTGACCGAACGGGGAATCCTTCGCCCACCCTACGAGGCCTCGCTGCGAACGGCCGCTAAAGGGCCCGCGGAGGAGCTGCTTGTTCGAGCGTAGCGGCCTTGCTGAGGTCGGGGTCTTCGGCGGGTCTGGCTTCTACGAGCTGCTCTCCGACGTCCGCCACCATGCCGTCCAGACGCCGTACGGCCCGCCAAGCGATACCGTCGCCGTTGGCTCGTACGAGGGGGTGCGGGTGGCGTTTCTTGCG
>DASPXK010000075.1:0-5586 GCA_035637315.1 Chloroflexota bacterium
GTAGCTGCAGTTAAAAATGAACTCGGCGTCTCGGAACAGCTCAAAAGCGACCGGGGCACTGGTCAAGGCGAAGTAGCGCACGACCTGGCTGGCGCTGGCGTTGAAGTGCTGGTACCAGGCGTTCAGGGGGATCGCGAAGAGGGCCCCCTTCTCCCATTCGAACGTCCGCTTCGGGGTGCCGTCGTACCAGATGGTCGTCGCCCCCCGGCCCTCGGAGATGAAGACGATCTCCTCGTACAGGTGGCGCTGGGCCTTGAGCTGCCCGCCAGGTGCGATCTCGCAGATGTAGCCATCGGCCACCATCTGGTCCGAGAAGCTGAGAATCGCCCCTTTGCCGCCCTTCCGTTCCCAGCCCCCCAGCTCGACGTGCTTGACGTCGGGAACGTACGACCCACTGATGATTGGGACATTCTCTGACTGCAGCCAGTGGCGATACGGATCGTACTTATCCATCATGAATTGAACGTACGGATGGACCTCGAATTCCTTGACGACTTTGGTTACCATCAGGACGACTCCTTGATGCGCTGCAATCTGGTCGGGGACCCGCTCCGGAGGAAATTGCATGCAAAATACCACATGCATATCGGCCGGTCAAACGAAGCGTTCTGACCGCTCGCGGAAGACCAGGGGGGAGCAAGCTGTGTTCTCTCGGCGGCGCTTCTTGCGGGCCGGGCTGGGCGGCGGTGGAGCGCTGCTGCTGGCCGCCTGCGCTCCTTCGCCGCCGCCTAGCCCGGCCGCGCCACCGCCCGCGCCGACCAGCGGGCCGGCTCCCACGGCAGCGCCAGCGGTCGCCACCACGGCGCCCGCCGCCAAGACCGCCGCGCCCAGCGGCATGCTGAGTATCGGTGTACCGAACGAGCCCTCGACGATGGATCCGATGTTCGCGCTCGGGACGCTGGAATACAACGTGCTCGTGAACGTGATGGACGGCCTATTTACGACTGGGGAGAACCTGGCCGTCGTGCCGCGGCTGGCCGAGTCGTACCGCCAGATCGACGACGCGAACTGGGAGTTCAAGCTCCGCCAGGGGATCAAGTTTCACAACGGCGAGCCGTTCAACGCGGAGGCGGTCAAGGTCACCTACGACCGCAGCATGGACCAGAACCTCAAGATCCGCAACACCTGGGCGAGCGACGTCAACGTAGATCGAATCGACATTGTCGATGCCTACACCGTTCGCTTTCACACGACCTCCCCGACGCCCCACATGCTGGCCCGACTCGCCAACGACCATTTCATCTTCCCGCCCAAATACCTCACCGACACCGATCCCAAGGCGCTCGCCCGCAAGCCAATCGGGACCGGGGCGCACGTCTTCAAAGAGTGGACCAGCGGCGAGAAGATCACCCTCGAAGCGAATCCCGACTACTGGGGCAGCCCCAGGCCGTCGATCCAGTCGATATCCTGGCGCTGGACACCCGAGCACGCCTCGCGCCTGGCGAACCTGAAGACCGGCGCGATCGACCTGATGGACCAGCTCGATCCGACCTCGATCGCGGAGGTCAACGCCGACAGCCGGCTCCAGGCGATCTCGATCGCCGGGGGGCGGCGGGTGTTCGCCGGCTTCAACACCAAGCTCGCGCCCATGGACGACCTGCGCGTCCGCCAGGCGCTCAACTACGGGACCGACGTGGAGGCGATCGCCAAGAACATCCTGGGCGACGCCACGGTTCGAATGCGCACCTGGGTCAACCCGCCGTTCGAGAACCCGGCCCTCAAGGGCTACAGCTACGATCCGGCCAAGGCCAAGCAGCTCCTCGGCGAGGCGGGGGTCGGCCAGGGCCTCAAGCTCACCTTCGACGTCGACAAGGGCGCCTACATGAAGGGCGACGAGTTCCCGCAGGCGATCGTGGCCAGCCTGCGCGAGATCGGCGTGGACGTGGCAATCAACGTCGTCGAGCGCAACGTGGCGGCCCAGATGCAGCGCGAGCGGACGACCCATGAGCTGTACCTGCGCAGCACGGCGCCCTTCTTCGACCCGGGGCTTGACTTCGATCTGCTTCGCCTCAACCACGCCGGCAACTCGATGCAGTGGAACGATCCTGAATTCCAGGACCTGATGAAGAGGCTGTACACCGGCGGCAGCCCGGACGAAAGAAGGGACTGGTCGTTCAAGGCGCAGGCTCGACTGATGGACCAAGCCCCGATGCTGTTCCTCTGGAAACAGCCGGAGATCTACGGGGCGAGCAAGAAGCTGCAGGGCTTCAAGCCGGTGGGCGACGAGCGGCTGAGGGTGGCCGAGATGAGTCTGGCGGGATAACGCCCACCCCCGACCTCTCCGAGAGCGAGGGGAGCTGGCGGGGGAACGTCGAAGGCGGTGTGCCCTCCCAGGCCAAAGCCCGTTTTGACAGAGTTTGCTTGACCGGGGGCTATGGTAGTACTTTGGGATGCAGGTACTACTTCGTTGGAGGGTGGGCCGATGAGAGAGGCCGTCACGACTGTCACGCGCAAGGGACAGGTCACCGTTCCCATTGAGATTCGCAGGGCCCTCGGCATCAAGCAAGGCGACAAGGTCGCGTTCGTCCTCGAGAACGGCGGGGCCAGGCTGCATCGGCGCGGCAGCGTCATCGAGCAGACCGCGGGACTTTTCAGGACCAGTCAAGCACCGCTGACCGGCGAGCAGCTCCGCGAGGCAGCCGAACGGGCCATCGCCGATGAGGTCGTGGAGCGAAGCGGAAGCTAGATGGCGCAGCCTTTCCTCGATACGAATATCCTGCTGCGCCACTTTCTTCAGGACGTCCCCGACCAATCAGCCAGAGCCACCGCCTACCTCCAGCGTGTCGAGGCGGGCGAGGTGGAGGTCCGTATCTCAGACATCGTCCTCTTCGAGACCGTCTACACCTTGCAGCGTCAGTACGACGAACCCAAGGACAAAATTCGTGATGGTGTTCTGGCCGTTCTCGAGCTCCCAGGAATCGTCCTGCCCGGCAAGCGCCGCTTTCCTCGCATCTTTGACCTGTACGTCAACTTCAACCTCTCCTTTGCGGATGCGTATCACGCGGTACTCATGGATCGGCTTGGGCTCGATGAGATCGTGACTTTCGATCGCGGCTTTGATCGGGTGCCCGGGCTGAGGCGGATCGAGCCGTGACCGATCCGTCCAGAACGTGAGTCTGACCGGGGCACTCCCGGCTGTTCTGGTGTGATGGGCAATCCTCGCGCCAGTCCTCCAGGAGAGGGTGGTGGCTCGCCATGTCAAGGCTGATCCTCGAGCGGCTGGTCCATTCGGTCTTCGTAGTCCTCGGGGCGTCGGTGGTGGTTTACATGCTGCTGCACTTCACGGGCGGGGACATCGCCGCCAGCATGCTGCCCGATTGGGCCACTTCGGAACAGACGAAGGAGTACCGGCGCAAGCTGGGCCTCGATCTGCCGATCCACCTCCAATACGTCCACTGGCTCGGGGGCGTGGCGCGGGGCGACTTCGGGCTGTCATTTCGAAACGACCTGCCAGCCATGGACCTCGTGCTGGAGCGCTTCCCGGCCACGATCCAGCTAGCGCTGGTCGCGCAGGTGATCGCGCTGCTGGTCGCCTTCCCGCTCGGGGTCCTGGCCGCGATCAGGCGCGGATCCTGGTGGGACCGAGCCTGCATGGGCCTGGCGTTGATCGGCCAGTCGGTGCCTCACTTCTGGCTGGGGTTGATGCTGATCCTGCTGATCGCCGTCGAGGCCCGCTGGCTGCCAGTTTCTGGCCGCGAGGGACCACAGTACATCATCCTGCCTGCCCTGACCCTCGCGACCGCGCCGCTCGCCCAGCTGGCCCGCCTGGTCCGCTCGGGGATGCTGGACATGCTGGGTCAGGACTTCGTGACCACCGCGCGAGCCAAGGGCCTCCAGGAGGTGATCGTGTTGTCGCGGCACGCGCTGGCAAACGCTCTGCTGCCGCTGGTCACGGTGATCGGGCTCGAGCTCGGATCGCTGCTCAACGGCTCCGTGGTGGTGGAGAACGTCTTCGCCTGGCCCGGCGTCGGGCGGGTGCTGATCACCGCGCTCCAACAGCGAGACATCCCCGTGGTCGAGGCCGGGGTCTTTCTCGTGGCCGGCGTTTACATCGCCCTCAACCTGGCCGTCGACATCCTGTACGCCTTCATCGACCCACGGGTCCGCTACGCATGAGCTTCGCCGTCGAGGGCGTCTCGCCGGCGGGGCGCCAGCTCACGACGCGCGGCGGCGACGCCAGGCGGGTGCTGGCCGCGGTGCGCCTGCATCAGACCGTTTTGCCGGCCCTGTTGGTACTGGTCGCCATGGCTCTTGTGGCGATCTTCGCCGACCTGTTCAGTCCGGCCGATCCACGGGCCGGCTCGCTCGAGGCGCGCCTGGTCCCACCCTTCGCTCGAGGTGGTCACTTGCTCGGGACGGACGCGATCGGGCGCGACGTGTTGGCCAGGCTGATTTACGGGGCTCGCATCTCGCTCAGCGTCGGCGTCGTGTCAGTCCTGATCGCCGTCGCGTTTGGGGGAGCGCTGGGGCTGCTGGCCGGCTATCGCGGCCGCTGGGTCGACGCTCTCGTCATGCGTCTGGCCGACGTCCAGCTCAGCTTCCCGTCCTTCTTGCTCGCCATCAGCCTGATGGCCGTGCTCGGGGCCGGCGTGGCAAACGTCATCCTGGCACTGAGCATCGGTGGCTGGGTCCGCTACGCACGGGTGATGCGCAGCAGCGTCTTGCCGCTCCGCGAGGTCGAATACGTCCAGGCGGCCCGGGCGGTCGGCTGTGGGCCGGCCAGAGTGATGCTGCGCCACGTGCTCCCCAACGCGGCGATTCCAGTCATGGTGCTGGCGACCCTGTCGCTCGGGGCCAACATCATCACCGAGTCCAGCCTGAGCTTTCTGGGGCTGGGCGTCGACCCCCAGACGCCAAGCTGGGGCAGCATGCTCTCAGAGGGCCGCTCCTACCTGGCCAGCGCCTGGTGGGTAGCTGCCCTGCCCGGCCTGGCGATCAGCGCGACCGTTCTGGCGGTCAACATCGTCGGCGACTGGCTGCGCGACGAGCTAGACCCACGGATGAAACGCCGGTAGGGAGACCCCCACCCTGCCCTCCCCCACGCGGGCCCACGCGGGGGAGGGGACCGTCGCTACGCGACATAGAACCCCTGAGTGATGGCCTCGTGCCACAGCTTCGCCATGGCCGGGCCGATCCCTTTGGGGAGACCTGGCTCGGGTTTCATGTATCCGTGCACGCCGGCCCCCCAGATCACCAGGTGGGCCTTCGGGGGCGGGTCCATCGCGGCCAGCATCGGGAGCAGGATGTTGCGGTAGCGCTCCTCGGTGTGGTCCCGGCTGCCTCTGGTCACGCCGTAGAGCAGCGGCGGGACCGGCTTCACGCCCGGGCCGGACACCTCGCGTGGATAGCCCCGGAATCGGTCGACCAGAGCCTCGGTCTCGGCCGGTCCGAGCTTCAGCCGCTCGGCGGTGACCCGAGCGCCCTGAGCCAGCACGTCGAAGGCCGCGAACTGGACGGTGTGCTCGGCCTTGATGCAGGGCAGGTGTTTGCGGCGCTCCCATTCCTCGAGCACGTCTTCCATCAGCCACGGCAGCCGCCACATGCCCTCCGGACCGGCCTCCGGGCCCGCGTACCTGGCGATGTCGC
>DASPXK010000076.1:0-10855 GCA_035637315.1 Chloroflexota bacterium
CGTCCGTTAGGGGAACCACCAGCACCAGGAAGTCGGCGCGCGGCAGGGCCTGGTCAAGTCGGTCGACGGCGACGGTCTCATCAGCCTCCGCCGCCGAGCCCCCGGACCGCGAGACCCCAATCACGCTCAGGCCAGCGGCGCGGAGAGCTCGGCAGACCTCGCGGCCGATGTTCCCCAGGCCGACCACGACCGCCGTCTTACCACGCAGCAGCGGTGCAGCGAACGGCTCCCAGCGTCGCTCGCGCTGCTGCGCCAGGACCCACGCCACACGCAGCGTGACAACGAACATATAACCGAGCACGTACTCGGCCATGGCCGGTCCGAAAACGTCGACTGTCCGGGTGACGACCACTCCTGGTGAAAGAGGTCCGGCCGCCGCGATGTGGTCGACGCCGGCACCAGTCGACTGGATCCACCGCAGCCGTCTCGCGTCGGCCAGAAGGCTGGCTGGAAACTTCCAGGCCAAGAACACGTCCATCTCGCGAGGGAATGCATGGCTGGCCGAATCGTCTTCGCGAAAGACCTCGATCTCCAGGTCGGGCTCCGCCCGCGCGATGTGCTCGCGGTACCTGTCGCCGTCGTCGCTCGCGATCAACAACTTGTGTGACCCGGTCACGCCGGCACGGCCTCCTCGCCATCGCAGTCCGGGGTCGGGCCGCGCGAAGCGGCGGGCTTCCGGGGCTCGGATCGTTGTGACGCCGTTGTGACCGGGATCATCCGCGCGGCCTGGTACGCTAGGCTCAGCATGGGCACGACTGGCTGCGCATGATCCTACCACGGCGTCGACACCGGGCCCTCGCGGCGTTGCGACTGCTGGTGATTTGCATCGCTTGTGCGCTGCTGCCAGCACCCACGGCGGCCGACTCACCCGTCCCCAACAACATCGTTGGCCTCAACCTTGGGAGGCTGAGCCAGGAGCGCTTCATCTGGGCCGCCTCCGACCTGGTCAACGCCAATGGTGGCGACTGGGGCTACGTCACCGTCACGTGGACTATCGACGATCGCGACGCGGCGGCGGCCGACTACAACCTCCAGCAGTTCCTCGATCGCTGCTTCGAGTACCACGTTCAGCCGATCATGCGCGTCGGCACCCGCTTCGACACACGCCGCAGGGTGTGGGCCGGTCCGGAATGGGACGAGCCCGCCAAGTGGCGGGCATTCTTCGAGCGCGGCTCCTGGCCCACGCGACGTGTCTGGGTGATCGTGGGTAACGAGCCGAACCTGGGCCGGGAGTGGAACGGCGAGGTGGACGCCGGGGACTACACCCGCTACCTGGCCCATTTCATGGACGTCTTCGCCGGCTCGGACCGCTTCAAGGTCGTCAACGCGCCGCTGGACATCTCGAACGGGACCCTGCTGCCCGAGATGCAGGACGCATTTCAGTTCATCGACGGGATGCGGGAAGCCGTGCCGAACATTTTCGAGAGGCTGTCCGCCTGGGCTTCAAACCCGTATCGCGTGCCGTCAGGTGGCAACGATATCCGTTACACCCACCGTGCCTACGAGGCCGAGCTCGATGCGATCGGTCGCGAGCTGCCGGTCCTGATCACCGAGGCCCAGATCATGGAGACGGACGACGAGGAAGAGATCGCTGGGTTCTTCGAGACTGCCTTCCGCGATTGGATGGCCGACCCTCGCGTCGTGGCGGCGACGCCTCTATTCTGGTATCCGGACAAGAACCAGTTCTGGATGTTCTCGGTCGGCCAGAATGGCGCTATCCAGAAGACCAGTCCGACGTACTTTCGGATGCGCGGGTTACCGCGCGTCGCCGGCTCGCCGACTTACGCGCCGCTCATCGCCAACGCGCCACGTGCCCCGAAGCCGCCCGAGGCCGCCCTCCCGGTCGCGGCACCCGAGAGCCAATTCGAGGTGGTCAGAGCCCCTGGCCAGGTCGCGGGTGGCGATGTGGGCGCGCCGCCGCCGGTCGCGTGGCCACTTGGCAGCGCGCGGGTCGCCCACACGGCCGGCCGCGGGGCGAACCTGCGTGCAGAGCCGGGCATTTTGGCGCCGCTCGTTGTGACCCTGCCCGACGGTTCCCTGGTCCAGACGTTCAACTCGGACCTGGAAGCAGACGGTTTCGTCTGGCGCCTGGTGCGGACCGACGACGGGTTGGAAGGCTGGATCGTCGTCGACTTGCTCGCGGGCGAGGAGGACGAGTAGGCCGGCGGCGGTGATCTCGGTCCGCTTCCTCGGCTCGGGCGACGCATTCGGCAGCGGGGGACGCTTTCAGGCCTGCATCTCGGTGCGGGCTGGTGGGTCTCACCTCCTGCTCGACTGCGGGGCTTCCTCGCTGATTGCGATGCGGCGGCTGGAGCTGGCGCCGGCCTCGGTCGACGCCGTGCTAGTGAGCCATTTGCACGGCGACCACTTTGGTGGCCTGCCGTTCCTCATCCTCGACGCCCAATTCGGCCATCGCCAACGGCCGTTGCTGGTGGCTGGGCCACCCGGCACACGCGACCGGGTATTGCAGGCCATGGAGGTGCTCTTCCCGGGCTCGTCGCGAACCGAGCGCGAGTTCGAGCTTTCCTTTATCGAGCTGATTCCACAGACGGAGACGACCATCGGGACCATCGCCGTGAGCGCCTACGAAGTGATACACGCGAGCGGTGCGCCCGCGTACGCGCTACGGCTGGCGCATGCTGGAAAGGTTGTGGCCTACTCGGGCGACGCCGCGTGGAGCGATGCGCTCGCGGAGGCGGCCGGCGGGGCGGACCTGTTCATCTGCGAGGCGTACTCATTCGAGAAGCCGATCAAGTATCACCTCGACTACGCCACGCTGCGCGATCAGCGGGCGCGGCTGGCCTGCGGGCGTATCATCCTGACGCACATGAGCGCCGATATGCTCGCCCGACGGGCGGAGGTGGGCGAGGAGTTGGCCGAAGACGGCCTCACGCTGACCGTCTGAGGGGCTCGGTGTATTCTTCCAGCGTGCGCGCGCCTCGCCGCTCACTTCCTCATTCCTCATCGCTCGTATGCGCGTAACGCTGCTGGGGACGGGGACCTCGCATGGGGTGCCCGTGATCGCCTGCCCGTGCGGGGTCTGCGGGTCCCAGAACCCGCGCAACCAGCGCACGCGCTGTTCGGCGTTCGTCGACGTGAACGGGGCCGGTTTTCTGATCGACACGGCCACCGAGCTGCGCCTGCAAGCGCTGCGGGCCGGGATTCGGCGCGTGGACGCGGTCCTGTTCACGCACTATCACTCCGACCACGTGGGTGGCCTGGACGATCTGAAGGCGTTCAACGCCGTGCTCGGCGGGCCGATCCCCTGCTACGGGAACGCCGACACGGAGGCCTCGCTGCGCCAGCGGTTCGATTTCGCCTTCGCCGGCACGCCCTGGATCGGCGCCATCCCGCACGTCAGCTATCAGGTGGTCGAAGGGCCCTTTGCGGCGCTGGGTGTGCGGGTCACTCCGGTCGAGCTGCAGCATGGGCGGATCACGGCGACCGGGTGGCGGATTGGGAACGCCGCCTACCTGACCGACTGCAACGGCATCCCGCCCCGCTCGATGCCGCTGCTGGCAGGCCTCGAGCTGCTGGTCATCGACGCGCTCCGCTATCGCCCGCACCCGACCCACTTCTCGATCCCCGAGGCGATCGACGTCGCCCAAGAGCTGCGGCCCCATCGGACGCTATTGACGCACCTGACGCACGAGGTCGACCACGCGGCCATCAATGCCGAACTGCCGACCGGGGTCGAGCTGGCCTACGATGGCCAGGTCGTGGAGATCGACGATTGACGACGGACGATAGCCGACGGCAGCCCCACGTGGTCCGTCGTCACTGCTCGGTCGTCTGTCTGAGCGCGCGGTCGACGGCGCCGCGGGCCGCGTCGAGGAGGGCCATGATCCCGTCGATCGACTGGCGTAAGTTGATGCGTGGATCGATCTCGCCCAACTGCTGGGCTAGCCCGCGGGCGGCCTCGATCTGGCCCGCGGCCGCATCGAGCGAAGCCTTCAGTCCCGACAGGGCGGCCGGCTCAAGGTCGCTCGGCGCCTGGGCGGAGTCTGGAGTACCCATCACGCCGGGGATGTGGAAGCCGGACGCCTCCAGCTCGTTGAGGACCCGGACGCGCTCGTCGATTGCGATGTCAAATTGGCCCGGACTGGGCTGCGTGTAGTTGATGGTTCCCTGAGCGCCGACCGAACGCAGCCAGGCGGTGAACTGCGTGTCGGTCAGGTCGCGCAGCCTCTTATCCGACATGCCGACCCGAATGATCAGCCGATCCAGGTCGTCTAGGGTGAATGGCATGGCGAACACCCCGCCTCTTACCCACCGGAGCACTGGTTACTGCTGGATTGTACTCACGGCACAGCCTCCCGGACGGAATGGTTTGCGCCCACGCCGCCCCAAATTCTCCCCCGCCGGGCGCCATTCCCGTCGACCACGGGCGAAGCACACTCATACTGAAACCTCCAGGCTCTTGGCCGAGCCGGCGCAGGACAGACCCACGCCCTGAACGCGCTATCATTGGCGGACAGCAACTGCGGGAGGCTGTGGAGTGTATCGGCAAGCGGTCGAGGGTCATGGCCTTTCCGTCGAGCAGGACACCCCAGCTACGCCCAACGACGGTTACTACTACGTGATCTTCAGGGGGGAACATGTCGGCCGCTTCAGATCACTCAGTAGAGCGCTCACGCGCTACAACGAACTGAAGAGCACGCTCAACCTCAAGCGGACCGACGCTCCGAAACCATCGCTGGAGGATCTCCGACGACGTGACATGGAGACCATGTCCAACAAGGCACTGATCTGGACAGAAGAAGACTTCTCTCGCGTGCAGCGGAAGACCCAGGGGAAAAAGGGCACGCGCAGCGCCGGCTAGCACCCCTTTGACACCGTAGGACATCTGTTCTAGAATGTTGCGGTGGGGCCGGCGGTGGTGAGGCGCGGAGCCGGCGTTGCGACGGGAGCGTGATGACAGCGTCCGGGTCGGGTTCTACATCGCAACTGCGTCTCTGGTCACACGCGGGGCCCGAGGCCAACGGACTCCGGGATCCGAACTTTACTGGAAACAAAGGCATGTCCATTCACCGGTGGGTGAGCTGGATTGCCGGATTCTCAGCCGACTTCGTCAACTCAGTGCTCGATCGCTACCTTGGCCCGGATGCCGTTGGGCGCGCATGCGTTCTTGACCCCTTCGCCGGCGTCGGTACAACCAACCTCGAGGCGCTTCGCCGCGGCTTTCATACCTGCGGCTTTGAATTGAATCCCTTTGCCGCCCTGGCCGCCCGTTGCAAGTTGGGGACAGCGCGCGTCGACCTTGACCGGCTCCGAGGGACCATTGACCGGTACAGGGCGTTCATGCTGCCGGTGGAGCGGCAGATTGACCAATGGTGGACGCTATCGGCACCCGAAGGAGGACCCTATTCCGGCCCCCTACCCCTGGCCCAGCCGCCGGAATTCTTCCGTGCCCGTGAGTCTTTCTACAGCAGACCGGTCGAGCTAAAGGTCCTCTTCACTCTCGACTTTATTCGAAGCATCCAAGACATTGTCATTGAGGAGTATTTCTCGCTGGCAGTTGGCTCGACCATGATCTCGTACTCTAACTACTCATACGAACCAAGTCTTTGTTCCAGAGCGAAGCTGGGTAAGCCACTCGTACTGAATTCGTCCGTTTGCTCAATTATCGCCAATAAATTGGAGCACGTGCGGCAGGACATCGCGGAACTGGTGTGCCACCTCAAGCATCTGCCGGTTACTCCTAGTGCGGACTTTTTTGATTGCAGCTTTTTTGAAGCACGAAATTACCTGGCCGCCGCGTCGATCGATCTAGTAATCACTTCGCCGCCATATCTCAACAACTATCACTACGTTCGAAACACGCGCCCCCAACTCTACTGGCTCGGATTTGTGCACCGTCCGAGGGACTTACAGCGTTTTGAGACCCAAAGCTTCGGGAAGTTCTGGCAGACGGTCCGCGAGGGCCGTCCAATAGATCTGTGTTTCAAGTTGCCGAGCCTAGAGACGCAGTTGGCGGAGTTGCGGACTCTCAACGTAGAGAAGCGCGTCTATGGCGGCGCTGGCTGGGCGAACTACGCTGCCTCGTATTTCAACGACAGCTATCGCTTCTTTCAGATCGTCGGCGCGCTACTCAGGCCTAACGGTCATGCCGTTGTCGTGGTCGGCAACTCGCTGCTGCAAGGAGTAGAGTTCCGGGTCGATGAAATATTGGCCCAGATCGCCCGGCTCCAAAGACTCGATGCTGACACTGAGCGGATTCGCTCGAAACGGGTTGGAGACAGCATTGTCGGGACTGGCTTAAGACAGAAACCCCGTAACGGTCGTCCGGAGCTCTACGAAGCGGCGGTTGTGGTTAGGCGCTGATCTAGCCAGACCGTTTACGCGGGTACTGCTGCTCCCATTGGTTGAGGTAGCTGGGTAGCGCCGGACGGCCGGCCCCCGGTGGGTGGCTTCCAAAGCCCGTCATCTTATTCCACGGTGGGTCATACCGCCTGATGAGCACATCCTCCGCGCGAGCCTCCTCCCACTTCTGTCGGATGGTGAGATAGCGGCACGTGACATGGGATACTTCAATGTTCACGCGCTCCTTTATCTTCGCCACGTGCTCTCTGAGACGGCCGCGGACGCCTGTCAGGCTATCGGCCTTCCCCACATACAACGGCGTCACGCCACGACAACTCTGCTCTGTTTGACGAGAATGGGACCGCCGGACAGTCCCATTCCGCCACTGACGTGTCCGGTACTGCACCTACTTGAGGCCCGTCAAGGCGCCTGTCGGAGGAGGGGTTAGCCAGAGCCTGAGGGCGTCCGCCATATCGAAGAATAGCCGGGCATCCGCCGGGCAGGGGACAGGTCTCTCCTGCTGACGCTGCGCTTGGCGGCGTAAGTGCTCCGGACCAATCCCGACCTGGCTGAAGACTTGCTTTCCCTGGCGCACATGGACGAGCGCGAGATCATCGAAGACGCCGACACTGCCATTAAGCGGTTCGAGGCGATAACCCTGGCCTTTGGGTCATGGTCAACGACCTCGCCGAAAGCATCCAGGGGGAGCTGGACGCCGACGACGATGCAGACGTGCGTGAGTCACCCGGGGAGGATGAGTAGCCTGAACTCGCGCACTCAGGTCGCGCTGCCTGATCATCCGACATGCCAACCACAATGGTCAGTCGATCGGGGTCGACCGATCTGAATGGCGCCGTTGTGTTCGTTATCCACCAAGATTACTCGGGTCGACCCCGTATACCTCGCGCAGCGCCCGCTCCATCTCTTTCAGGGTGGGCTCGACCACGGGCACCTTGTCGGCCAGCCCGCCGCCCGCGCCAGGGTCCTTCAGCCCGCTCGCCGTGATCACGCCGACCGCGACCGCGCCGGGGCGAAGCCGGTCCTGTTCTCGCAGGCGCGCCAGGGCGGCGATCGAGGCGAGGCTCGAGACCTCGGCATAGATGCCTTCTCTGCGAGCCAGCTCGGCCTGCCAATGGAGCAGCTCGTCGTCTCCAACCGTCACGGCCCGCCCGTCTGTCTCGCGCAGGGCGTGCAGGGCCTGATGAGTGCTCTGGCCACCGCCTATCGAGATCGCCACGGTCGAGCCGTCTTCGATCGGTTCGGGTTCCTCCAAGCCCTGCTCTAGCGCCCGGGTCAGTGGGCCCAAGACTTCGCCGGCCACCAATCGCGGAACGCGCCGAGCGAAGCCCAGGGCAGCCAGCTCCCCGAAGCCCTTGGCCGTGCCCCAGAGGCCGTCGCCGTAGCAGACCGGCAAGGCCATGACGTCGGGCGCCTCTCGACCGAGCTGCTCCCAGACCTCGAATGCCAGCGTCTTGTAGCCCTCGACTCCGAACGGATTGCTGCCGATGGGCGGCTGCAGGTAGTTCGAGGCGCAGTACCAGCCGTACTCCTCCACCGCCAGCCTCATCGGCGTCCAGCGATCCCGTCCGCTTGGCACCGCTAGCAGCTTGGCGCCGTAGGCGAGCATCTGGGCTTTCGAGGCCAATGGGACGTCGGCCTTGACGAAGACGACGCACCCCAGACCGCCGACGGCCGCGTAGGCAGCCAGAGCCGCCCCGGCATTGCCGGACGAGGCGATGGTCACGACTCTCGCTCCGACCTCGCGGGCTCGGGCGACCAGCACCGCTGCCATGCGGTCCTTGTAGGACCCGCTCGGGTTTCGGGTCTCGTTTTTCAGGTAGAGCGCGTCCAGGCCGAGCTCCGCACCCAGGTTGATTGCCCGGACCAGCGGCGTCTCACCCTCGCCCAGCCAGATCGCGTGCCCCAGCTCGACCGGGAGCAGGGTATGGTATCGCCAGACCCCCCGCTCATCAGGATCGAAACCGCCCGCCTCGAGCACCTCGCGCTGCACGCTGGGGTCGTAGACGACGCTCAGGTTGGCGCCATGATTCTGTGCTCGACACTGATCACAGCCAGTGACGATGTCGTCGGGCGGGTACCTCTTCCCGCACCGTAGACAGCTCAGCCCACTCGGGGAGACCATATGTCCTTGACCGGCGAGAGGCGAGATTCGCTGACTGTGGAAAGCGTCTTTCGACGACGACGATTTTCACAAGTGTAAACCATTCTTAATGACGGGATAATCATCGTCGTAGTAGGCGACCCGGTCTGGGGATGGGTCTCTGGTCCCCCGGTGGGCGAAGTGTGGACAACGGGTCCGTCCTCGTGATCTATGGGCGCGGCGGGTGCAGGGCCACCACCGCGCGCGTCGCCCGAGAGACTCCGGAGGCGGGGAAAGAAGACGAAGTTTTCCACAGCGAGCCACACTCATCCACAGCCAGGAGCCACGTTATCCACATGCTGGGGGATGGAGGCGGGCTGGTGGCACCACAAGCTAATCCTGACTCCGCTCACCTCCGATACGGCTGTTGCTCAACGCTCCCCAACTCGCGACCAGGAACGGCACGGCGTAGGTCAGGGGTACCTTCCAGGCGAGCGAGGCAGGGAAGACGCCGACGACGATGTCGGTGCCCTGGTTGATGGCCACGAGGATGGTGCCCACGACGAGCGAGGTCAGCGCTGAACGCCAAAGGAGGGGTCGATGGCGGATGGCGCACAACACGCAGCGCCTACCCCCGTCGAGCAGGTAGGATGAGCGCCCCAGGAGGGGCCGGGCACAAGTTACGCAGCCCGGGCGTGTTCCGCCTGGGTTAGGGAGCTGTGGGTCTTCAGCCACTCCATCGCGTCAGTATACGCGGTCGAGCGGCGGTCCAGCCCCCTCTCCCGCTCTCCCCCGCTCCCCCTGTGAGAGGGCAGGGTAGGTGGCGCGTGTGTCGCCTAAATTTGCTAATCGAGCAATGGCACGCTACACTGAATCGGTTGTCGAGGGTCGGAATGGCACAGGCTGGCGCTCTGGACGTTCTGCTTCGCGCGGCCAGGCTTCGGAGCGGGCTCAGCCAGGGCGAGCTTGCAGCGCGGGCTGGCGTGACGCGGCAGGCTGTCAGCGCCATCGAGGCCAGCAAGGCAGTCCCGACTACGGCGGTGGCACTCAGACTAGCGCGCGTGCTGGGCTATCGGGTGGACGAGCTGTTCCGTCTCGTGGATGAGCTGCCCAGCGTCTGCGCGCAGCTCGTCGGGGGCGAAGCTCAGCCAGTTGAGGCGCCGCTTCGGGTGCAAGTCGCCGACATCGGGGGACGCCTGGTGGCCCATCGGCTGGTCGGGACGGACGGCGCCGTGTTGACGCTGCCGCGAGCGAACGGCCTGATCCGAGCGGCAGCGGCCGGCGAGCGCGAGACGCGGGTGGACCTCTTCGATGACCGCGAGCGGTTGTCGCGGACGGTCGTCGCCGTCGGCTGCGATCCCGCGATGGGCCTGCTGGCTGATCACCTCCGGCGCCGCCATCCGACTACCGAGCTGGCCTGGCGCGGCGGCAGCAGCCTGGCCGCTCTCGAGGCGGTGGCGCGCGGCGAAGCACATCTGGCCGGCACTCATCTGCTCGACTCGGCCAGCGGCCAGTACAACCTGCCATTCGCTCGGCGCCTGCTCGGTGATGACGTTCGGCTGGTGACGTTCGCCGTCTGGGAACAAGGGATCATCGTGGCGGCCGAGAACAAAAGAGGGGTCCACCAGGCGGTCGACCTAGCGCGCCCGGGCGTCAAGATCGTCAACCGCGAGTCCGGCAGCGGGGCCCGGGCCTTGTTAGATGTTGAGCTCACGAAGGCCGGCCTGCAGCCCGGCGCCGTGGAAGGCTACGACACGATCGTAGGCAGCCATCTGGCCGCCGCCGAGGCGGTCGCGGCAGGCCTTGCGGACGCGGCGATCGGAGTCCGCGTGGCCGCCAGGGCGCTCGGACTGGGGTTTGTGCCGCTGGCCCACGAGCGCTACGACCTTGCGATTCCGGCCCGCTTCGTGGACCTCGCGCCGGTTCATGCGCTGCTCGAGACCCTGACTAGTCCGCTCTTCCGCCTGGAGGTCGAGGCGCTCGGCGGGTACGACGTCGGACCGATGGGCAGGTTTGTGGAGGCCGTGTAACTTGGCATTCCGCTTCCAGCTTCCGCTCCAGATCGCCCGCGCCGTGCTGGTGTGCGCGCTGCCTCTAGTCGCGGGCTGCAGTCCCGATTCAAGGGCTGGGCAGGCTTCGGCTGCGGCGCGGTCCGGCGATCGCGACGTGCTGCTGGCCACGACGACGTCGACTCAGGACACCGGGCTGCTGGACGTTTTGCTGCCGGCCTTCGAGGGCCGAACGGGCTACAGCGTGAAGACGCTTGTTCAGGGCAGCGGCGCGGTCCTTGCGCTAGCGGCGCGGGGCGAGGCCGACGTGGTGCTGGCGCACGCGCCGGAGAGCGAGCGCGAGTGGATGTCGCAAGGCTACGGGACGGAACGTCGCCTGGTGATGCACAACGACTTTGTAGCGGTTGGTCCGCCGAATGACCCGGCCAACGTTCGGTTGGCC
>DASPXK010000077.1:0-7008 GCA_035637315.1 Chloroflexota bacterium
GAAAAACTGCGCCGGGTTGACCAGCCCGTAGTCGCGGAGCGTGTCGTCGTTGATGTAGCCCGCCTTGACGTTGCGGAAGTTGTTCTTCACGATCCAGGGGGAAACGTTCTCGCCGACTACGCCGACCGCCACCGGCGCCTCGCGATGGATCTTTATGATGTCCATGAAGAGCGCCTGGCCCTTGACCTCGTCGGGCTCCGTCCGGACGTTCTCCCAGAGATCCCAGATCTTGCGAATCCAGTGGCCCTGCGGCGGCTCCTCCTTCTTCCAGGGCTGCTGTTCGTACCAGTGGCCCCAGGTCGGCGCCCATGGACCGTCGTTGACGGTGGCGAGCCAGCGGCCCGGGTCGGCCTTGTTGACCGAGGCGCGATCCCAGCCCCAGAAGCCCACCTCGATCTCGCCGCCACGCACGTGCTCCATGTACAGGGCGCGATCGACACCCTTAACTGAGGTGTTCACGCCGATCGCGGTCCATGACCGGCGGACCAATTCGTGCATGTCGTTGATAGCCGAGCCGGGTGCGGTCGAGTGTTCGATCGTCAGCTCGAGCGGCTGGCCGTCGGGCCGTAGCCGCACGCCGTCCGGGCCCTTTTTCAGTCCGAGCTGGTCGAGCACCTCGTTGGCCCGTTTGGGGTCGTACTGCGTCCAGCGCTGTTCCATGCCCTCGTCGTACTCGGGCGATCCGTTAACGGGTGAGTACTGGCGGGGCTTGAAGAGGCCGTTGAAGACGACGTCATTGATCTCCTTGCGGTTGACCGCCAGGTTGAGCGCTTCGCGGAACTGGGGCTTACCGAACAGTTCAGCCAGCACGGGATCCGGGCAGTTCATGTTCGGGAAATAGGTCTCGGTGCTTGCCTGGCGCCAGTTCAGCACGCGGTAGTCGCCTTTGCTCTCATTCTCCTTGAAGAACGTATAGGATCCGACGTCGACACCCCGGTTCTGACAGTCGATCTTGCCCTGGGCGATCCAGAGTTTGAAGACCTCGGCATTCTCGTAGAACGAGTGCTCGACCGCGTCGATATAGGGCAACTGATTGCCCTGCTCGTCGACCTGCCAGTAATACGGGTTGCGGACGATCCGGATCGGGTCGTTGGGCAGCATCTTCTCGGGTTTCCAGGCGGTCAGGACCGGCTGATCGGAATTGATCATGAACGTGCCGATCGGACCGTCCATCACCCCACCCTTGCCCCACAGGTCGACCCAGCTCTGCAGCTTCTGGTCCTGCGCCAGCTTGTCCAGATCCTCCTTGCCGGCGTACTTCGGCAGAAACTTCTTGAGGTAATGCGTCGGCGCGATGAACCCGGGAAAGACGACGTTCTGATGGCCGCTGTTGCCCCCGTTCTTGGCGATCCAGATGGGCAGCAATGGGTTCGGGGCCGGGTACTTCACTTTCCAGGTGTACTTGTCGACGATCGTCAGCGTCGCCAGCTTGTAGTCGTTCCCGACCTTCTGGCGGACCAACAAGCTCGGGGCCGGCACGAGGTCCTTGTTGAGCTGGATGTCTTCCCACCAGAACTTGACGTCGTCAGTCGTGACCTCGACCCCGTCTGACCACTTCAGGCCCTTGCGCAAGTAGAACGTGAACTCGGTCGCGTCCCTGGTCTGGTCCCACTTCTCGACGGCGTTGGGCACGACTCGGATCGTGTTCGGGTCGGGCGCATCCCACTCGATCAGCCGCTCCTCCATGAGCTTACCGATCCCCAGGTAGTCGGAAAGCCCGCGGAAGCCACGCCGCCAGACACCGCCATACTGCCCCGTCTCCTCGAGCGGCTTCAGCACACGCGGGTTCACCGGCAGCCGCTGCTCGACCGGCGGCAGCTTGCCGTCCTTGACGAGCTGGGCCAGCTCCGGCGCCTCCTTGTACTTGCCGGGCGCCGCCGCGGGGACCGGCGTGGCGACTTGCTGCGAGACGGCCAGTGGCGTTGCTGCGGTCTGGGCCGTGGCGCCCACCTTCGGCGCGGGAGCCTCGGTGGGCTTGGAGGCGGTGCGCGGCGCGGCGGGGGCGCAGGCAACGATGGCGCCTCCTGCCGCGGCAGCGGCCGAGAGCTTGAGGAAACGACGGCGGTTCACGCGCGCAGACATCGTGCTGCCCTCCTCCCGTGCCATGCGGTTGTTGGCTCCCATGGTGTGCGGTTTGTGCGGCTCGTCGCTTAGTGCCCGCGGTACACTGGTGATTCACAGTACACCAGCTAATTCGGGTCTGCAAGCTCACCCTGGAATCCAACCGTGGCCGAGCCCCGTCCGCTGCCCGCTTTCACCGGCCTGATCGTGCACCGCGACCCTGGCCTCGGCTACTCGCTGCTGGTCCCCGACGACTGGTACCTGCTGGAGCTGGAGGGCGGCAGTGGCGTTCTCTACGCGCCGGACCGGAACGACCCACTGACCGGCCTGGCGGTCGAGGGGCGCGACCTGGGGACCAAGGTTCGCCCCGCCGACCTGCCGACGCTGCGGAGCGGCTTTCTGCGCGGCCTGCGCAAGCTGCCGGGCAGCCGGATCGAGCACCACGAGGCCCAGGCAATCGGTCAGCTCATCACGCTGGAGGCACGCCACACCTACCGCGACGGCGACGCGCTCCGCAAGCGCTGGGTTCGCCTGCTGTACCAGGGCCGCGTCCAGGTGCGGCTGGTGGCCCAGGCCGCGACGGTCGAGGCCTTCGAGCACTGGGAGCCGATGTTCTACGAGGCGATGCGCACCGTCCGCTTCGGCGACTGGTGGGCCGATGTCATCGGCGTCTCGTGGGCCGAGCGCGCTTTCGAGGACGAGTAGGCCGACCGTAGCCCAATGGCCGCTGCCAAACTCACCGATTGGTTGCGCGTCGGCGGCGGGCTTTAGAATCTCCTGAAGCTGGAATACGGGCGCCAAGGCCATGGCCGCTGTTTCGAGCTAATCGGAGACGCAACAGCGCGACCTGTTTTCTCACGCGGCCTGGTGCGCGACCTGAGGAAGGGTCTGCCCTTCGCGGATCTCCCGCATTCGGCGGACCAGAATACAAGGAGCAGATCTTGGGCCGGACGTACCTGCTAGCACTCCTCGCCTGGCTCGCCGCGGGGACGTCGTTCGTCGTTGGAGGCGGGCCGCCACCCACGCCCGCTTCCGCGCAGGGCCAATCGGACGGCTGGGGTGAGCGGGCGGCAATGTTGCTGCCGCGGTCGGAGATGTCCATCGCAGAACTGGATGGGCGAATCTACGCGCTGGGCGGATACCCAGGTGGCCGCATCACTTCCGACGCAGTTCAAGTGTACGATTCACGGACGGATAGCTGGGCCTTTGGGCCGCCGCTGCCGCTGCCGCTCCACCACACGATGGCCGCGGTGGTCGATGGGCGGCTCTACCTGATCGGTGGGGAGGCCGGTAACCCTACCCCGGCGGAATCGGTCTTTCAGGAGCGCGTGTACATGCTCGACGCGCAGGCGGGGGAGTGGCTGCCGCGTGCGCCGATGCCGACCGCGCGGAGCGGAGGCGGGGCCGGCGTGATCGATGGCCAGATCTACGTCGCGGGCGGCCGACCCCCACACGGCAGCGACTTCGCCGTCTACGATCCGTCCGCCGACCGGTGGGCCGTGCTGCCCGACGTGCCGACGCAGCGGAACCACCTGGCCGTTGCGGCGATCAACGGCCGGCTCTACGTCGCAGGTGGCCGCTTCGGTGGTGGTGTCGGCAGCGAGATGACGGACGTCCTCGAGATCTACGATCCGCGCACCAACGCCTGGACAACCGGCGCGTCGATGCTGGCCCCGCGGGCGGGCGTGGCGTCCGTCGCGGCCAACGGCTGCCTCTACGTCATCGGCGGCGAGGGCAACGACGCCGACCCGCGCGGTGTCTTCGACCAGAACGAGCTGTACGACCCGGGGACGAACAACTGGCGCAGCCTCCAGCCGCTGCCGCTGCCCATGCACGGGCTCACCGGCGCGGCCTACCTGGACGGCTGGATCTACGTCCCCGGCGGCGCGACCCGTCGAGGCGTGAGCGGCGCGGACGTAACGGTCAAGCTCCAGGTGTTCCATGCGGAACTGGCGTGGGGACCGCCAGGGGCGGGCTGAGACCAGCGGCAGATTCGGCTGGACCGCGCGGGGACCGCGGATCGGCGCGCGGCGCTAAAGACCAGGGGCCGCTTCGGCCCGACGGCGGCGAGCGACGTTGTAGAGCTGGACCAGAACTATCAGGTACGCCAACCCCAGGGCATACGACGCGAGGACGTCGGTGGCCCAATGCTGGCCGAGCCAGACGCGGGACGGGCCGACGAGCACGATCAGGGTCGTGCACAGCCCGAGCACGAGCGTGCGCAGCCGACCGGGCTTGAGGAACCGGTACGCGAGATACGCGATGAAGCCGAAGAACGTGGTGTAGAAAAGGACGTGGCCGCTCGGGAAGCTCGTGCCCGGGGCTCCCCCAACCACACGCACGGTGCCCTGCTGAGGGCGCGGACGGCCGATAAGGCCTTTGATGGCCATGCCGAGCGGCCCAGACGCGCCGGCCAGGAGGGCGTAGCGGCTCTCGAGCGCATAGCCGGCCAGCCATAGGCCGAGCGCGACGCCGACCACCAGGTACAGGTTGAGCGGCGCCAGGCCGAAGGCGCTTACGGCCAGCATCAAGACGCCGAATAATGGGAAGGCGGCTTGCTGGACCGCCAGCGATGCCGCCAGGTCCGGCCCGGCCGTCAGGCCGGCGCTGACCAACGCGGACACCGCGCCGAACGTAATGAGTCCAACGGCCGCCACGACTGCCGCCCCCGCGGCACGCAGCCTGGCCAGCCAGCCGCCCAGCAGCGCTCTGCCACGGGCGGCCTCTGGCACCGCGTCGGGCACCTCAGGCTGCGCGCGGGCGCGGCGCCGGAACAGACGTCCCAACGCCCCCGCGACGCGTCCTATCAGTCGCGTAAGCACGGCCGCATGGTACCCCACCCCGACGGTCGGGGTCCAGGGCCTCAGGAGCCCGTGGACTCAGCCTGGGAACTGGCCTCGGACCCGGGGCCCGCCTGGCTGTCGGTGGGCGGCACGTGCGTTTGCTTGTGAAGCTGCAGGAACGAGTCCCACGCGTACCAGAGAAGCAGGAACGGTGGGACCTGCGTGAAGCCGAGTCCCCCCCGAGCGAGCGCCAGGATCACGCCAGCCCCGCCCAGCGCGAACGGGACGGCCAGTCTGAGGTCGATCTTGCGGCCGGTCAGGTCGGATAGGCGGCGATCCATATCGTCGACCGCGGCGATGATCGCGCCGGCCGTCGAGCTGTGGCCGCCCTCGCCGCCTTCGGTCGACTCGCCTCCACCAAGATCGGCGGCGATCATCCCAACGTCGTGGAAGATGCCCAGGATGTCGTCGTGGGAGAGCTTCTTCTGGTCGTATCTGACTAGCACGCTGCCAGTGCTGCTGTTGGTCTCGACCTGGGAGATGCCCTCCTGGTCCCCGAGGCTCGCCTGAAACTTGTTCAGCGCCTGCTCCGCCTTGGCCGACTTCACGCGCAGACGCAGCCTGCCCGGCGTGTGGCTGACGATTTGGCAAGTCTCTTCTGAATGCTCCTGCTCCGAAGCGGGCTTCCTCTTAGTTGCCATGCCGCCCTCGACAAATTGCCGGTGTGTGTACTCGCGGTGCCGAATCCAACACTGTTACTGAAACGCGCAACGCCCGTGGGACGGCGTTGCGTGAGCATGATAGGAACGATCGCCAGGGAGCGTCAATCCGCTCCAGGCGCCGCTATTCGTAAATGTCTTCGACCTCCTCCTCGGCGACCTGCATGACCAGCCGGCGGGCTTGGTTGGTCAAGGCCACGCAGCCGGCGATGGCGGACCTGAGCAGCGGACGGGCTGCTCCGCTCAAGAGTATCGCTCCGCCGGCCACGACTCCCGCGCCAAGCGCCCAGCCGGCCGCGACGATCCCAAGATGTCCCATCGGTGTGCGTCCTCCTTCGGGCTTGCCTTACCGCAGACCTTCGACCAGCGAGTTGACGTTGAAGCGCATCAGCGCCAGGTAGGTGTTCACCTGATCGTCCAGCGTGTCGCTGTAGATGCGCTGGATCTTCACCCCAGCGTCGTGTCCGGCTTGCTCTAGCACCTGGGCGTTGAACTGCGGCTCTACGAAGATGGCCGGGATGCGCTGCGCCTTGAGGTTGGTGATCAGCTCCGCTACCTCCTGAGCCGAGGGCTCGCGGCCTCGGCCCCGCACCAGCGCGCCGACGACCTCGAGCCCGTAGTGGCGCGCCATGTAGGGGAACGCGTCCTCGAATGTAACCAGCTTGCGATTGGCCGGCGGGATGGTGGCCACCTGCTGGAGCGCCCAGGCGTCGAAGGTGGCCAGCTCGCCGAGATAGCGCGAGGCGTTGGCCTGGTAGGTGGCGGCATTGCCGGGGTCTTCCGCGATCAGGACGTCGCGGATCTGCTCGACGTACTTCAGCCCGAGACTGGCGTCGAGCCACATATGGGGGTTGTAGAGGTACTCCTCCTGATCGCCCTGGTCGTACTCTTCGGCCCCCTTCGCGGTCTCGATCGCCGGCAGACCCTCGGTCAGGGTGACCGTGAGGAGGTTGGGGACCTGGAGACGGGCCACGTCACGCGCGATCTGCTCGTCGAGCCAGAGGCCGTTCCAGATCGCGATTTGCGCTTGCGACACGAGCTGAAGGTCTCGCGCCGTCGGCCGATAGATGTCGACGTCCGCGCCAGGCGGGACCAGGGCGACCGGCTCGACCAGGTCACCGCCGACATTCCTGATCATGTCCACGAACGGCGCTGCGCTGGTCACGACGCGCACCTTGCCGCCCGCCTGGGCGCCGACCGGCCGGGGCGTGAACGGGAATGCCACGAGCAGGGCGACGAGAACGAGCATCAGGGGCGCGAGGGTTCGAAGCCGCATGACAAGCCTCCGAGTTTGGGTCTTTGGACGAGCTGTGGCGCAGGTTTCGGAATCGAGATTATGACACAGCCTAAGGCCGGTACACCGCGTACAGCCCGGCCCGGGTAATCGTGGCCGACACGTAATTGTTGGCCGGATCAGTCGCGCTTGGGATCGGAGCCCAGAAGTC
>DASPXK010000078.1:0-4426 GCA_035637315.1 Chloroflexota bacterium
CTCGAGCGGACGGCGCGCCTCCAGCTCGCGCTCTACCTCGGCGTGGATGGATTCGACCATCCGTGGGTGGTCTATCGAGACGCCCTTTTCGAGCGGACCGTCACGGCCACGGCGTCGCTGGCGTGGTTCGCCGTCCAGCACGGCGGCCGCGTGGGGCTAGCCCTGAGCGGGGCTAAGCCGAGCTACCTGCCGGCCGCGAGTGGCCCGCAGCATCTGCGAGAGATCTTGGAGGCGCTCGCGGTGGTGGCGCCTCGGCGCGGGCGGCCGCTGGAGAGCCTGCTTGCGGCCTCGAGCGCCCGCCAGCCGGCCGGGACAACGATCGTCGCGCTGGTCGCTGCGCTGAGCGACGAGCTGATCGACGAGCTGCGGATCGCCCGCGGTCGCGGATACCCGGTCGCCGTCGTCCGGGCCAGCGTGGACAGCATCAGTCCGGCCACGGATTTCGACTTCTTCGAGCTGGGCCGCGACCGAGACCTGGCACGCGTAATGAGGAATGAACGTCTATGTTGACTTTCGTCTTCCTGGCGATGGAGCTGTGCTGGGTCAGCCTGGGGCTTGGTCTGGCCTGGATCGGGTGGGGCAGCGGGGCCTGGCCATTGCCGCTGGTCGTCCTAGCGCCCGCACCGCTTGGGGTCGCGGCCGTCCGCCTGTCGCCCACCCGATGGGGGCGGCGTCGTTGGTACGACCTATATCGGTGGGGCCTGGCAATAGTCTGCGGCGGGCTGTGCGCCCGGCTGGCGACTTTCGTCGAGGGCGGCGAGGCCCTGGGGCCGCGCTGGAACGTGGCGTTCGTGGCTGGCCTGGTCCTCTTCTGGCGAGGCTGGTTCGTGGGCGAGGACGAGCTGGAGCCACACGCCGTCGAGGTCGCGTTCCAGGTCGGTGCCGTCGCCGTGCTGGTGTTCGTAAGCGCCCTCCAATGGAACGTGGCCGGCTCAGCCAGCGGGCTGGCGCCGTCGGTGGGCTTCTTCCTGTTTGGCCTGTTGGCCATCGGCCTTGCCCGGCGGTCCGAGCGGCGAGTGCAGGGGGCTGGGCCCGAGACGGACTGGCTTGCTCTGACTGTGGTGTTGGGTCTCGGGACGCTCGTTATGGCGGTGGGCCTGGTGAGCCTGGTCTCACCCGCTCTCCTGCAGGCGCTCGCCGCTCAGGCGTTGTGGCTGGCGCGGCTGGTGTTGGGTGTTCTGGCGGTCCTGCTCAGCTGGCTGGCGCGCCCGCCTGGCGTGCCAGAAGCACCTGTCGCGCCACTCAGGCCTGTCACCGCGGTGGAGCGGCTCGAGTTTTTGCTGGACCTGCCGCCGCCGCTGCTCTGGGTACTAGAACGGGTTGCGGACACCGTCTTGCTACTGCTGCTTGGCTACAGTATGTACCGCCTGGTCCAGTTCGGGATCCGGAGGCTGCGGGGCCGCGGCACCGTCGAGCCTGAAGGGCAGGCGCCTCGCTGCGAGGCGCTTCCATTCTCCTGGCGTCAGTGGTGGAAGCTATTCCTTGCGCGTGTGTTGGGCTGGTTCAGGCGCGGTGGCGTCCGCGGGGCCGAACGACCCGTCAGCCGGGATGAGCTCCAGTCCAGCGCCGAGCAGCGGTCGGTGCGGGGGCTGTACCGTGAGTTCCTCCAGGCCTGCGCACGATTCGGCCTTCCTCGCGCCGCCCACCAGACCCCGCACGAGTTCGCCGCCCATCTGGTCGCCCGACGCCCGGAGGTCCGCCCACCGCTCGGGGACCTGACTCAAGTCTACGTTCGGGCGCGCTACGCCCGGGAACGGATCGACCGTGGCCAGGTGGCGCGGATGCGGGCGGCTGTCGAGGACGCGACTGCCCAGCTTCGCCAGCCGCGGGCGGAGACGAACGGCCGGGCGTTCGAGGAACGCCCGGCGTGAAGATACCCCGCGGCTTTGCTCCCCTCAGGGAGCGGAATTTCGGCCTGTACTGGGCCGGCCAGGCGATCTCGTTTTGCGGGACCTGGATCGAGAACACGGCCACAAGCTGGCTGCTCTACGAGCTGACAGCCGATCCGGTCTTGCTCGGCCTGGGCGGGCTCTTTCGGGCCGGCCCATCGATCTTGCTGACGATGATCGGTGGAGCGATCGCCGACCGGGTGCCTCGGCGTCGGCTGCTGCTGTTTACTCAGTCGGCCAATGGGCTGACCTCGCTGGCGCTCGGCTGGCTGGTCTGGAGCGCGCAGATCCAGCCCTGGCAGATCTACCTGTTCAATCTGCTCAACGGAACGCTGCAGGCATTCGACGGGCCGGCCCGCCAGGCGCTGTTCCCCACCCTGGTGCCGCGCGGCCAGATCCAGGCGGCGGTCACCCTCAACGCCGTCTCGACTCGCTCGGCGGCGTTGGTCGGCCCGGCAATAGCTGGGCTGCTCCTGGCGCAGGTGGGTACGGCGGCGCCCTTCTTCTTGAACGCCGTATCCTACCTGGCCCTGGTCGGGGCCCTGGTTGCGATGCGTCTGCCAGCCGATGCGCGTGCTCGAAAGCGTACCCTTCGAGCGGACCTCGCTTACGGGCTGAAGCATGTCCGGGCCGACTCCGTGCTCGGCCTGATCCTGGTACTCGAGGCGATCTCCAGTCTATTCGGGCACAACACGGCGATCGTCACGATCGTTGCCCGGGACGTGCTGAGGGTCGGGCCGGGCGGCCTGGGCCTGCTCCTGAGCGGAATCGCTGGCGGCGCAACCGTGGGGATTGTGGGACTGGTGGGGGTGGGCAGCGTCCGCCGCAAGGGCAGATTGCTGCTGATTTCCGGGGCCCTCTACGTGCTGGTGCTCGCCTCGTTCGCGCTCTCGCGCACGTTCTGGGTCTCGTTCGGCCTGCTCTTCGCGCTGGGCCTGACCGATTCGATCTGGAACTCGACTCGCAACACGATTGCCCAACTCGCAACGCCGGACGAGCTGCGTGGCCGCGTCATGGCCATCGTTATCACCGCCTCGCGGGGGCTGAGCCAGGCCTCGCAGGCTCAGACGGGCGTGCTGGTGGGCTGGCTTGGCGCGCCGCTGGCGATCCTAACCGGCGCCGCCGTGGTAGGTGGCTCGCTCCTGGTGGCCGCGATCCGGGCGCCCGGCCTGAGGAGGTTTACCGGCGAGCCGGCCGCCCCGGGCCCGGCCTGAGAGTTAGCCTGACCCGCAAATCAGCTTTCGGTCATCGAGCCCGCGAGTGCGCCCGCGCAGCAGGCGCCCGCGAGCGAGAGGGTGGCGTAGAGCTGCGGCGGCGCCGCGGGCAGTCCCCAGAAGGCCGCGCCAGCACCCCACAGCCCAACCAACAGGGTCGTGACCGCCGCGAACCCGGCCGCGGCGAACGCCCACGGCATCCGCCTCTCCTTCGTCTGGGCACCCGGCCACACCGCTTGCCCGGGGCGACGGTTAAACGAGCCGCCGAACGCCGGGTGGCGCAGCAGAAGCTCGCTGTAATCAGGTTGAGATGCCTCTAGTGCGTGCGCAGGTAGAGGGACGGGCCAGAGGCCATGGACGTGTAGTGGGTGCCAGCACATGCCCAGCCGCCAGCAGCCGCTGTACGTCTCAGCGAGTCCTAGTCCGTCGGTGGTTGCCAGTGCCGCGCTTCGGTCACAATGGGCATCGGAAACGGGTGTCCAGGAGGCGACTAGTGTTTGAGGCCGACGCCGCCAGGGACCGAACCTCTGGGATCCAAGAGAAGTACCAACAGCTCGATCTGCCCGGGCATTTTCAGGTCCCGCCGTCTGACAGTGACGTGGAAAACGTGCCGCGGCCCCCAGAAGGCAAGCGGGAAGAGACAGGCGCAATCCTCTCGCGAGTGTCGTCTTATCCGAGGCTACGTTACATGGGTTCGAAGTACCGCGTCGTTCCCCACCTCGTCCACATATTCTCGCGGCTCAGGTTCGAGACCGCACTGGACCCATTCTGCGGGAGCGGGGTTGTAGCTTACGCCCTAAAGGTGATGGGGAAGCAGGTCACCGCTAGCGACTACCTCTCCTACGCCGCGACCGTGGCGCACGCCACTGTCGAAAACCCCGGCGTGCGGATGAGCAGCGAGGACATCGACCTCATCCTCTCGCCGAGCGCCGATGGACGCGACTTTATCCAGCGCACGTTCGAGGGTCTCTACTTTCCACCAGACGACTTAGCCTTTCTCGATGCCGCGTGGTCGCACATCGAAGGGCTTCCGCCCTACAAGCGGAGCATCGCGCTCTCAGCACTGTGTCTCGCCGCTGCTCGAAAGCAGCCGCGGGGCGTTTTCACGGTGGTGGATCTCCGGTACGACGACGGCAGACGCTATCTTCGGATGCCACTACGCGACCTGTTCGTTGAGAGTGCGCACGCGTACGACGCGGTCGCATTCGATAATGGGCGTAAGAACTCTGTCGCATGTCAGGATGTGCTCGAAGTGAACCCGGATGGTTTCGACCTAGTCTATCTCGATCCGCCATACGCGCCGCCCCGCGACGACAATGACTA
>DASPXK010000079.1:0-3604 GCA_035637315.1 Chloroflexota bacterium
GGGACAGCTCGCCTCGACGTCGACCCAACCCTCCCGCCGGGTGAGTACCGACTCGAATTCGGCTTCTCGGCCGGGGCCGGCCTGGCGCGTCTCACGAACGATGGGCCGGCCGGCTTGCGCGGCGAGGCTCGAGCGCGAGGCGGGGTCATCCGGCTAGTCAGCCGATCCACGCCGCTGGCCCCGGACGCGCTGCCGATCACGGTCCCAGCCGGCGGCGCGTTGGGTGAGGTCCAATTGCTCGGTGCGGCGCTCGACCGGGAGTACCCGCGGCCTGGCGATCGAGCCCGCCTGACGCTGTTCTGGCAGACCTCGGCGGCACGCCCCACGAGCCAGGACGTAAGCCTGGCCCTTCGCGACTCGTCTGGCGGCACGGTCCAGGAGTGGCGCGGCGCGCCAGTCGACGGAACGTATCCGACCTCAGCCTGGAAACCCGGGGAGATCGTCCGCGACACCTGGGACCTGGTGCTGCCGTCGCGCCTCCCGCCCGGCCCACTCTCGCTGGCTGTTGGGCTGGCTCCGCCTGGGCGACTGCCGGAGCGTTACCTCTCGCTGGTCAGCCTTGCGCTGCAGCCGATCTCGCGGCAGTACGCCGAGCCGGCGGTTCGGACTCGCCAGGAGGCGCGGTTCGGCGACCTGGCTCGCCTGGTGGGCTACGACTTGAGGAATCGGCGTCTGAAGGCAGGCGACAGCGTCGAAGTCAGCCTGATCTGGCAGGCACTGGCGGAGACGCGTGAGAACTACACGGTCTCCGTTCAGGTGCAGGGTGTAGACGATCGTGTCGTGGCTCAGCACGACGGCGAGCCGGCTGCCGGCCGCCGGCCGACGGCCGGTTGGCTGCCCGACGAGTTCGTCGAAGACCTGCATCGAGTAAAGCTGCCTCGCGATGCTCCCCGGGGTCGCTACCAGCTCGCTGTAGTGCTGTATCGACCAGATGACGGCCAGCGACTGCTCGACCCGGCCGGCGGCGAGCGCGTCGTTTTGGGGACCGACGTGGTGGTGGAATGAGGCTGGTCGCCGCGGCCGCTCTCGTCTATCTGCTCGTGCCGGGCCACCCACTGGCGTGGCTGACCGGCGTCCCCCTCGGCCCCCTCTCGCTATCCTGCGTCGTCCTGGTGAGCTTGCTCGTGTTCGCGTTCTGGCCAACGCCCCCGCGTGCCATCCCCCCTCTCCCAGGCTTGGGGGAGGGGGCCAGGGGGAGGGGTCTACTTGCCCTTGCCCTGCTCGCGACGCTGATCGCCGCCAAGCTCACGTTGAGCTGGCTCGCTCCGGCGTACGGCCTGCCGGGCTGGTACTACGCGAATGGCCGGTTCCAGGGCCCGCCCGAGCGCTCGACCGCCTTTCGCGGCCCGCTCGCGACGCGTCGTGACCAGGCCATCCGCTTTGGAGCAGACGAGTTCCCAGTCTATTTCCTGAATGACAGCCAGCGCTTCAACTTCTTTGGTCCCGAGGCGGAGCGGCGTCGAAACTTGCCCTTCTCGATTCGCTGGCAGGGTTTTCTCTACGTCCCCAGTGACGACGACTACTCGTTCTGGCTCACCGCGTCGGGTCCGGCCACGCTCGCTCTCGACGGCGAGCAAATCGCCGCGGTCGACGCCGAGGGCCGTGACTCCGCCGGTGCGACGCTCCCGCTGCGCGCGGGCTCCCATGCCGTGGAGATCGCCTACGCGCGGCGACCGCCGAGGTCCGGCGATCTGAAGGTCGAATGGGAGGTGGACGGCCGTCGTCAAGCGCTCGGGCTGCCCTACCTGTTGGCCGAGCCGATTGACCGCGAGGGTTGGCAGCGGGATCGAGTTGTCGGGCTGGCGGGGCTGGTGGTGGATGGGGTCTTCCTCGCATCGCTTGGGTCGGCGGGGATCGCTTTGGTTGTCGCTCGGCTCTCGCTCGCCCTCCGCCGCCCGGATAGGCGCTGGCCGCTGGTCGAGCGGCCGATCTTGGCGGCCTTTCTGCTCCTGGTTTTTGCGCACGCTTCCCTTCCGCAGCTCGGACGTGTCGACAAAATGGTCCTGCTGGGGGGAGGCCAGGATTGGTTGACTCACGAGACTCTGGCACGCGACATCCTGCTGAACGGCCCGCTGATGACGCTTGGGAAGCCGCTGGGTGAGGGGCGTGCGTTCTACGCCCAGCCGTTCTATCCGTATGCCCTCGCCGCGATGCACTGGCTGGTGGGCGAGGACCAGTTCGGGCCAACCGTCCTTCAGCTCTTAGGCCTCGGCCTGGCAGGCGTGCTGCTGTACTTCATCGCCAAGCGCTTGTTTGGGACGCCGGCGGCGGTTGGGACGCTGCTGGTCTTCATCGGCCTTCGGGCCTGGCAGCTCGACTGGGTCGCGCGCAGGCTGTTGTCTGAAGGCGTGTACTTCGTCGTGCTTCCGGCCGCGCTGCTGTGCCTGCTGCGCTATCTGGACGGGTGGCGGCGAGCTGACCTGCTGCTGGCAGCGCTCTTCCTGGGTCTGTCTGTCGTGACGCGTGGGCCGACGCTGCTGTATCTCCCCCTCGTGGGGGTCCTGGTCTGGATGATCATGCGTCGTGAGGGCGCGACGAAACGACGCGCACTGGCTGCTGTCGGCGCCCTTCTGGCCGTCTCTCTGGCCATTGTTGGCCTGGTCCCGCTGCGCAACCTCGTCGTGGCGGGCCAGCCGGCGCTGGTCGCCAGTAGTGGCGGCGTCAATTTGGAGAAACTGCATCGTCCGACGCCGAAGGTGCACCTGGCTGAGGCTAGTGGGCGCTGGTACGCACCGTTCGTCCGCGACGTTCCCACCCGCGAGGTGCTCGAGTTCATGCTGCAGGACCCGCTCGGCTACGCCGCCAGCTATGTCCCGCTGGCGTTCTACACGCTCGGCTACGGGGCTGCTATCGACGAGAGCAACGTCGTCGTCTGGCCCGACCTGGTCCTGCTCAACCTGCTCTACGTGGGCACGCTCGTCTGCTCGCGCCGCGCGCGGACCGCGCGGACGGGCCTGCTGCACGCGTTCATCGCCGTCCATTTCATCACCATGGTCGTCTTCGCGCCGTACGACTACGACAACCGACTCGTGTTGCCGATGTATCTCCCGATGGCCGTCTTCGCCGGGTTCGCCGTCTCCAGCTTCGTGATACGCCTTGCCGGACTCAGAAGGAGACCCGAGGTCATTGGCGCTGCCTCGCTTGGCCTTGTGGCTGAGCCCACCAAAAGGGCGCGTGAGGCCCACGGCTGATGGTGTCCGAGCTGACCGAACGCAGAGCTGTGACGCCCACGGTGACCGAGCGTGCCAGGCGGCGCGAATGGCCAACCGCCCAAAGCCTGAGCTGGGCCATCGTGCCCGCGGCGGTGAGCCTGGGAAGCGTGTTCTTCATGTTGAGCCACTGGATGGCCTTCGCTCGCTATGAAACATTCAACGGCGGCCGCTTTGACCTCGAGATATACACCCAGGTCGTCTGGAACACGTCTCAGGGGCAGCCCTTCGCCACTACCCTGCTCAAGACCAACCTCAACCACCTGGCCGAGCACGTCGCCCTGGTCCTGGTGCCGTTGGCCTGGCTGTATCGTGTCCTTCCCGACCCCAGGACGCTGATCCTGGTCCAGGAGCTGGCGCTCGCGTTGCTTGGCTGGCCAGTGTTTCAGTGGGCA
>DASPXK010000080.1:0-9545 GCA_035637315.1 Chloroflexota bacterium
TCCCACCTCGCGTGATCACCAGCAGCAGATCGTAGTCTCGCGGGAGCTGGGCGACGAGCGTGGCCACCAGCTCTTCGATGTCTTCCCAGCTCAGATGGATCATGATTCTCCCTGTCACCCTAAGTCTTCATTGTCATCGAAAGGAGTCATGGGCCTTCGGCCCGTCCCGAGCGAATGAAAGTTCGTTTTTCGTGGGAGCGCACTATCGACTGGTACAGCATAGCAGCGGTGCACGTGGCGAATGGTGAAGCCGAGCCTGTAGTACAGGCCGAGCGCCGGCCGATTGTCATCCTCGACGTACAGGGTGCACACGTCCATTCCGCTTTCGCGCAGGCGGTACAGCCCGAGGAGGGCCAGGATCCGCCCCAGGCCGCGGCCACGCTCTAAGCTGCCGACTCCGATGATGTAGATCTCGCCCTCCGCGCTGTGGGGGGGAGGGGCTGGCACTTGCTTGAGCCAATTGAAGCCCACCATGCGGCCGCCGGACTCGGCCACCAGGAAGTCCTCGCTCTTGAACCAGGCCTGGTCCAGCCGCGCCTGGAGGTCTTCCAGCGACCACTTGCCGTTCTCCGGGTGATCGGCAAAGACCGCGTTGTGCAAGGCTAGCCAGGACTCGCGGTCATGCGCCACGTCGAACGGGCGAATGGTGTAGCCATCGGTGCTCGGCGCTGGCGGGAGCACTTCCAGGCGACGCTCGAGCTGCAGCAGCGTCCTGCCGACGACCATCCCGCGCCGAGCCGCGATGGCGGCGCTCGCCGACTGGTCGCCGTACGCCCAGAGCTTCAGCTCGACGGCGCCACTCTCGGCGGCCAGGTCGCGGGCGGCGGCCACAAGCCTGCTGGCGACGCCCCTGCGGCGGGCGCTGGGGCGGACCATGACCTCCGCGGTCACCTCGGGTGCGGCCACCAGTAGCTGCGCGTATCCTTCCAGACGCTCGCCGTCGTAGGCCAGCAGCGCTCGAACCGAGGGACTGCCGCTGCGCAGCTTCAAGTACTTGTGCTCGCCGACCGGCGGCACTCCGTCGGATGACGTAGCCTCCTCGACTAGCTCGTCGACGGCCGCCCGTGTCGGCTGGTCGAGGCGGTCAACTATCTCGATTCGCTTCGCCATCGCTTCACCCGACCAGAACGCGGCAAGCAGCCCACTTTATTCCGCAGATACCATAGCGGCTAGTTGCAAACGCTTGCAAAAGGGACGTTCGGGTGGCGACCTATAATCCAGGGCTCCCGGACGACAAGGCTGGTAGCGCGGGGCTTGTCCCCCGCCCAACCAAGCGGGGGACAAGCCCGCGCGCTACGACCACCATTGCGACGGCCTCTATAGAGCCCGACGGAAGACCCCGATGGCCCGAGTGTTGATAACCGGCAGCAACGGCCTGCTGGGCACGAAACTCCTCGACCAGCTTGTCCAGACCGGGCGAGCCGAGCCGCTTGCCGCGTCGCGTGGGGAGTGCAAGAACAGCTACCTTGGCCACTTCCCCTTCTGGAGGCTCGACGTGGCCGACGCCGCTTCGGTCGGCAGAGTGCTGGAGGCGGCTCGCCCAGATAGCGTCATCCACGCCGCGGCGATGACGGACGTCGACGGCTGCGAGCGCAGGCGCGACGAAGCCTGGGCCATCAACGCGGCTGGGACGGCCAACGTGGCCCAGGCCTGCGTGGCGCGAAGAGTCAATCTGGTCTTCCTGTCGACAGAGTACGTCTTCGACGGCCAGGCGGGACCCTATTCGGAGGACGACGCGACCAATCCGCTCGGCTGGTACGCCAAGACGAAGCTAGCCGGCGAGCTTGCCGTCGCGCGAGCCGGCGGAAGCTGGTCAGTGGCCCGGACGACCGTCCTGTACGGCTACGCCCCGGGCGTTCGACCTAACTTCGTTGTCTGGCTCCTGGACAAGCTGCGCGCTGGCGAGCGAGTGCGAGTGGTGCAGGACCAGATCGGCTCGCCGACTCTGGCCGATAACCTGGCTGAGATGGTCCTGGCGCTGGCGCTGAGCCGCGCCAACGGGACCTACCATACCGTAGGCGCGAGCGTCCTGGCTCGAGCGGACTTCGCCACGCTGGCGGCTGAGAGCTTTGGACTGGATTCGACCTTGATCGAGCCCGTCCCGACGGCCACCATGAACCAGCTAGCCCCGCGCCCGCTGCGGGCGGGGCTCAAGATGGATCGGTTCCGGGCCGCCTTTCCAGACGTGCCAGTCCTCACCGCCGCTGAAGGGCTAGCCAACTTACGCGACCAGCTTCGCGCGGCCGGCGCGTTTCCCGAGACGCCCGGAATACCCGGCCGCCGGGCACGTTATACTGAATAGAGGGCGACGCTTAGGCGAATCGCCCCGGAGGCTGAAACGAAGATGGCACATCCGGTTGCCGTGACCGATTCGACGTTCGAGACGGAGGTGGTTCAGTCGACTACTCCGGTGCTGGTCGACTTCTGGGCGGAGTGGTGTCAGCCCTGTAAGCTGATCGCGCCCGTCCTCGAGCAGATCGCCGAGGAGCAGAACAGCAGGCTGAAGATCGCCAAGCTCAATGTCGATGAGAACCCGAGCACCATGCAGAAGTTTGGGATTCGCGGAATCCCGACCCTGATCCTGTTCAAGGAGGGCCAGCCCGTCGAGACGCTTGTCGGCTTCATGCCGAAGATGGCCCTTCTGGGCAAGCTTCAGAAGCACATCGCCTAGCGAGTAGCGAGTAGCGAGTAGCGCTGCTCGCTACTCGCGACTCGCTCCTCTCGACTTTCGTCTATACTTCGCGAGCCAGTCATGGCTCGTGCCCTCGGCGTCCTTGCTCTTGCCGCGATCATCGCCGCCGCGGCCTGCTCGCCGGGGCGGAGCGCCTCCACTGAGAAGCCGGGCCGGAGCGCGGCAGCCCAGCGCGGAGCGAGCGCGACCGAATCGAGTCGCGACCCAGACTTCCCACGGGCCGTGCCAACCCCGCCCACGCCGGTCCCGCGACCGCAACTTCACCAGGAGACCTATGTCGAGGGCCTGGCGATGCCGGTCGCTTTCGAGTTCGCTCCGGACGGTCGGATGTTCGTGGCCGAGCTCGACGGCCGAATCCGCCTGGTCGAGGGCGGCGCGCTGCGCCCGGAGCCGATCATCACGTTGCCAACTACCAAGGGTCTCGAGCAGGGCGCGCTGGGCCTCGCGCTCGACCCGGATTTCTCGCGCACCCATCAGTTCTTCGTGCTCTACTCAGAGCCACGGCCCGGGACAAATGACCCGCGCCGCAATCGACTGGTGCGTCTGACCGAATCGGGCGGTCGCGGTGTTGACCAGCAAGTAATCCTGGACAACCTGCCGATCGGAAAGCCGAGCCCTGAAAACGTCAACGGCGATCACAACGGCGGCCGGATCGGTTTCGGCCCGGATGGCAAGCTTTACGTGGCAATGGGCGACGTGGCCCAGCGGACGGCCGCGTTGAAGCTGGAGAACCCACATGGCAAGTTGTTGCGGCTCAATCCCGACGGCTCGATTCCCGCCGACAACCCGTTCCCGGGCCAGGCAGCCTACGCGACCGGCTTTCGGAGCCCGTTCGGGCTCGACTTCCACCCCCTGACCGGCTTACCGTACGTGACCGACAACGGCCCGCAGGGCCACGACGAGGTCAATCGAGTGGTCGCGCGTGGGAACTATGGCTGGCCTGAGGTTGCCGGTCGCTCGACGAAGAACGACACCGTTTACGTGGACCCGGTCTGGGAATCCGGGCTCGAGCGTCTCGGCCCAACCGGGCTGGCGTTCTACACCGGCTCGTTGATGCCAGAGTTCCAGAATGACCTGTTCTTCTGCGACTGGAACACCGGCTCCCTGTGGCGTCTGCGCCTGGAGCCACCCGACTACGGCCGGTCCGGGAATCCGGAAGTGGTCGCCCAACCGTGCCGGCTTTACGTTCGGACAGGTCCAGACGGAGCGCTCTACTTCTCGGACCACCACGCGATCTACCGCTTGGCGCCGTGAGCCTCGCGTTCCCCAGACCGCGCGGCGAGCCTCCTGGCGCGAGCGCTGGTCCGGCCGCGGCCCTCCAACGCTTCGGAGCAGCGATCGCGCGCCGCTGGGCCCTGGCCGATCTTGCCGCGGCTGCATGCCTCGTGGCCTGCGCGGCGCTCGTCCGCTGGCCAGCCCTCTGGACCATCCCGATCTTCACGGACGAGGGTGACGAGGCGCTCGTCGCCTTGAGGATCGTCCGCGACCACGCGCTGCCGCTCACCAACGACGACCCGTACATCGGGCCGGTCTTCAACTACCTGCTGGCCGCGCTGCTCTGGGTCCTTGGTCCCAGCCCCTGGCTTCCACGGCTGCTCGTCCTCGGGGTGGGCTCGCTGACCGTGGGCGCGTCGTATCTCCTGGCCCGAGAGTTGGCTGGCAACGTCAAGCGGGGTCGCTGGGCTGGCCTGGCGGCCGCTCTGCTGGTCGCGGTGAATGCCGAGCAGGTGGTTGTCAACAGCCACGTGGCCTGGTCCAACTGCATCACGCCGTTGTTCACCACGCTGGGCTGCTGGCTGCTGGTCCGGCGCCCTCACCCCCAACCCCCTCTCCCAAACTTGGGAGAGGGGGCAGCCAAGAAGTGCGCTTCGCGGAACAAGTGCGCTTCGCGGGGGCTAGGTTCGCCCTCAGGTTTGGTCCTGGCCGGGCTCGCCTTCGGCCTCGCGCTGCAGACCCATCCCTCGGTGCTGGCGCTGCTGCCGGGCCTCCTCGCCTTCGGCCTCTGGCGCGGGCGAGCCTGGCTGCGGACGGCATGGCCGTACGCCGGGGCTGGCGCGTTCGTGCTCGCCCAGGCGCCCACGATCGCCTACAACGTTCGGGCTGGCTGGCTCAGCTCTCTGGCCGAGGCCCAGCGCTGGCAGACGTTCTACAATCGGGGCGAGCAGCTCGATCTCGCCACCTACCTCGCGCGCCTCGGGCGGCTGGTGTACGCGCTCGGCGCCGCGCTGGCGGGACTGCTCAACGATCGCGATACGCCACCGCCACCGGCCTGGCATCCGGTCCTCGTCCTGGCGCTGATCCTGGCGGTAGTCGGTCTGGGGTGGGCATGGCGCCGCGGGCGGCCGCTGCCGGCCCTGGTCTGCACGTCCGGCCTGCTGGTCCTCCCGCTGTTCAACGGCCAATACGTGCCGCTGGTCAGCAACGCCCGCTACCTCGCGCCGCTCACCCCGCTCATCCTGGCCGCGGTCGCGACGTGCGCAGTGATGGCGTTTGGAGTCGGGTCCGCGCCTCGTCACGGCCTGTGGGCAGGGGTGGCGGTGCTGGGGATCACCTCGCTGGTCTCACTGACCAGCTTCTACGCGGACGCTGCCCGCGACGGGCGAACCAACGCGCGGCTCCTGGCGTCGCTCGAGGCGCTCGAGTCGAGCTATCGCCCGGGCGAGGTGGTGGCGGTCGACCGGGCCACCTTTCGTGACTGGTCGCTCACCGAGGGACGGCTGCAGCGAGTGTTCACCTCCTGGCTGGAGCTGCGGGGAATCCGGTACGCGGTCGTGGAGGTGGGCTCGGACGGCCGTCTGAGTGGCGGTTTGGCGGACACTGGCGGGCTGCTCGTCCTGGCGCGCGGCAGCGTGCCGGCGGCCGAGCGGGCGTATCGGTTAGCCGAGATCGCCTCCGACGGCGCGCCTGGCGCCCCAGCCAGCAGCGGCTACAGCATCGTGCGGGCCGCTCCGCGCACTACCTAACCCCCTAGCCCCCTTCCCTAAAGGGAAGGGGGGACTTGAAGGGAAGCGACGACGGGCGTGATGAATCACGCCCCTACCGGAGGGGCCACAGCACCAAGCCGGCCGCGCCGGCCGCCAGCACCAGGACCGGCTCGGTCAGCTTGAAGCGCCAGAGCAAGCCCAGGCTAGCCAGAGCGATGGCGCCGGTCGGTAGGTCGTAGATCGCGCGCTGACCCAGCACCACGACCGCGCCGGCGATCGCGCCGGTCGCGGCCGCGGTCGCGCCGGCCACGAACGCTCTGAGCTGGGCGTTGTCGCGGTGGCGCTTGAACCATGGAGCCGGCACGATGGTCAGGATGTACACGGGCAGGAAGATTCCGATGGCCGCCATCGTCGCCCCGCCCAGGCCAGCGACCAGGTACCCGATGAAGGCCACGGTGATCACGACCGGGCCCGGCGTGATCATCGCCACGGCCACCGCGTCGACGAACTGGTGCTCGTTCAACCAACCGAACTGCTGGACCACGCCCTGGTAGAGAAAGGGCACGATCGCCAGCCCGCTGCCAAAGACGAAGGCGCCAGCCTTGGCGAAGAACAACAGGATCTGGATCAGCACCTCGGTCGTGGACCCGCCTGGGGCCGGTGCAATCTGCAGCAGCGGCAGCGCCAGATCGCTCGCGGCCGGTAGAGCGGCCATCATGAAGGCCAGCCGCGCCTTGAGCCAGGCCGGGGGCGCCCTGGCCAGCAGGACCGCCAGACCCGCCAGGATGAAGAATTCGGCCAGCTCGGCCTGGGCCCAGACCGTGACGAACGCCAGCCCGGCGAAGACCGCCCACAACAGCGGGTCGCGTTTGTTCGTCGAGCGGGCGAGCTTGTACGCGGCGATGGCGATGATGGCGATGACCGCCGCCCCGATCCCGTAGAACGCGGCCTGCATCCACCACAACCCGCCATACGCCACATACAGCGCCGAGATGGCCACCACCATCAGGAACGACGGCAGGACGAAGGTCAGTCCGACCAGCGTGGCACCGACGATTCCGGCCTGAAAGTACCCGATCGCGATGGCCGTCTGAGCGGCGAGCGGACCGGGCATGATCTGAGCTAGCGCTAAGGCCAGTTTGTAAGTCTCCTCGTCGACCCAGGCGCGCCGCTCGACCAGGTCGCGATGCATGAAGCCAACCAGCGCGGGCGGTCCGCCGAAGCCGACCGTGCCGAGTTTCAAGAAGTAGCCGGCCAGCGGCCACAGCCCGGCCTGGCTCTCGGCTCGGCTCGACGTTTCGGGGCGCTCTGATTCGTCGCCGGCCCGCTCCGCGCTCATGGGTCAGCGACGTCTCCGTCGGTCCGCCACTCCCAGCCCGCCTCCTCAAGTTCGACCAGCGCGGCGCAGCGCCCGCCTCGCCGGACCAGCGCATCGGGCGGTCCTTCCTCGACGATCCGGCCGGCCTCGAGGACTACTACCCGATCGGCCTCTCGAGCGGTGGACAGACGGTGGGCTACCGTCAGCACGGCGCAACCGCGCCCCAACGCCCCCGAGCGCAGCGCCGCCCGAAAGGCGGCGTCGCTGGCGCTGTCGATGGCCGCGGTCGCCTCGTCGAGCAAGAGCACGGCCGGTTCACAGACGAGCGCGCGGGTCAGCGCCAGCAGCTGGAGCTGCCCGGCCGAGAGCTGCACGCCGCTCCCTCGCCCGGCCCCGCTCAGCGGGGTGTCGTAGGCTCTGGGCAGCGCGTGGACGAACGTGTCGGCGCCGGTCACCGTGGCGGCCCGCTCGAGAGCATCGCCTTCGATAGAAGCATCGTACAGTGTCAAGTTGTCCGCCACGCTGCCACTGAACAGGTGGACCATTTGCGGCACCGCCCCGATCGCCCGACGCCGTTGGGACGCGTCCAGCGTGCGCGGGTCCACGCCTGCCACCCGTACGCTGCCCGACCAGGCTGCGTACAGGCCGCCCAGCAAGTGGATGGCGCTGCTCTTGCCCGCCCCGGTCCGGCCGACGAGTGCGACGTGCTCGCTCGGCCTGACCGCTAGCGACACGTCGTGTAGCACCGGCCGGCCGGGCAGGTAGCCGAACGTCACCCCGCGCAGCTCGATCGCCGGGGCAGACGAGGCTGCCTCTGGTGGCCGGACGGCTGCGGGATGCCGCGCCTGGCCACCGTCCAAGCCATCGCCGGCCTGGTCGGCGGGCTCAGTCAGTACCTGGAAGATGCGCTCGGCGCCCGAGAGCGCGCTCTGGACGGTCTGCCACTCGTCGCCGAGCGCAGTGATCGGTTTGAAGAAGCGCTGGAACAGCAGCACAAACGCCGTCAACGTGCCGAGCGAGATGTCCCAGGAGGCGAACAGGTCGCCCGTGCCGGCCCACAGCAGCAGCGCGGTGGCCGCCGCGGCCAGGATCGCCACGCTCGGCTGATACAGCGCCGCGTAGAATGTAGCCCGGTTGAAAGCCGCCAGCGTCTGGCGGAGCGCCAGTCGGAAGCGGTGGACGAAGGCCGCCTGGCGGTGAAAAGCGCGAATCACCTCCACCCCGCCCAGGTCTTCCTGCAGATGCGAGTTGAGCAGACCGACCGCCGCTCGGTTGTCTCGCTCGGCCGCCCTGACGCGAATCTGGAAGCGCCGGGTGAGGACCGCCAGCGGCGGCGCGACCAGCGTGGCGACCAGGGCCAGCGGCGGACTCAAGGCGACCATCGCAACCGAGACTGTCGCCAGCCTGAGCAGATCGGCGACTGCCTTTGCCACACCCGAGGTGAACAGGGTGTCGATCGTCTCCACGTCCGCCGTGCAGCGACTGATAACGTCGCCGAGCGAGGTCTGGTCGTAATAGCTGATCGGAAGTCGTTGAAGATGGCCGAAGAGGCGGACCCGCAACGTGTGCAAGGCGCCCTGCGCGGCGACGGCGGTCAGGTAGGTCGCGAACGCGGCGGTCCCTTCCGCCGCCATCGTCGCTGCCAGGTAAAGCGCGGCCAGCGCCAGCAGGCCGTCCGCCCGGCCTGGTGCAAGGTGCTCGTCCACGATCCGTCTCACGAGCAGCGGAGGCACCAGCTCGAGCAGCGCCGCCAGCAGCACCATCCCGCCGACCAGCGCCAACAGCCAGCGCCACGGCCGCAGGATCGATCCGATCTGGCGGAGGGCTCCGGCTGGCGGGGGCGCCGCCCGCCCGACGCCGGTCACCTGACGGCCTCCAGAGCTGGGCTGGTAGCGGGTGACGCGACCGTCCGCGCTGCCAGACGCTGGGCGCGGAAGATGCGTGCGTACAGCCCGTCGGCCTCCATCAGCCGCTCGTGGGTGCCTTGCTCGACGATCTGGCCATCGCCCAGCACCACCACCAGGTCAGCCTGAGGAAAAGCCGCCAATCGATGCGAGCAGAGCAGCAGCGTCGCGCGCCGCCCTGGCGGGGCCGAGGGCCCGAACGCCTCGCGCAGGCCAGCCACGATCCTGGCTTCGGTGTCCAGGTCGACCGCGGAGAATGGGTCGTCCAGCACTATCAGGCCAGGCGTCCCATGCGGGGCGGCTGCTAGCGCTCGCGCCAGGGCGATCCGCTGGCGCTGGCCACCGGAAACGCGAATCCCAAGCTCGCCGATCTCGGTCTCCAGATCAGCCGGAAAGGCGCGCAGGTCTTCCGCCAGCGCCGCAAGCCGGATCGAGTGTTGGACCGTGTCCGCCGGGTTGCCCACGCCCCCTCCCCCAACCCCCTCCCCCAAGCTTGGGGGAGGGGGTTGGGGGGGTGGGGGCGTCGCGGAACGATCGCCCTCGAACAGCCGCACGTTGTCACGCACGGTCCCCGAGAAGAGATACGCGTCCTGGGGCAGGTACCCAGTTCGAGCTGCCCGCTCAGCGGGCGGAATCTCCTCGACAGGCCGGCCGTCGAACAGGACCTGACCTGCCTCCAACGGGTACAGCCCGAGCACAGCCCGAGC
>DASPXK010000081.1:0-11696 GCA_035637315.1 Chloroflexota bacterium
GGCGACGCGTCCGGCAACTGGCTCTTCCGGGCGCTCTACCGCTCGGGCTTCGCCAACCAGCCCTTCTCGGTCGACCGCGACGATGGGCTCGAACTGCGCGACGCGTACATCACGGCCGTCGTGCGCTGCGCGCCTCCTCGCAACAAGCCCCTGCCCGTCGAGCTAATCAACTGTCGGCCGTACCTCCACGCCGAGCTCGACCTGCTGAGCGACCTGCGGGTTGTCGTCTGTCTGGGTCGCATCGCCTTCGACGGCTTCCTGCGAGCCCTCCGCGAGCGCGGCCACCGGCTCCCCCGGCTCACGTTCGCCCACGGCGCTCGCCACCGGCTCGGGCCAGGCCTGCCCGTCCTGATCGCTTCTTACCACCCGAGTCGCCAGAACACGAACACGGGCCGCCTGACCGAGCGAATGCTGGACGCCGTCTTCGCCCTCGCGCGCCGGGAGCTCGACAAGACGAGGACTGAGGACTGAGGACTGAGGACTGAGGACTGGGGGCTGAGGACTGGGGGCTGAGGACTGAGGACTGAGGACTGGGGACTGAGGATTGAGTCGCCCTTATTGTCATCCCGAGCCCCTCTTGTCATCCCGAGCCCCCTTGTCATCCCGAGCCCCCTTGTCATCCCGAGCCGCCTTGTCATCCCGAGCCGCCTTGTCATCCTGAGCCCCCTTGTCATCCTGAGCCAAGCGAAGGATCTCATGCGCACCCAGCGGGCACCTGCGCCGGCCCCCGTCGGACGGTAAGGGCTCAGGAGGACCATGCATCCGGCAGCCGCAACAGTTGTGTCGGAGGCCTCCATGCCCGTTCTTTGGCCCCAAACGGCATTTTATTGATGGGAGGACGTTCTCTAAGTAGCGGGAGGGAGCCAAGCTGATGAGGGACAGGCGGCACCGGGCCATGCGATCGCTCCATCGAGCCACGCTGCTGGCGCTGCTCGCCTTCGGGCTGGTGCTGGGACCGCGCCCCGCGCCGGTAGTCTACGCCTCGACCTTCACGGTTACGAACACCAATGACTCCGGACCTGGCTCGCTGCGCCAGGCGATCCTCGACTCCAACGCCAACCCAGGCGCCGACCTGATCGCCTTCAACATCCCCGGCCCCTGCCCGTGCACCATCCAGCCGCTTAGCGCCCTGCCGACGATCACGGACCCGGCGGTGATCGATGGGACAACTCAACCCGGCTTCGCGGGCTCGCCGATCGTCGAGCTGAACGGGGCCAGTGCTGGATTTGCCAGCGGCATTGTGATCTCGGCCGGCAGCAGTACCGTCCGCGGGCTCGTGATCAATCGCTTCTACAGTGATGGGATTGGGCTGGTCACCGCCGGCGGCAACCGGATCGAGGGCAGCTTCATGGGAACGAACATCGCCGGCACGGCTGCGCTCCCCAACGGCTTTGGGGTAGGCGTCGCCTCTTCCAACAATACTGTCGGAGGCACGACGACCGCCGCCCGAAACCTCATCTCCGGCAATCAGTCGTTTGGTGTCGATATCTTCCAAGGGCTCACAGGGAGCCCGGTCACAGGGAACGTCGTGCAGGGCAACTACATCGGTACCGACGTGACCGGCAACATTGCGGTGGCCAACCGTGGCGGCGTGAGCATACAGCACTCGGCTAACAACGTCATCGGCGGAACCGCGCCCGGAGCGGGAAACGTGCTCTCGGGAAACCCAGGGTTTGGCGTCCTCATCTTCTTTTCAGAGGCGACCGGCAACCTTGTCCAGGGGAACTACATCGGGACTAACGCGGCCGGCTCCGCTATCGTCCCCACAGGCCCGGGCCTGCCTGTGGGCATTTTTGTCGACGCGCCGAACAACATCCTCGGAGGGACGACGGCGGCGGCGCGAAACGTAATATCAGGCAACACCGCGGCTGGCATCGATCTACTGGGCTCAAGAGCGACAGGTAATCTGATCCAGGGCAACTACATCGGGACCGACGCGACGGGCACGGTCGGGCTCGGCAACTCTTTCTTCGGGGTGGCGCTGGAGGATGGCGCCAGAAACAATGCCATCGGCGGCCCAACGGCCGGGGCACGGAACGTGATCTCGGGTAACAGCGGACCAGGCATCATCCTCGGCTTCCAGTCCAGCGCCAACTCAGTCCAGGGAAACTATATCGGGACGGACGCCAGTGGGACCGCTGCAGTCCCGAACAGCGGCGATGGCGTCCGCTCCGACTTCGGCGCTACCGGCAACACGAGCGTGGGGCCGGGCAACGTCATCCGCTTCAACGGTGGGGCCGGGGTCAACGTCGTCACGGGCAGCGGGATCAGCATCCTGTCCAACTCGATCTCCGCTAATGCGCGGCTGGGCATCGATCTCGGCGACGACGGTGTGACGCCGAACGACGCCTGCGACGCCGACACAGGCCCGAACAACCGCCAGAACTTCCCGGTCCTGGACTCGCTCGCCGTCTCGGGCGGGAGCACGACAGTCGGCGGGACGCTCAACAGCACGCCGAACACGACCTTCACCCTCCAGTTCTTCTCGAACAGCGCCGCCGATCCTTCCGGATTCGGCGAGGGCGAGACGCTGCTCGGCTCGAAGACGGTCACGACGGATGCGAGCTGCAACGGGAGCTTCACGGCGTCGTTCCCGACCGCCATCCCGAACGGCTCGTTCGTGAGCACGGCGACCGATCCGGGCGGCAACACTTCCGAGTTCAGCCAGGACATCGGCTTTGCCGACCTGTCGATCGCCAAATCCGACTCACCCGACCCGGTCCCCGCGGGAGCCAGCCTGACCTACACTCTGACGGCGACGAACGGTGGCCCGACGGCGGCTGTCAACGCCGTACTGAGCGACCCGTTGCCGGCCGGCCTGCTCTTCCAGTCCATCGCCGCGCCGGGCGGCTGGACCTGCACCACGCCGCCTGTCGGCTCGAACGGGACGGTCAGCTGCGCCAACCCGTCCTTCTCGGTCGGAAACGCCAGCTTCACCCTCAGCGCCCAGGTGGACCCCGGCACGCAGGGTGGCACGGTGCTGTCCAACACGGCCACGATCAGCGCCGGTTCAGCCGATCCCAACCCGGCCAACAACAGCGCCACCCAGACCACCACCGTCAACCCCGGTCCGACAGCCACGCCAACGCCCTCGGCGACCCCGACCTCGAGCCCTACCCCGACGCCCAGCCCCAGCCCAACGCCCAGTGCGACGGCGACACCCACCCTCCTGCCCGCCGCGACCCCGATCCCGACCGCCACCCCAACCCAGACTCTCATCCCCACGGCTACCCCAACCCAGACCCCGACCCCGACCCAGACCGCGACCCAAACTATCACCCCGACGCCTGCGCCGACGGCCACGCCGACTCCCCTTCCGCCAGACCACGAGAGTGACGAGCCTCGCAGACGACGGCTGACCGAGGAGCAGCGCCAACAGCGCGAGCGGACGAACCGGCTCGGGCTTGACGACTACCGAACCGAGGGCAACGTGCTGGAGGTACACGCCGAAGCGGAGCCGCCGTACGTGGTGATCGCCAACCGCGACGGGCTGGTGGTGGTGCGGCTGCTGTGCGGGTCGCGCTGCCCGACGATCCAGGCGGGCGACTACATCCAGGTGGACGGGGTCAAGCAGGACGAGGGGCTTTTCGACGCGGAGAACGTCACGGTCGAGCGGGCCGGACGCTAGCTCGCCTGCGCCCCGGGTCACTCGACAGGCATGGGCTCAATCAAGGAATGAGACGGAGGAAGGAGGCATGAGACGGGCCCTCATTCCTCATTCCTCATTCCCGGCAACCTCAGCAGTCGCGCGGCGTTTACGCCCAGGATCAGGTCGACCTCGCGCTGCGTGAAGGTCTCGCCGTGCCGAGCAGCCGTTTCGGGGAGCGCGCGAAGCTGGTCGATCCAGCCGCGTAGGTGCTCGCTCGGGCGGGCGCCCGTTCGGTCGGTCCCAAATAGGATGCGATCGATGCCCACCCGGTCTCGCATCAGGAGCATGCTCTTGACCAGCTCGGCCTCATCTTGCCAGCCGTACCAGAGCGAAAGGTCCAGGTAGACGTTCGGGCGATAGATCGCCAGGCTGATCGCGTCGGCCGCCCAGGCGTGCGGCATGCCCGAGTGGCCCAGGATGACCCGCAGCTCGGGTAGGTCGGCCGTCGGATCGTCGATGTAGAGGGGATGGGCGTACTTCGACTTGAGCGGAGGCACCGCGTAGCCGGTGTGGATCAGGACGGGCACGTCTAGCGCCAGGGCGGCCTCGTACAGGCGGTAGCAAAGCGGATCGTTCGGGTAGAAGCCGCAGGGCGGGTACAGCTTCAGCCCGATCGCGCCGTGCTCCAGCACGCCCCGGCGAAACAGTTCGACGGCGTCTGCTCGGCGCGGGTCGACTCCACAGAACGTGTAGAGGCGGCCCAGATGCTGGCCCGCGATCTCGCCGCAGCGACGGTTCATCTCGTCGATCGGGATCTGCTGGTCCGGGAAGATGTAGCCGCGGTCCATCGGCATCATGATCGAGACGTCGATCCCCACCTCATCCATCTGGGCGATGCACTTGCTCCCATCCGGATCGACGATCCCGGCCACCACATCCAGATAGTGCTCCGGCCGCGCTTGCTCGCCGGACCATCTCACCAGCCGCGCCCACAAGCGCGACATCCCTTGCACGCACGCGGCCGGATTCCAGTCGAGACCTCCGAAGATATGCATGTGCACGTCGACGATCATCGTTTTACTCCAGAACTGAGGACTAAGGACCGAGGACTGAGAGTAGTGCCCTGTTTTCATTCTTCATTCTTCACTCTTCATTCTTCATTCCGTCCGCGGGTCCAGCCAGTCACGCAGCCCATCGGCCAACAGGTACAAGCCGGTTGTGAGGAGTACGATGGCCGCGCCAGGGAAAAACGCGACCCACCACTCGCCCGTCACGACGTTCGTGGCGCCCATGCTGATCATCAGGCCCCACTCCGGCGTCGGGATTCGCGCGCCCAGGCCGAGAAAGCCGAGCCCGGCCGCCACCAACAATGCCCAGGCGGCGTTCACGGCGGCGTACGCGATGGCCGAGCCAAGGCAATTGGGCAGCAGGTGCCGGACGAGGATCCGAAGCTGTCCGCAGCCAAGCGCCCGGGCGGCCTCCACGAACGGCCAGCCGCGGCGCAGCATCACCTCAGCTCGCACGAGCCGAGCGTAGTAGGGGATGCCGATCACGGCCATTACCGCGATCACGTTGCGGCTGTCCTGGCCGAGCGCCGCCACTACCGCCATCGCCAGGATCAGGGTCGGGAACGCCTGGACCATCTCCAACAACCGCATCGCCCACCAGTCCAGCGCGCCGGCCCTGAAACCCATCCCCGCGCCGAGCGCTATCCCCAGTCCGGCCGCCATCGCCGTCGCCGCCGCGACGATCCAGAGGTCGACCCTGGTGCCATGCAGGACTCTCGAGAAGACATCCATGCCAAAGCGGTCGGTCCCGAACGGATGGCCCGCGCCCGGTGCGACGTACGCGTTTTGCGGATCGGTGGCCAGCGGATCGTACGGGGCCAGTGCCGGAGCGAGCAGGGCCACGAGCCCAAAGAGCCCGACGATGCCCAGTCCGCCCAGCAGCTCGCCGGGCGGGCGTTTGCGACGACGGACCGTCGGTCTCGGCAGGGGCGAGCCGGTCGTTCTCGGTAGGGGCGAAGCATTCGCGCGCCGGGTCGCCGGCTCCCGAGTACTTTCGCGCGAATGCTTCGCCCCTACCCTCACCCCGCCCCTCCGCCCAGCCGAATTCGTGGGTCCAGCAGCGCGTACAGGACCTCGACTGTCTGGAAGACAGCCACGTACAACACGCTCGCCAGCAGGACGAAGCCCTGGATCGAGGCGTAGTCCGATACCTGGATCGCATCCACCACGTAGCGGCCCAGCCCAGGCCACGAGAAGACCGTCTCCACCAGGACCGCGCCGCCCAGGAGGTTGCCGAACAGGGTCCCGGCCACAGTCAGCGTGGGCAAGAGCGCGTTCCGGAGCGCATGGTGTCCGAGCACGCGGCGCTCCGGTATCCCCATCGCGCGGGCGGTACGGACGTAGTCGGCGCCGAGGACCTCGAGCATGCTGGCCCGCAGCACTCGCGCGATCGGGCCGAGGATGACGAACCCGAGCGTGACCGCGGGCAGCGCGAGCTGGCCGAGCGCGGACCAGAAAACGCCGATCTGCCCGGCCAGCAGCGAGTCAACGAGCAGTAGCCCGCTCACGCCCGGGGGCGGCGGCTGGTCCAGTGGCAGGCGCCCGACCGGGGCGGGGAAGATCCGCACCTGGAAGAACAGGAGATAGACCAGCACCAGACCCAGCCAGAAAGAGGGGACGGCCACGCCGAGCAAGGTCAGCCCGCGGCCAAGGTAGTCCGGCCAGCGGCCCCTCCACACCGCGGTTATCATCCCCAGCGGGACCGCGACCGCGAGGCCGAGCAGCCCGCTGGTAAGGACCAGCTCCAACGTGGCCGGGAAGCGCGCGCCCAGATCCGCCAGGACCGGCTGGCCCGTCCGAAACGACCGGCCCAGGTCACCGCGGACGGCGCCACTGAGGTACTTGAGATACTGGGCCGGCAGGGGCTGGTCCAGGCCCAGACTGGATCTGATCCCGCGGCTCACCTCCTCGCTAGCGTGGGGCCCGGCTAGCAATGCAATCGGGTCGGCAGGCAGGACCCGCGACACGACGAAGGTGATGGTCAGCACGCCCCAGGCCGCGAACCCCGCTAGCAGCAGCCGCTGGCCAACCAGCCTGGCGGGCCGCCCTGGAGACACCTCGCTAGCCCTTCGGCGCCAGGAACCGGAAGCGGGTCAGGAAGTCGATGTAATAGACGTAGCCGGCCAGGTTGTCGCGCATCGCCACGTTGTGGTTGGCCGAGGCGACCGGAATCAGCGCCGCATCGTCCGCCACGATCCGTTGGACGTCCGCGAAGGCCCTCGCGCGCCCTTCCCGATCGCTCGAGAAGGCCCACTGGTCGTAGATCGCGTCCACGCGCGGGTTCTCGTACTTCGAGTAGTTGGCGAAGCCCTTGCTTCGATACCAGAGGTTGACCACCGTCGCGGGATCGTCCAGCCAGAGCGAGCCCTGGCCCAGGATGATGCCCGCCAGGTCGCGGTTCTGCCGCCGCGACTGGAACTGGGCCGTGGGCAGGCCCTGGATCGCGGCGTTGATCTTCAGCTTGGCCAGCTCAGCCTGCAGCAAGACGGCGACCGACTGGTGTTCTGGCACACCGGAGTCATAGAAGATGCTGGTCGCCAGACCGTCCCCCTTGCCCGCTTCGGCCAGCAGAGGCCGCGCCTTCTCCAGGTCGTAGTCGTAACGCACCGAGCCGTCGTAACCGGGCGTCCCCTCAGTCACCATGCTGTACATCCGGCGGGCCGCGCCGAAATACGCGGTCTTGATGATCTGGTCGTAGGGCACCGCGTAGGCGAGCGCCTTGCGGACCCTGACGTCGTCGAACGGAGGTTGATCGACACGCAGGTTCAGGTGAATCCGCTTGACCGACGGCTCAGACAACACGGTCACCCCGGGCTGGCGCCTGAGGGCGGCGATCTCCTCCGCGCCAAGGTAGGTGTCGACGTCCACGGCGCCGGAGGCGATCAGCAACAAGCGGTCGGCCTTGGAGCCGAGGATGCGGAGCACGACTCGCTGGAAGGCGGGCGGCGGTCCCCAGTAGTAGGGATTGCGGGCCAGGACGATCTCGACCCCTGGATTGCGGCTCTCGACGTAATACGGGCCCGTGCCGGCCGTGTGCTCGGCGAGCCACTTCTCAGCCCAGGGGTCGTCTGGCGTGCTGTGCGCCCTGACCTCCTGGCTGTCGAAGACGGCGAATTGAATGAAGCGCATGAACGCCAGCGTGGCCGGGTTGTGGCCGCGCGTCGTCAGGCGCACGGTCAACGGGTCGACTACCTGGAGCTGGCTCGGCTCGAAGATGCTGGCCTCGTTCGCCTCGAACTTGCCGAAGCCAACGGTCAGAGCCAGCTGCCGCTCCAGGCTCCAGCGGACATCCTCGGCCGCCAGCTCGCGGCCGCTCGGGTAGAAGCGGACTCCCTTGCGCAGGTGGAACGTGTACGTCACGCCGTCGGGGCCGACGTCGACCTGCTCGGCCAGGCTGGGCGCCCAGGCGTCGCCGTCGGACACTTTCAGCCCGTTTGGCTGGTCCTTGAGCTTGAAGTCAACCAGCTGCTCGTAGACGTTGTAGCTCAGCTCTTGTTTGGGGACACCAAAGCTCTTGGGTGGGTCGAAGTTGTCGATGTCAGAGGGGATGGCGACCGCCAGCGTGTCCTTGCCGCTGGGCTTGGCGGCGGCTGTCGCGGCGGCCGGCTTGGGAGCGGTAGTCGCGGCCGGTGCTTTGGGAGCCTCGGCCGTGGCGGAAGGCGGAGCAGGCGTTGGGCTGGCGCATCCGGCCAGCAGGAGTGCGAGGCCGAGAGCGAGCGATCGGTGGGCTCGAGCCATCGTGTCCTCCAGTCGTTTGCGGCGCAAGAGAAACACCGCCGGGTGAGCCCGGCGGTGCTGAAGGACCGATCACATCCCTACGCTGGTATTACCCAGGTCAGGTACGACGGTCGGCGGCGGAGATGGCCGCCCTCTCAGCCCGGCTCCCCGAGCTCCCGCGACGAGTACACCATAACGATAGCAGCCCGAGCCTCAGGTGGCAAGCTCCCCTCTCCCGCGGCAGGGAGAGGGGCTAGGGGTGAGGGCGTCACCCGGGGCACCGCGAGCTTCGGGCGGCAACCTCTCTCTCCCGCGGCAGGGAGAGGGGCTAGGGGTGAGGGCGTTATGGCCAACCCTGTTACAATGGAGGCCGGACCGCGTACGGGGGTAAGCGGCTCGTGGTACCGCGGCTGGGGCTCTGGGCGCTGGGGCTGGGCCTGGCGCTGGCAATCGTTGTCGCTGCTGGCAGCCGGCCGACGGCGGCGAGTGGCAGCGTTAGCGGCTGCCAGCTCCTCCCATCCGACAACGTCTGGAACGCGCGGATCGACGGGCTGCCGGTCCATCCACGCTCCGCCGACTGGGTGCGCACCATCGGCGCGGGGACCGGGCTGCATCCAGATTTCGGCTCCGGTCTCTACGCTGGAGCGCCGATCGGCATCCCCTACACCACCGTGCCGGGCTCCCAGCCGGAGGTGTCGGTCACCTTTGACTACGCCGACGAGAGTGACCCCGGCTCGTACCGGATCCCGCCCGATGCGCCGGTCGAGGGCGGCGCCGACAGCCACGTCATCGTCGTCGAGCGAGACCGCTGTGTGCTGGCCGAGCTGTTCGCCGCCGAACAACTCTCCGCTACCTCCTGGCACGCGGGCTCGGGCGCGATCTTCGATCTTGGCTCGAATGCCCTTCGGCCGTCCGGCTGGACGTCGGCAGACGCGGCCGGCTTGCCGATCCTGGCCGGGCTGGCCAGGTACGAGGAGGTGGCGGCGGGCGAGATCACCCACGCGCTCCGCTTCACGGCTCCCAGGACCCAGCGCAGCTACCTGTGGCCGGCCCGCCATTATGCCTCGACCGACACCGACCCCAGCCTGCCGCCGATGGGCGCCAGGTTTCGGCTCAAGTCCAGCTTCAACCCCAGCGCATATCCCACCCAGGTCCGAGTCATCCTCGTCGCCCTCCAGCGGTACGGTATGTTCCTGGCCGACAATGGCTCAGCCTGGTTCATCAGCGGCGCGCCGAGCGATAGCTGGGACAACGACGCGCTCCATCGCCTCCAGGAGGTGCTCGGCACGAGCTTCGAGGTGGTCGACGAATCATCGCTCATCGTCGACTCGAGCTCGGGCCAGGTTCGCGCGGCCCCGCCGCCACTCGGCACCCCCGCGCCGATTTCGACCCCAACACCCACCCCGACCCGGACATCTACCCCCAGGCCAACCTCCACCCCCACTCAGACACCCTCCCCGCGTCCGACCTGCTCGCCGCGTCCGAGCGTAGAAGTCGCGGTCGCCGCGAGCGGACCTGACCGCCTCCAGGTGACGATCACAGCCGAGGCGTCCGCCGGGGCGCCGAACAATACGCTGCACGCGCTCCGGTTTGGGGCTGCGACGAATGCCCTGATAGACATCGGGGCCACGACCGGCGGGAGCGGCGATTTCACGGCCAATCTGCCGAGCGCGCCCCAACAGGTGACCTTCACCATCCGGCGCGCCATAGCCGGCCAGGCGACGACAGTCCCGCTCGTGGTGGTCGATGACTGCGGCGACTGGCCGACGTTCGTCGGCGCGGGCCAGGGCGCCCTCTGACCGTCGAACCTTGCGACGTCCGTTTGCTCGCGCGGACTTGAGGTCCCGATGGCCCGGCGTGATCTGGTTCAGATAGCTGCGTTGCACCCTGATGCCTGAAAAGGGCCCCCTCTCCCTCTGGGAGAAGGGAATGTCTCGCTGCTGAGGGTCGACCGAAAAGGGAGGCGTCACGCACGTAGCGAACGAGTACACGATGTTGACACCCCCGCTCAGTGACCGCGATGCTCGGCCCGACCTTGCGCGCTGAGTCGGGATCGACCAGGGCTGTCGCGCGTCGGCGTCCCACGGGGGCAGGGATGTTTTGGCGTACGATCGTGCCCAGCGCGGGGCTGCTGGTTGCGCTGCTTGGCTCCACGACGCCGGTCGCCGCTCACGAGACCGCGCTGGCCGCGGGCCAGGATGACGATCAAGTCAACGAAGCCCGTGAGCTGACCGAGACCCTACGCCAGGGTCTGCTCGGCGGTTCGAAGTCGCAAGCCGCCCGCGAGGCGCTTATCCGCTCCGCGCAGCGACGCCACGACCTGCTCAGCAAGATCGCCGCCCGTGATCCGGGCCGCGTCCTGGACCTTGCACTTCAGCCTGACGAGCGCTCGGCGCTGCCGGACGCGGTCCGCCCTTTGATCAAGGAGTGGGTCAAGCTCGAGGGCGAGCTGCGGGTCTGGCACATCGATCAAGAAGACGGACGGAGCGAATACCACGTCAGGCTCATGAGGGTGGGCCGTGAGACGCGGCTGCGGTTCGGCAGCCCCGCTGAGAGGGGTGAAGCCGGGCGATCAAGTCCGCGTGAACGGCGTCGCGTTGGCCGGCGAACACACCGTGGTGGCCGACCAGCTGAGCGTGGCGCGCGACGACGGCGCCTGGCCCGATGGGCCCGCAGCGCACAGCGATCATCCTGGCCAGCGCTCCGGGCGTTGGCGTCCATCCGTATGCCAACAAGACAAACACAGCCAGCCTGTTCTTCTCTTCGACGAGCCAACAGACCGCCCGGGCCTTCTACCTTGAAGCCTCCTACGGGCAGACGAGCGTTGTCGGCGCGTGGGGCGCCGTTGGCAGCGCCTCAGATGTGTATGGCCCCTACACCTGTCCACCGCCTCGTGCAGCACCGGCACGATCGGGAACGAGGCGCTCGCCGCCGCCGACGCGGAGCTCGACTACAACGCCTATGACCGGATCGTCATCGCGTGGCACTACTCGCCGTGCGGCAACGGAGGCGTGGCGACGATTCGCGCCCAGAGCCAGGGGACATGTGACGGAGCTACCCAGTACCTGTCGATCTCGTGGGACTTCAACGCGGCCCTCGGCTCGACCGCGTTCGAGGGCAAGAGCCGCGGCGTTGCCCTCCACGAATACGGCCACAACTTCGGCGTCTGGCACGCCAACGCGCTCGAGTGCGGGGCGGTAGCGATCGGCAGTGGGGCCTGCAGCAGCACCGAGTACGCCGGTCCCTCTGACGTCATGGGCTCTTCGAGCGGCTACGGCCATCCCAACGGTGTCCACAAGGACGTCCTGACCTGGCTCGGGAAC
>DASPXK010000082.1:0-3125 GCA_035637315.1 Chloroflexota bacterium
ACGTGACCGACGACCGTCAGGACGCCCTGGAGGCCACCCAGCACGTGCTGTGGACCTACCGCGTAGCCGAGAACTACCGCGCCGGGTCTGGCCCAGCCAATAACGGCATCGCCAACTCGTCGCCGGTGGCCCAGGAGCCAACCCCCGAGGAGCTTGTCGACCGCCTGGTCTTTGGCGACCCCGAGACCTGCATCCGCAAGCTCCAGCGCGACGTGGACGACTGCCGCCCGACCCACCTGAGCCTCGTCACGTGCTTCGGCGGCTTCCAGCACGAGCGTGCCCTCCGCTCGCTGCGTCGCTTAGCGGAGGAGGTGCTGCCCTACATCAAGGAGCCGGTTGGCGTGAGCTGAGCGCGGATCGGGCTTCGGGGCTGCTGGCGCCGGGCGCGATCTACAGGGCGCTGGCTGCCAGGGTCCTAAGCCGATTTCCGACGCCGCTTGGCGTGCACTGCTCGCTTCGCGAGCGCGTCACCTATCGCCAACCAGGTCGTCGTTCCATCGTCGTTGTGGCGAGCTAAAGCCAGCGCACCCGGGTAGGACGGCGCGTTCAAGCCGATCAGCTCATGAGCGGCGGCAAGAGCGTCCGATTCGGACTCGAAGTCCTCGACCAGATTGCGCGACCTGGTGTCCCACAACTCGAAGTGCATGCCGATTAGTGTAGTCCTTCGGCGGGGTGCACGGACACTACGCCGGCGAGCAGCACCCCGGATCGCCCCAGAGAGTGTAATGATACGGGTTGCGACCGGTCTGTTCGACGCGAATCGGCGCTTGCGGGCTAACGCGCAGTTCGGCGATGTACGCGCCGAGCCAGGGCGAGTCACGCGCCTTGGTGATCGCGGCGGCGAGTGAAGAGAGATGCGAGACGCCACGCCAGCGGTCCCGATCTCGCGCCGAGAGCCGGCGGCGAGGCCGGGCGCCCAGCGCTTCGTTCGACATGAAGTCTGCAAGAGCAGGCGGGCTGGTTCCAACAATTCGGTAGAAGCGCAGCTTCGGACTACGCGCTGTCACGGCTACGCCCTTGGACAAGATCGTCGCGATCCGCTAGGCGGGGCTCGGGATAATCGGCAGGAGTAGGTAGGAGCCCCTGGCGTCGCCGGTGTGGAGCGTGACCTTGCCGCCGAAGATACCGGGCGGCCGATCACGCTGGTTGGTGTGTGTGAACGGCCCACACCCGCGAGCCGGATAGGGGACCGCCGGTGCTGTGTGGTGCCTGCCTGTGTACTCGTAGTCCTTGCCGCGGACGGTGAGCCCAATCCGGTAGCCGGCCGGGGCCACGACGCAGGTCGGCCAGATCTCGACATCCAGCTCGTAGACCTCGCCCGGCCCGAGCGGTCGGATCTCGTCGTGCGGGTGGTAGGGGCGGTACTTCGCGCTCAGGCGCGGATCCAGCTTGCGGTGCGAGGCTCGCAGCCAACCCTGGCCGACTGGGGTGTGCGGGTCCAGCGCTCCCTGGAAGACGATCTCCTCGCCCTCGGGGTCGAACAGCCGCAGCACCAGGAAGAGGTCGGCGTCGGACGTCGAGGACGAGACGAAGAGTTTCGCGGCGACCGGACCGGTCACCTCGGTCTCGTGCGTCAGCGGCGACGTCGTGAACGTGACACCGTCGCCGAGCGCGGCGTACTCGATCGTGCCGGCCCCCTCGATGCGTCGCCAGCTCAGGCGACGGTCGGCCGCGTCGAGGTGGAGCTTTGTCCACTGCGTGCTGGCCAGCGGCCATTCGTCCGCGTGACGCTCGACGAACCTGTCTACATGGCGCACCTGGAGCTGAACGCGGGGCTGCTTGTCCCAGCCATTGTCGAGCCCCTTCAGGAAATGGTCGAAGAACCGCTTCTGAAGGTCGCGACCGTAGTTCGTGTAGAAATGGGTCCAATGCTCCAGGCCGTGCACTTCGAGCCAGTTCTGCGCCGACGATGAGCGGCTGAAGCCCTCGAAGTTGCCGCGTGGGTGGAGGCCCTGGCCGCCCCAGTTGGCGGCTGACAGCAGCGGCACCGTGATCTTCGAGAAGTCGGGCGTCCGGCCGCGGTAGTACTCGTCGTCCAGTGGGTGAGCCAGGACGTCCGCCGCGAGGTCGGCCCGATTCCGGTCCAGTTCCTCGTCCGCCAGGTAGAGCGGCCCGGCCACGGGCTCGCCGTGAATGGGGCTCTTCGGCGCTCGGTTGCCCCGCCCCTGCTGCACGGAGATGACCTGGCGTGGATACCAGTTCGCCGCGAAGTCGCACAGGATACCGCCGTGGCGATGTACCTCGCGGTACCAGTCGGACGCGCCCTCCCAGGGACAGATGGCCGCCAGGTGCGGCGGCTGCAACGCGGCGACTTGCCAGGCGTTCATGGCGTAGTAGGAGATGCCGGACAGCCCGACCTTGCCGTTGCTCCATGGCTGCGTACCAGCCCACTCGATGCAGTGGTAGAGGTCTTTGGTCTCGCGGGGCGACCAGCAGTCGAGGTAGCCTGGCGAGTTGCCGGCCCCGCGCGAATCGACTCGCACGCACGCGTAGCCGTGCGGCACCCATTTCTCTGGATCGACGACCTCCCAATTCTGATACTTGTTGGTCGAGCCGGCCCTTACGTCCGGATGCTGCTCAGCCATCCGCTGCCACTGAAGCGGGTAACCCTCCTGGAAGGCGAGGCCCTTGGCGTAGGGCCCGTACGACAGGATGACCGCATACTGACCTTGCTCGACCGGGCGGTACACGTCAGCCCGCAGCACGAGCCCGTCGTCCATCGGGATCGGCGCGTCCCAGTCGATCCGCATCCCGTCCGCGACCACGCTCCGCCCCGCGACGGGGCTGTGTTCGCTCATCTCCCCTCCCCTGCCCGAACCGCAGTCGCCGCCTTTCGTGACTTTGCCGACCCGGGCTCGCGTCCAGGCCCGGACGGAGCGGGCGTCTAGGCTGGCTCTGCTCGACGATCTCTAGACGCTGCTGCCGAGAGCAGCAGCCGGCCAGGGCCAAGCCGTCCACTCTGGCTGCACGCGACGTAGATAACCCCCTCGGCGGCTGCGCAGTAGGTGCCGCTGGGCGGACCGGCCACGTCGTGCTCGAGCTTGCCCCGTTCGGCGAGCCAGCGCAGAAATAGGATGTGGTTCGGGTCTGGGTCTTGAGGCTCCCGAACGAACATCTGGAGAGTA
>DASPXK010000083.1:0-8026 GCA_035637315.1 Chloroflexota bacterium
CCAGGACCGGGTTGCGCTGGGGAAACACGATCACGGATGTCCCCAGCCGAACGCGCTGGGTCAACGCGGCCAGGTAGCTAAGGGTGGTCAGCGCTTCGAGGATGTGGCCGTACGGAATCTCCTGGCCCTTCTGCACCATCACGTGGTCGGTCGTCCAGATCGAGTCGTAGCCCAGCGCTTCAGCCTGCTGGGCGATCTCGACCACTGCCTCGCGCGTACCCAATCGGCTGAAGTTAGGGACGCTAACACCGACCTGCATTGGTTCCTCCCTTATGTGGTCCGAGTCGCTGCACGGTCCACGACCTCTGTTCACGGGTACGCAACCCGTAGAGCGCAGAGACTAGTCCCGTCGATCCCGCCAGGGCGCTGGGCTGGGCGGGATTCACGCAGGCGCCGCCGGCAGCGTGAAGCTGAACGTCGAGCCCTGTCCGGGAGCGCTGGAGACGGTGATCTGGCCGCCGTGCAGCTCGACCAGCGAACGGGCAATCGCCAGGCCCAGGCCGGTCCCGCTGATCCCCTCCGCCGCGGCGCTCCGAGACCGGAAGAACTGAGTGAAGAGGTGGGCCTGCTCGTCGGGCGAGAGCCCCATCCCAGTGTCGCGAACGTCCACCACGAGCCGGCCATCTGCCGCCCGGGCGGCCACGGAGATCCGCCCGCCTGGGGGGGTGTATTTGTGGGCGTTGGAGACCAGGTTGGTCAGGACCTGCGTCACCCGGTCAGCGTCCGCCCAGGCGGCCGGCAGCGGATCGGCTACGTCGAGCGCGAGCTGCTGACCCTTCGCCTCCATCAACGGCCGCATCGACCCGGCCACCCCACGGACCAGGCGACCCAAGTCCAGCGCACACTCGTGGAGCTCGATGCGGCCTGCCTCGATCCGCGCCAGATCGAGCAGATCGTCGATCAGGCTCAAGAGCCGAGCGGTGGACTCGCTGACGATGGTCAGGTACTCGCGCTGTTCCGCCGACAGGCGGCCCGCTTCACCTTCGAGCAGTAGGTCCACGTAGCCGCGAATCGAGGTGATGGGCGCCTTGAGCTCGTGCGAGACCATCGAGACGAACTCGCCTTTCAAGCGGTTCGCTTCTTTGATGCTGAGGTTCTGCTGCTCCAGCTCGAAGTTCTGCCGACGCAGCTCCGCGTCCTCAGCCCTCCGTTGCTCGGCGGCTTCGAGCCCGGCCGCCATATCGTCAAACACGCGCGCGAGCTGGCTCAGCTCGCCACGACCGTAGGGCAGCCCCGTCCGAGCACGGAGGTCACCCTCGCTGAGCCGCCTGGTCGCCCGAACGAGCGCGTTGACCCGGCGCAACATGAACAAATCGGCGCCGACCCAGGCCGCCACTAACGTCAGCAGGCCAACCAGGCCGAGCGCGGCCGAGTTTCTGACGAGCTTACGGTCGGCCTCCGCGAAGGCCACGCTGGTGGGCACGCCGACGCTCACGTAGGCATCCGCGCTCGACGGGCCACCCAGCCGCGTGTAGGCGTACAGCCGCTCGACACCGTCTATCCCGCGGGCTTCGACCGTCCCTTCGTCCTCGCCGCCGGAGATGGCCCCCAGAAACGGCGAGTCCTGCGCAGTCTGGCCGACCCATCGCTCCGAATCCGGATAGCGAACCAGGACTGTCGCGTTGCGATCGACCACCAACAGCGTGGCGCCCGGGGGCAGTTCGGCCTGAGCGGCGTATCTGTTGAGCCATTCGAGGTCCAGCGCGACGAACACGACCGCCCGCACGCGTCCGGCGTCGTCGAGGACGGGGTAGCCAAAGTTGAGGGTGGCCTTTCTGGTCAGTCGACCGATCTGGTGCTCGCCGACCGCGAAGTCGAGCGATTCGACCACGCGGCGAAAGTATCCTCGGTCGCCGAGAAACGTTGGGCCACTCGAAAGCGCATCGCACGAGCTGGTGCCATCCGGACCGATCACGCCGAGGTTCGCGTAGGACGGGAACTGCTCGAGTAGGCGGGCGAAGAGTGCGCTGCAAGCGGCCGGATCGCCGCCGCGGACCTCAGGAAGCTGGGCCAGGGCGACCAGGAGCTGTCGCGCGCCCTGGACGAGCTGCGCCTGGTCATCTGATGCCAGCCGGGCCAGTCGCAGCGCATCTTCCCTCACCCGTGCCTTCTCGAGCTCGCGCTCCTCGAGATAGGTGTAGACGGTCAGAGCCAGGGCCGGAACGACCGCCAGCAGCACGAGCGACAACAGGCGGCTGCGCAGGCTGGCGAGCGCGGGCGGTCCGAGCGTCATCTCTCCGGTGCGCTGCCCGCCCCAGCGCGGAGCAGCCAGGCGCGGACGCGGGCCCTGACATGCGGCGGAGTGAATGGCTTGGTCAGGTAGTCGGTGACCCCAGCTTCGAAGCCGGCGGCCGTGCTCTCGGGCCCCGTCTGGGCTGTGACCAGCACTACGGGCACGTCGCGCAGGCGCGGGTCGTCCTCCGCTCGCAGCGCCCGGCAGACCTCCAGGCCGTCGGTGCCCGGCATCCGCCAGTCGAGCAGCACGAGCGCCGGCCGCTCGGCGCGCGCCATTCGGAGCGCCGACTCGCCGTCATTGGCCACCACCAGCCGCAGTCCCTCATGGCGCAACGTCGCGGCCAGGAGGCGGACGACGTTCGGATCATCGTCGCAGATCAGGACACAGGGCTGCTCACTCGAAACGCCGTCGGGAACGTCAACCGCGGCCGCGGCCGCCGGCTTCGGTGGCGCGGAGGTCGCCCGCTCCGGCAGCTCGACGACCTGTCCCTCGGCGGCAGCGAACACCTCCAGATTGCCGACGGCGGCCGCCCGCTGGCGGCACGCTTCCAGCACCAGATCGAGCGAATCGTCGTCGCGCATGGGGTCGTGGTGGAACAACGCCAGCTGCTTCGCACCGGCCGCGCTGGCGTAGTCGACCACCCATTCAACCGGGCTGTGGCCCCAGCCGACCCGCTTCGGGTATTCCTCGGACGTGTACTGGGAGTCGTGGATCACCAGGTCCGCTCCGGCCAGGAATTCGACATGGCGCCGGTCTTCCCAGTGAATCGTGGTCGCCGTCGTCGAGCCCGCCGGCCCGGGCGGGCAGCGCGCGTGCGGCTCGTGATCGACAGCGTAGACCAGCGCGACCCCACCCACCTCGAGCCGGTAGCCGAGCGCGAGACCGGGGTGCCCCATGTAGTGGGTCGTGACGCGGACGTCGCCGATCTCGAAGCTGCCTTCCAGGAGATCGTGGTAGCGAATCGTCGCGCCCAGCTGCGCGAGGCTGACCGGGAAGTACGCATACTCCATCTGGCCGGCCAGCGCGCTCTCGAGCCGCTGGCCCAGGCAACCAGGCGCATAAACGTCCCACTCATAGCCCGGCACGAACAGCGGCGCGAAGAATGGGAAGCCCTGAATGTGGTCCCAGTGGGTGTGGGTTATCAACAGATGCCCGCGTACGGGCTGCTCATCCGACGCGACGAGCTGCTGACCCAGCTCATGCGAGCCGGTCCCACAGTCCAGCACGACAAGCGTGCCGTCGGCCATCCGCACTTCGACGCAGGCGGTATTACCGCCGTACCGCAGCGTCGTCGGTCCCGGCTTGGCTAGCGAGCCACGCGTGCCCCAAAACCGAATCCGCATCCACTCAAGCTCGTGAGCTACCCTGCCTGGCCTACGCGAACATGCCGGTCCATAGGTAGAGTCTGGATCGCCCGTCGGGAAGCATGAGATCCCTCGCTTCGCTCAGGATGACAATGAAAAATTCAGGATGACAAGATAGGTTGGTCCGGTCACGCTATTCGATAGGGCTCCAGGGCCTCGTAGTTGGGGTCGACTCCGATGCCGGGCACGTTGGGCGGGCTGACGGTGCCGTCGTCGTTGAGGCGCAGCGTGTGATGGTACATCTTGCCCCACATCGGGTCGACAGAGTCACGGTAGAACTCCAGGATCAGCCCGTTGGCGATCGCCGAGACAAGATGCACGTGAATGTCCTGTGAGCCGTGCGGGGCGATGTCCAGGTCGTGCGCCTGGGCGAGCGCGACCACCTTCATGAACTCAGTCACACCCCCCAACACTTTGGCGTCGGCGTTCAGGATCGCTACCGCGTTGTGCTCGATCAAGTCACGAAAGCCGTAGCGGGTGTACTCGTTCTCCCCGGTCGCGATCGGGATGCTGGTGGCCTCGGCCAGCTTGCGGTGCCCCTCGTAGTCGTCCGGCGCAACGGGCTCCTCGAACCAGAAGATGTCGTACTCCTCGATCCGCCTGGCAAGCTGGATCGCCTCGTAGTAGCGGTAGGCGCAGTTAGCGTCGACCATCAGCTTCACGTCCGGCCCGACCGCTTCTCGCGCCACCTTCACCCGTTCGACATCCTCACGCATCGGGACGGCGCCGACCTTCATCTTGACGGCCCGCGCGCCCATCTCCACGTTGTCCTGCATCTCCTGGGCGAGCTCGTTGAGTCCCTTACCCTCCTCGTAATACCCGCCCGCGATGTAGGTTGGGACTCGATCGCGGAACCCACCGAGCAGCTTGTACAGCGGTAGGCCCGCAACCCTGGCGCGGATGTCCCACAGCCCGATGTCGATCGCGCTGATCGCGCGGGTAGTCAGGCCGCGGCGGCCGACCAGCTTGGGCACCCACATCTTGTGCCAAAGCCGCTCGACGTCGATCGGGTCCTCGCCGATCAGCTCCTTTTTGAGGTACTCGATGGTCGCCCGCCCGACCAGGCCGGTCCCACCCAGCCCGATGCCGGTGATCGGCTCATCGGTCTCGATCTTAACCAGCCCCAGCCCAGAGTGGGTGTACGTATGCTTCCCGTTGGTGATCGGCTTGTGGCGCGGCCAGCGGTACTCTTCGGTCGTGATGCCGGTGATCTTCATGCGAGTCCTCCAAGCTGTCAGCCGTCAGCCATCAGCTGTCAGCAGACGGTGCGAAAGGGCTGGCTGCTGATAGCTGATGGCTGACAGCTTCGTCTACTCGTCTATCCACCATTCCCACTCGCGCCAAGAGCCCCACACGGCCGGAAAGTTCTGGATTCGCTTGTGGACAAGGAAGTTGCCCGTCTCGAACCACATGTACCCGAACCAGGCCGATTCGTGCATGAGCTGCTGGGCTTTGACGAACAGCTCCTGGCGCTTCTTCAGGTCGTATTCGGCATCGGCCTGGTTGAGCGTGCCGATCAGACCGGCCACCTTGGCCCGATGATAGGCCGAATTGCCGCCTTCGGCCCAGGTGACCAGTAGATCGTCGGTTGGATCCACCGCCACGCCGCTCTGGCGGCTCGCCATCTCGAAGTCGTTCTGGATGCGGACCTTCTCGCCCCAGGCGACCCGCTCGACGATGTCGATGTTGATTTTGACACCGATCTTGTCGAGCATCGCCTGGATGAGCTGCGCCTGCTGCTGGTCGACCTCGCGCGAGTGGGCGGTCAAACGCACCTCGAGCGGAAGCTGCACGCCCGACTCTTTGATCAACGCCCTCGCCTTGTCCAGGTTGAACTCGTAGTACGGCACCGAGGTGTCGTACCCGATCGCGCCCGGGACGAACTCATAGGGCAGCGGGATGCCCAGCCCGGCGCCAAGCGCCCTGGCCATCGAATCCCGATCGATGGCGTGATGGACCGCCTGGCGCAGCTTCAGGTTGTCCATGAACGGCGGCTTGAGGGAGTTGAAGAAATACTGGCGCTTGACGCCGTTGAAGGGGGACTCGACGTAGTTGGCGTGCGTGATCTGTTTGGCCGCCGGCACGTCTCGGCCACGGACGTTCTCGATGAAGTCACTTGTCCCGGCACGCATCTCCGTGAACTGGGTCGAGGCCTCGATGATGACCCGATAGGTGATCCCGTCGGTGTAGGGCAGCGGCTTGCCGTCCAACCCCATCGCCCAGTAGTTCTCGTTCTTCGTAACCACGAGCTTGTCGCCGGAGCCCCAGCTAACGAACCGATAGGGCCCGCTCCCAACGGGATTGGTCTTGAGCCACTCCTCGCCCTTCTCGTCAGCGGCCTTTTTCGAGACGATCGCCGTGTTCCCGTTCGCGTCGCTCAACGAACTGAGGACCGCCGCGCTCGGCCGAGTCAAGTTGAGCTGCACCGTCAGTGAATCGACCGCCTGGGCCGGGTTCTCCTTGTCGACAGCCGCCAAATAGTTGGCCGCGAAGCTCTTTGGGTTCTGGACCATCCGCTTCAGGTTCCAGACGACCGCATCGGCATTGAGGTCAGAGCCGTCGTGGAACTTGACGCCCTCGCGGAGCTTGAAGATGACCTTGTTGCCGGAGGTCTCCCACGACTTTGCCAGTTTCGGCTCGACGGTGTACTGGCCCTGCGCGTTCGGCCGCCAGGCCAGCAGCCAGTCGTAACAGGTCCGCGCGGTTGGACCGCTGGCGTGAATCGGGTCCATCGAGACGAAGTCGTTGGTCTGGGCGATGCGAAGCTGCCCGCCGCGCTTGACCGTCGTCTTCGGCGGCGGCGGGATGGCAGAAGTTGGCTGGGCCGGGACGGCCGTTGGTGGGACGATCGCCGGCGCAGCCGTGGGCTGGGTGATGGGTCCGCTGGTCAACTTGGCCGCCCCAGGTGGTCCGCTGGGCTGGCAGGCCGACATCAGGCCCAGCGCCCCGAGCCCACCGAGCCGGGCTAGAAATGCCCGACGCGTCATCGTTGTCCAGGCCTCACGCATCTGCTCACCTCCGCACGCTGGCTGTCAGCGCGATTATCCGCGGGCCGCGCCCAGAACGCCAGTTTCAGGACCGAGATCCTTCGCGTCGGTCAGGATGACGTCTCGAGATGACAAGGGGGTCTACAATGCCGGCCACCAGGATAGGAGAGGCATCGCGATGTGGCGTGGACGAGCGTCGCGGGGGCAGCTGTGTGCGCGCTGGCCGGGACTGCTCGCGGCGGAGACTTCGGCGACGCTGCTGTCTGTGGCCTGTCGACCCGGCCAGCCGGCGCCGGGGCCCGCCACCAGCGGGCCGGGCGCGGCGGCCACCCAGATCCCGACAAAGCCGGGCGGCGCCGCCACGCCGGCTGAGGCCCCTCAGTAAACGAGCCGATTGCATGCCGCCGATGTTTGCGTCGTACTGGCGCGAGGAGCAGTTCTGGCTCGCGTGAGCGGGTGGCGTTTTCGGAGCGAGCCGTAATGCGGGGACCGCTGACTGGGATCCGCGTTCTAGATTGCACGGTTGCGCTCGCCGGGCCATTTTGTGGATTGCTGCTCGCCGACCTGGGCGCCGACGTCATCAAGGTCGAAGGTCCCGATTCGGACAGCCACATTTCCGATGGCTCGCCAGCCTACAAAAGCGAGAACGGCCACTTCCTGGTCGTCAATCGAAACAAGCGAGGACTGACCGTCGACCTGAAGCAAGAGCGTGGGCGGGAGCTGTTCTACCGCCTGGTCCGAACCGCCGACGTGCTCGTGCAAAACTATCGGCCCGGCGTCATGAAGAGGCTTGGCTGTGACTGGGAGACGGTGCGCGAGATCAACCCTCGCCTCGTCTACTGCTCGATCTCCGGGTTCGGGGAAGCAAGCCCGTACGCGGACCTGGCGGGCCTCGACCTGATCGCGCAGGGCATGAGCGGGTTGATGAGCGTGACCGGCGATCCGGCCGGTGGCGAGCCCGTCAAAGTCGGCACGCCCGTCACAGACATGGGAGCCGGGATGTATGGTGCGCTAGGTATCGTCTCCGCCCTCTACTACCGCCAGGCCAGCGGGCGCGGGCAGCACGTCGAGGCGACCCTGCTCGACACGCCGATCTCGTGGCTCACCTGGCGCGCGGCCGAATACTGGGGCACCGGCCGGGTGCCCGGCCCGCAGGGCAGCGGCCTTGGCGCCTACCGCGCGTTCAAGTGCTCCGACGGGCGATGGGTAAACATCGGCCCATCGAGCCGGCTCTTCCCGGCCGCCTGCCGAACCCTTGGACTGCCCGAACTGGTCAGCGACGAGCGGTTTTCCACCTTGGCCGCCCGAGTCGCCAACCATGTGGAGCTGTCACGCTTGTTTCAGCAAGCTTTCGTACAACGCCCGGCGGCGGAGTGGATAGCGGCGTTCCAACAGGCGGGAATCCCGACCGGGCCGATCAAGACGGTCGCTGAGGTGCT
>DASPXK010000084.1:0-7435 GCA_035637315.1 Chloroflexota bacterium
GGAGGACGCGTACGTGCATCATTTTGGGCAGGCGAGCTTCAAGCAGCTGAGCGCGGCGGAGTACCAGGCGATCTGGGATCGGAATCGGCGGCTGTACGAAGAGAAGTGGGCCATGACCTGGCAGCCGCATCAGCTGCGCTCCTAGATTGCGCTCCCTTGGCTGCGGGACCCATTGCCGCGGCATCGCAATTGAGTTGATGTTAGCTTGTAGTCCGCGTATACTGGTGCCGACCGAGGCGGCCAACCGGACTTGGAGATGACGGACGTGAAGCAGCTGAGATTCAGAGCTCAGGGTGCCGCGAGCCTCGCACTATGGTTGTCCGTGAGCCTTGCCGCCATCCTGGTCCTGCTGTCGCTGCCCGGCAGCTGGGGACCCGCTTACGGTCAGACCGTGCCCCCGTGCGGGCGGCCTTCCGAGCCACCACCCCACGGGCGGCGTATCAAGCCGCCCGGCCCGCCTGCCGGACCTCCGCCGCGCTGCCGATTTCCGGTGGCGACGACGCTGGTTGCCGCGAAAGGCGGGAGCCTGACGACGGCTGACGGAGCGGTGCGGGTTGTCGTGCCAGCGGGCGGCGCGCACGACGAGGTGGTGGCCGTTCTTGAGCCGGTGATGTCATCGAGCGCTCCGCCGCCACCGCCGGAGTTCCAGCTTGGGGCCACAATCTTTCACCTCGAGTTTCGCGATCCGATCACCGGAGACCCGGTCCCCACCGCTGTTGAAATCACGGTGACGCTGGGGGACGACGACCCTGAGGCCGGCGAGGATTCAGGTGGCCTGATCCTAGCAATGTTCGACGGCACCGCGTGGATGCCTCTGCCCTCGGCACTGGACCCGACGGACCAGACCATCACCGCCCGCACTACGATCGGCGCCGCCCTGTTTGCCGTGGCAGTCTTAGCGGCGTAGTGGACGTTGGTCAGAAGTCATCTGGGTGTCCAGCACGTAGAAATCTGGCCACTAGGAAGGGCCCGCGACCGCCACGAGCTCAGGCTGACACGGCCACGACGGAATAGCTCTGCCGGAGCAGGCCGGGAAGGCGGCCGCAGGATTCCGTTCGACCCAATGCGTCCGACGAGGTCGCGTTGGCGACCGCGGTGACGCCGCTCGCTGAGGGGGGCTGGAGCACGAGGGGGAGGCGTCCGACATCTGGGTGGCGGCGATGTACTGCGTGGCGCTGAGGCTTGAGGCGTGCGAGCGGGTGGGGGCTGGACGAGCGGTTTGGGGTGCGGCTGTTCGAGGACGACGACTGCAACCACATCAGCTGCGCTCCTAGATTGGGCTCCCCGGGCTGGGCATAGACTGTGAGCGGTCGGAGTCGAGGCCGCCTATCTGGCGTCTTCTACCCGACCAGGCCCACCGTTTCCTGAAGGGCCTGCGGCGACCGCCGCCAGGACGGGCGACAGCCGCGCGCGCCGCGCCGAGGCCTCCGCTCCGTCAACGGCTGTCCACCTACGACGTGATCTGCTTCTCGGTCGTCGATTGGGACTTCCGTTGGCAACGGCCGCAGCAGCTCATGTCGCAGTTTGCCGACGCTGGTCACCGAGTCTTCTTCGTAACGGCGTCCCGGTTCCAGGCCGGCATTGGGAACCAGTTCCGAGTTCGACCGCTCCGCGACAACGTCTGGGAGGTGCAATTCGCGGCCTCCTCTCAACTAGGGGGAGTTCCCCACTGACCTGGCTCAATTCTTGGAACCGCTCTCCCTGGTCGAGGATTTGGGGCGGTTACGGGCGGAGTATGGGATTTGGAGCGCGGTATCGGTGGTGCAGGTGGCGACGTGGGCGCCGGCGGCGTACGGGGCGCGGGAGAGATTTGGGTGGCGGGTCGTGTACGACTGCATGGACGAGTGGAACACGTTTCCTGGGATCGAGCAGGCGTTGCTGGCGGAGGAGCGGCGGCTGGTGCGGGGCGCGGACCTGCTGGTGGTGAGCGGGCAGACGTTGTGGGAGAAGTGGTCGAGCCAGAATCCGCAGACGGTCTTAGCGCGGAACGCGACGGACTTTGAGCATTTTCAGAATCCTGGGATAGTGGCTGGGGTGGCGGAGCTGGGGCAGCCGGTGGTGGGGTACTTTGGGGCGATCGCGGAGTGGTTTGACCTGGAGCTGATGGTGCGGCTGGCGCGGGAGCGGCCGGGGTACACGTTTGTGCTGCTGGGGGGGACGTTTGGGGTGTCGATGGGGGAGTTGGAGGGGCTGCCGAACGTGCACGTGCTGGGGCAGCAGCCGTACGAGCTGATGCCGGCGTACCTGGCGCAGTTTCGGGCGTGCCTCATTCCGTTCAAGGTGAACGCGGTGACGGAGGCGACGGACCCGGTCAAGTTTTACGAGTACATCAGCCAGGGCAAGCCGGTGGTGGCGACGCGGATGCCGGAGCTGTATGCGTATCGGGAGTACTTGTACATCGCGGAGGACCAGGCGGCCTGGCGGTCGGGGAGGAAGACGGGGAGCTGCGGGCGCGGCGGATGGAGCTGGCGCGGGCGAACACGTGGCAGGCGCGGCTGGAGGTGATCAAGGCGGGGATCGAGCGGGTGCATCCGCGGGCGAGCGTGGTGGTGGTGACGTACAACAACCTGGCGTACACGCGGCTGTGTGTGGAGAGCGTGCTGCGGAACACGCTGCATCCGAACGTCGAGCTGATCGTGGTGGACAACGGGTCTGGGGATGGGACGGCGGAGTACTTGCGGGGGCTGGCCGGGGAGCGGGCAGGAGTACGGGCGATCGTGAACGTGGAGAATCGGGGGTTTGGGGCGGCAGTCAACCAGGGGCTGGGGCTAGCGAGCGGGGAGTATCTGGTGGTCTTGAACAACGACACGGTCTTACCGAACGGGTGGCTGAGTCGGCTGGTGCGGCACTTGGAGGATCCTAGGGTTGGGTTGGTGGTGAGCGTGACGAACTTTTCGGGCAACGAGTCGCGGATCGAGGCGGAGTATGGGGACTTAGAGGGGCTGGAGGAGTTTGCGGCGCGGTATGGGCTGGAGCATGAGGGGGAGGCGTTCGACATCCGGGTAGCGGCGATGTACTGCGTGGCGATGAGGCGGGAGGCGTACGAGCGGGTGGGGCCGATCGACGAGCGGTTTGAGGTGGGGCTGTTCGAGGACGACGACTACTCGCATCGGATGCGGCTGGCCGGGTATCGGGTAGTGTGCGCGGAGGACGCGTACGTGCATCATTTTGGGCAGGCGAGCTTCAAGCAGCTGAGCGCGGCGGAGTACCAGGCGATCTGGGATCGGAATCGGCGGCTGTACGAAGAGAAGTGGGCCATGACCTGGCAGCCATATCAGCTGCGCTCCTAGCCGCCCGGCAGGTACTGCGCCGCCCGCGCGGCCGGGCCCATTGGCCGCTAACCTCGCAGGCTCTATACTGGCGGCGTCCGCCAGGGAGTGCCGCGATGCAGGACTACCGCGCGCTGTTTCCGATCACACGCGAACGGGCGTATCTCAACCACGCTGCCATCGGACCGTTCTCCACTCGCGTCGTGGACGCCGTCCAGCGCTTCGCCCAGGCCCAGGCGACCCAGGCCGACCACGCTTCGGCTGAGCGGAAGGCGCAGCGTGAGACCACCCGCCGCAAGCTGGCCGAGCTCATCGGAGCCCACCCCACCGAGATCGCTATCGTCAAGAACACCCCCGATGCGCTCGGGATGGTGGCGGCCGGGCTGCGGTGGAAGCTCGGCGACAAGATCGTCTCGTCCGATCAGGAGTTTCCCGCCAACATCTATCCCTGGCTCAACCTGGCCGAACGGGGAGTCGAGCTGGACCTGGTTGAGAGCTGCGAAGGTCGCGTGCCACCCGAGGCGCTTCTGGAAGCGATCGACCCTCGGACCCGTCTGGTGGCGCTGTCGTGGATCGAGTTCAGCACGGGCTATCGTAACGATCTGGCCGCCATAGGCCGCGCCTGCCGCGAGCAGGGGGCTTTGCTCGCCGTCGACGCGATCCAGGGGGTCGGCGCGCTGCGGCTCGACGTGAAGCAGGCCCGAGTCGATTTTCTGGCTCTCTCGTCACACAAGTGGATGCTCGGGCCGCTCGGAGTGGGCTGGTTCTACTGTCGCCGCGAGCTTCAGGACCAGCTGGACGTCGTCATGGTCGGCCAGGCCAGCGTCGTAGAGCGCCCCTCCTACCTCGACTACAGCCTGGAGCTATGGCCAGATGCGCGTCGCTTCGAGAACGGCGCGCCAAACGCGATGGGCATCGCCGGCGTCGAGGCGGCGCTCGACCTGTTCGCCGAGGTGGGGATGGAAGAGGTCGAGGCCCGGATCAAGGCGTTGACCGATCGCCTGGTGGCAGGCCTCGCGGAGCGCGGCTATCGCCCGGCGGCCCGCCGGGGGCCAGACGACTGGTCCGGCATCGTCTCGTTCGAGTGTGAGTGCCACACGCCCGAGGAGCTGCACGCGGGGCTGCAAGCGGCCAACATCTCGACCGCCGTCCGTGAGCGCCGCGTCCGCGTCTCCCCGCACTTCTACAACGTGCCCGAGGAGATCGACGCCCTCCTGGCCGCCTTGCCGCCCGTGAGGTCCTGAGCAGACTGCAGCCGGTTCGTAGTTCGTAGCGCGGGGGCTTGTCCCCCGCCACAAAAAGCGGGGGACAAGCCCCCGCGCTACGCGCATCACGCGGCCCCTGCCTCCGAACTGGGAACTCGGGACTCGGAACTCGGGACTCGGAACCACACCTCCAGCCACTAACAGGTCCAAAGGCCAGGCCACACCTACTCCTTTTACGGATGCGAGCATTTGGGCCACGCCCGCACACTATGGTCAAGTCTTCAGTTCGCGGTCCTGGACTTTGGACTTTCGACTTTGGACTTTGGACTCGGAATAGGAGGCATGGCGATGAGCGAGCGAAGTGGAGACGGCAGCGGCGTCCTGGCGTCCTTCTCGGATGGCCTGGCCGACGCGGTCGGCCGGGCTGGGGACTCGGTCGTCCGGGTCGAGGGTCGTCGGCGGCAAGCGGCCAGCGGAGTGGCCTGGCAGCCCGACGGACTGGTCATTACGGCCGACCACGTCCTGGAGCGCGAGGAGGACCTTTCAGTCGGCCTGCCCGACGGACGCTCCGTCGGCGCGAAGATCGTGGGGCGTGATCCGGGTACCGATCTGGCGTTGCTGCGGCTCGAAGTCCAGGGGCTCAGGCCGATCGAACGTGGTCGGTCGCCCAGGGTCGGCCACCTGGCGCTCGTGGTGGCCCGTCCCGGACCGAGTCTCGCGACCAGTATCGGTGTCGTCAGCGCGCTCGGCGGACCGGCCCGTTCGTGGCGCGGAGGGCGGCTCGACGGCTTCATCCTGACTGATGCGACCTTCTATCCCGGTTTCTCCGGCGGGCCGCTGGTGGACGCCGCCGGACAAATGGTCGGTCTTGCCACCTCTCACTTTGGCCAGGGGACCGGGCTGGCGATCCCGCTCGAGACCGTCGAACGCATCAGCTCCGCGTTGCTGAGCCATGGCAGTGTCAAGCGGGCCTTTCTCGGCCTGAGCAGCCAACCAGTCGAGTTGCCCGACGCCCTGCGCACGAGTCTCGGCGGCCAGGAGAGCGGACTGCTGGTTGTGGGTGTCGAGCCGAACGGTCCGGCCGAGCGCGGCGGTCTCATGCTTGGCGATCTGCTCGTGACGCTGGGCGGCCGGCCAATCCGCCATACCGAGGACTTGCGGGCGCTGCTCGGCCCGGAGCAGGTTGGCCAGGCGACGAGTGCGCGCATAATCCGCGGCGGTGAGGTGCGCGACCTGAACGTGACGATAGGCGAGCGCGAGTAGCAGCGGCTTGACTCGCGACCGTCAAGCGCAAGTGAGAGTACAGGATGGATGAGACAAACGAGTCCAGACGCGAGGGCGACGCCGACGGGGCGGAGGGCGGTGCGGACCAGCCTCCCGCGACTAGGGACCCTTCACCGGGACTCGCGACTTTTGTCGCGGCGGCGTCCGAGTTGGCCGAACGCGTGCGGGCCAGCGTCGCCGAGATCCGGCCGCCTGGGGGCGGAGCCGGTGCTGGCACCATCTGGCGGTCCGATGGCACGCTCGTGACCAACAGTCACGTCGCGGCGCGCGATGTTGCAGATGTCGTCTTGCCCGATGGGCGCCGGTTCTCTGCCTCCGTCGTGGCCCGTGACCAGCGACAGGACCTTGCCGTATTGAAGATCGACGCAAACTCCCTACCGGCCATCAGCCTAGGCGATGCACGTAGGCTGCGGGTCGGCGAGCTGGTGCTCGCTGTCGGCCACCCTTTCGGCATCCGCGGCGCGGTCACGGTCGGCGTGGTAAGCACCGCGCCATCTCGTGACCCAGCCGCGCAGGGACGTGAGCTAGTCCGCGCCGACGTGCTGTTGGGGCCTGGCAACTCGGGTGGCCCCCTGGTCGACGCTCGCGGCCGGGTCGTGGGCATCAACGCGATGGTCGCCGGTGGCCTCGCGCTGGCGGTGCCAAGCTACCTGGCGGAGCAGCTCGTTGCCTCGCCTTGGGAGCGTCCGTCGCTGGGTATCGCGGCCCGCGACGTCGAGCTCTCGCCGTGGCTGGCCGCCCGCGCGCCAAGCACGTCCGGTCGGGCTGCGCTGATCGTAGGGCTGCGTCCTGGTGGCCCGGGCCAACGGGCTGGACTTCAAGTCGGGGACTTGCTGGTTGCTCTGGATGGCCAGCCTCTGGAAGGCGTCGACGGGTTGCTGAACGCGCTCGCGAACCGAGCCGGTGCCGCCATCCGGCTGGCCGTGCTGCGTGGCGGTGTGCCACGTGAGATCGTGGTCTTGCCGCGGCGGCCGGAGCGGCGCGCGGCCTAGGCCCGATGGTTCCGGTCTTCGTCGTCTCGGCCATGCCGGCAGTCCGGGCGGGCCTGCGCTCGCTGCTCGAGAGGTCGGGTACCTGTCAGGTGATCGGTGAGGCCGACCATCTGGTCGCCGCCACCGATGAGATGTTCCAGTCCCTGCCCGCCGTCGTCGTCGTCGATGCGGGTGGGCTGGAGCTGCGTGAAGTCCTGTCGTCCGAACCGGATCGGGGAGTACCGCTTGTGGTACTCGGGCCGATCCCCGGCGACGAGTTGCTCGCGGACGAGCTAGGCGGCCGCGCCTGGGGCTACGTGCCTCGGGATACCAGTGGCGAGCAGCTTGTGGCGGCCGTCCATGCCGTGGCGAACGGTCTGACGACGATCGACCCGCGAGTCGGCGCCCATCTGCTGTCGGGCGGGCTTCGTTCCACTGCCGGGTCGGTTGACCTCGAGGCCGGAACGGAACTGACAGCTCGCGAGGGGGAAGTGCTGCAACTCGTCGCGCACGGGCTCGCCAACAAGATGATCGCCCGCCGCCTCGGGATCAGCGAGCACACGGTGAAGTTTCACGTGGCGGCGATCCTCGCCAAGCTAGGCGCGAGCAGCCGTACCGAAGCCGTCCACATCGGCGCCCGCCGCGGCCTGGTCGCCTTGTAGCGCCGTTTCATTCACCGCCGAGGCGCCGAGCCCGCAGAGGGTCC
>DASPXK010000085.1:0-9520 GCA_035637315.1 Chloroflexota bacterium
GTAGCGGGTAGGGAGTCCGGTCTCGAATAGCAGACGTGGACGGCTGGTCTCTGCGATCGCCTGTGCGTCGATCATCACGCGGACGTGGCGTGCGCTGTCCAGTACGTCGACGCGGTGGTACGGGTCCTGCGGGTGCGCGAAGATCTGCTCGGCCTCCTCATACCAGGCGTCGACCTTGTTCCAGTAGAAGGCCACGTATCCCCTGATGTCGTCCCGCTCCGGGAACGGTTCGAGGTAGCTCCAGGCGGCGTTATCAGCTGCCCTGTCACCCACCCGCAGCGTCCAATAGGAGGCGTCACCTTTGTAGGGACACTGCGTGTGCTGGTCGGTTGGCTCCAGCAACTCCATGCGCACGTCTTCTGTGGGGAAGTAGTAGACCGGCCGATGGCCGCCCTCACGCAGCAGCTTGACCCGCTTGCTGTCGGCGATCGTCGCGCCATTGAATACGACCCGCACCCACCGCGGACTCGGTTCGACCTCAATCTTGTGGTCTGGATTTCGTGCCTGCCGTTTAGCCTGCACTGTCTGTGCCATGATTTTCTCTCCTCGTTGGTGGACCCGTGATCAGTCTAATTCTACGCCTTGACCGTGCTCGCGGACCCTTCCCTGGCTGTGAACGGGTCGCCGTCAAAATCTGGCCGGGGCTCCACGTGGAAGGTCCCCCCTCTCCCACGCTTGGGAGAGGGGGTTGGGGGGTGAGGGCGGAACAAGTGCGCTTCGGGGGGTGAGCGCTTCGTCGAGTGCGATCAGCTAGCAGCCGAGAGCCTGACGATCAGCGGCTCGCCCGGGTTCACGTCCGTGGTGCGATACAGTTTGCTCGTCCGCGCCGCGATCCTGCCCAGGGTGTCGGGGTCCGGCACGCCGTGGTAGACCTCCGGCAGTTCGCCGGCATTGGGATGCGTCGAGACGATGGCGATCGCCTCATCCTTTCGCGCTGGCGGAAGGATTTGGTCGAGAATCGCAGCTGGCGGGGTCGCGTTCTTGCTGCCATGGTGGCCGACCTTGAGCAGGTCGACGGGCTGCAGCCCCGCCTTGTCGGCCATCATTCGCCAGCTCGCCTGCTCGGCGTCGCCAACGAATAGCAGACGTCGGCCGCGCCAGGTCAGCTCAACGACGAGACTCGTGTTGTTGGCAGCCTGGTCGATCGCGAGCAGGCTCTCGTTCAGGCCAGCGTTCATGCGCTCGATCAGCTCGTAGAACACGCCTCCGTCGACCCCCGCCGGCGGTCTCGGGGCGGCCGCCTGAGCCGCGCCAGGGGGCGATGCTCCACCTGGGCTGGCCCCTGGTGGCGCGAGGTGCGGGCCTGGCGAGCCGTAGTAGACACTGGTGTCTTCTTCGGGCGCCAGGATGCGCAGGCCGGTCGCCTTAAACGGGTGCCTTCCCACGATGTCGCGCCCGCGGCAGAGGTAGTCCGGCGCGTGGAGGCCGGCCTGGCGGATGTGTTCGACGCAATCGTCGGTCTTGCGCGGGTTGTTCAGCTCGAACGTCGCCATGAGGCCCTCCGGCCGAGCCGATGGCCCGAGGCGTGCGTCGAAGGCAGCCACCGTCTCGAGCAGCGCGAGCTTCTTTTTCTTCGCGTCGGGGTGCTGAGTGTAGTAATCTGGGTCCGCCGACGCGGTCATCCAGACGTTGTCGATCGTCAGGTTGCGGTTATTCCTCTTGGCGTGCAGCAGCCCCTGCACGTGGTCCAGGTGTTCGTGAGTCATGACGTACAGGTCGACGTGTCTGCTGGTCCGCGCGATGATGTCGTCGATTGCCGCCAGCAGCGGCTCGTCGGCGCCGCCACCCCCCTGGTTCCCCAGCACGTTGCCGACGTCGATCAGGATGAACCGGCGCTGGCCGTCGTCGGGCACGTCGACGAGAATGGCGTCTCCAAACAGCACGTTATAGGCGTAGACGACCAGCTCGTCGGTCACAGCGCTGCTCCCGCCAGGTGGAGCAGGCGTGCCGTGCCCCTGAGCCGAAGCGTGTCGTGCGTCACGCGTCCGTAGACCGCCGGCGCAAGCGGACGGAGACTCTGCGCAGGCCAATAGTCGGCGATGCCGAGCCGATCGTCCTCGACGAGTTGGCGTGCCAGGTCGTTTCGAGCGCGGGCGTGGCGTTCGGCTCGGTCGCTGGCGAGGCACGAGAGGACCGCATGCTCGCCACGCGAATCCGGCTCGCCCGCCAACACGAGCGTGGTGCCCCGGAACACAGCCCGCAGCGCCGGCAGCGTTGGGATCCCGGCGTTAGGCTCTGACTCCTCCCAGGTCACCTGGAAGACAAGCTCGCGCCGCACCTCGTGCCGATCGCCACCGAGATAGTAGCGCCGCTTGACGTCCCGTCGCGGGAATAGTCGAAATGGCACCCCGGCTGGGATCCCGAGCAGCTCTCGCTCCCGTTCCGCAAAGGCGTATGCGACCCAGTCAGACTCCAGGACGTCGTCCAGATCGACGCGAACGCTGGACTTGGGCGGCTCGCGCCGCAGCTCGCCAGCCTCGGCCACGATGCCGCGCTCCAGGAACTGGCGCTGAAGGGTGTCACGGTAGCCGGTCTCGTCGTCTGGGTATGCGACTCCGTCCGAGCGCAGCAGCGCCCGCGCGTAGTCGGCGAACGCGGCCTCTGCTGGCGGCAGATAGTCCAGGGCCCGGAAGAGGATGCGGCCGATCCGGCGGGCTGATATCCAGAGCGCCCTGCCCAGCGGCGCCTCATTCGACCCGGCGGAAGATTCGTGCGCTTCCTTGAGCGCCGCGGCGTGGAGCTGAACCATCGCCGACCAGACGGCCCCGGTCAGCACCTCGCACAGCCGGTGCGGCTCCTGGCCGACCTGGTCCATGCGGAGCGAGTTGTTGGCGTTGCGAAGTGGCCGATTCAGCTGCTCGGCCCAGCCGAACTCGGTCGCCAGCTGCGAGACGGGTGTATCTCCATCCAGCCGTCCCGCGTGGTACGTCACGAGCCACTCGCGAATCGCCCGGCTCTCGAGGGCCATCACGATCGCGGTCAGGTCGCCGACCGCTTCGTGCAGGCCCAGGGATTCCGGCGACAGGGCGTCGTACAGGGCCGGCGCCAGCCCGTCCAGGATGGCGTGGCCGGTCTCGTGAGCGACGATGTCGCGTGAGAGGGCGGTATGGACCGTTCGTCCCGCGCCATCTTGGAAGCTGAAGAACTGAAGCCCGCGGCTGTAGCGGTCGTAGAAGGCATTCGCCCACGTCCCCGCGCGCGGGACTACCAGTAACTGTGGCGAGTCGAACGCCCAGCGGATCTTGTGGCCCAGCACATCCTCGCGCTCGAACATCGCCAGCGTTTCGAGCACGATCCCGAAGACGCTGACCGACATGGCCTCCGGTGCAAACAGCTCTTCCGGCGCGGCGAACGCGCCCTTCGCGGGCAGCCACGGAACGCCCTCCGATACCTGCCCGCTACTCGGATCGCGGTCGATTACCGCCACCCGCGCAGCTATCGGCCCGTCCAGGAGGAACGGCTCCTCGCCAGTCGTCCATACCTCGGGCCGGAAACCATATCTCGCGGCAACGAGAGGATCTTCTACCGCGATTCTGACTTTCGCAACGACCATGGCGAGCTCAGGATATCAGACATCCGGCTCGTGTCAAGTCTTCCCCCTCTCCCACGCTTGGGAGAGGGGGCCAGGGGTGAGGGCCTCCCACGCTAGGGAGAGGGGGCCAGGGGGTGAGGGCCACGCGATGTCAAGGCCCAGACCCGAGACTCGTTCGTTTCTCATCTCTCAATTCCGCGTAGCGGCGACCAGCTGGCGCGCATCCAGCGGCGTAAGAACGCCTTCCGCCCCATGACACGCCTGGGATCGTCCAGCTTCCTGCCCAAACACGCGGCTAGTCGTTACCATTTGCAGAGCGCACGACGGCCCTTCTGGAGGTCGAGGCATGAAGGAGGTCCTGCTCAGCGTTCACATCGAGCCATTGGCGGAGGGCGGTTTCCTCGCGACCAGCGAGGATCTGCCGGGGCTGGTCGCTCAGGGGCGGACGGTCGCTGAGACGCTTGAGATCGCCCAAGATGTCGCCCTGGGCCTTGTCGAATCCTACCTGGAGCACGGAGACGAGCTCCCACCCAAGCTCCGCGGGGCGAGAGCTGCCGAGGGCGAGGTTCGCATCCCCGTAACGCTCCCCTGATGGGGAGGCTGGCCGGATTTAGCGCCAATGATGTCGTTCGTAAGCTCCGGCGCGCGGGCTTCGTGTTCGATCGTCAGCGGCGAAGCAGCCACCAATATATGGAGGAATCCCACAACTCGCGCTCGTACCACCGTGCCACGACATCCCGGTGACCTGCCCAAGGGGACCATCGCGGCCATCATCCGACAGGCCGGCCTCTCCGTCGACGAGTTCCTCGGCCTGTAGGCGCGGGACGATGAGCCGACTCCTTCTGCCGTAATCTCATCCCTCAACAACGCTGGCCGAGCCAAGCCGCGTTCGTCGAGCCCATCCGCGTGGAAGTCTACGGCTGACCAGGCTAGGGGTGCCCGGGGCCACCGATACGACTCGACGGGGCACTCTCGCGGATGTCCGCTGCCGTCCGCCCCCATCCTTACGTGCTCGGATGCCAGTTTGCAGCCCAGAGGTGGCAACTTCTTGTCGCTGCCCCTCGCAGCGGGCATATCATTCCGAAGCCAGGGGCGAGAGGAAAGCGAGCCATGCGTTGCGCGGCGTGCGGGGCCGACAATCCCGAGGCGGCCAAGTTCTGTATCCAGTGTGGTGCCGCCCTGGCCGCCATCTGTCCCGCTTGCGGCCACCGTAACCCACCCGCGGCCCGCTTCTGCATGGAGTGTGGCAGCCCGCTGGATGGCGCAGCGCCGCAGCCACGGCCGCGAGTGCCGGACCACCTGGCCCAGCGGATCCTCTCCAGCCGCGCCGACATCGAGGGCGAGCGCAAGCAGGTCACGGCCCTGTTCTGCGACCTCGTCAACTCCACCACCCTGGCCGAGCGGCTCGGACCGGAGGGCATTCACACCCTTCTGAACCACGTCTTCGAGATCGCGCTGTCCGAAGTCCACCGTTACGAGGGCACCGTCAACAAGTTCCTCGGCGACGGCTTCCTGGCGCTGTTCGGGGTGCCGCTCGCCCACGAGGACCACGCCCGCCGCGCGGTCCTCGCGGCGCTGGGGATCCAGCGGCGGTTAGCCGAGGACTCGACGGTGTTGTTACCGCGACCGAGCGGCAACGGCCACGACGGCGCGGCCCTCGAGGTCCAGGTGCGAATGGGCCTGAACACCGGCCTGGTGGTCGTCGGGCGGATCGGCGACGACCTGGAAATGGACTACACGGCCGTCGGCGACACGACGAACGTCGCCGCACGGTTGCAGCAACTGGCCCAGCCGGGTGAGATCCTGATCGGCGAGTCGACGGCTCGTCTTGTCGAGGACCATGCGCACCTCGAGCCGCTTGGCCCGGTCCGGGTTAAAGGCAAGCGCGAGCCCGTCAGTCCGTTCAGGCTGCTAGGCCTGCGGCCGCGTCGCTCGGCGCTGGAAGGGCTCGACGAGCAAGCGCTCAGCCGCTTCGTCGGACGCGAGCAGGAGCTGGCCATCCTGCGTGAGCTGATGGACCGCGCCGCGCAGGGGCAAGGGCAAGTGGTCGGACTGGTCGGCGAGCCAGGGATGGGTAAGTCCAGGTTGCTGTACGAGTTCCGCCGCGGCCTGGCAGGCCGGCGTCTCACGTACCTCGAGGGGCGCTGCCTTTCGTATGGCAGCACGATCCCCTACGTGCCGGTCCTGGACCTCCTGAGGCACGCCTGCGGGATCGACGAGAGCGAGCGCCCGGACACGATTGTCGGCCGGGTCCGCTCTTGCCTACAGCAGGTCGGCATGGACCCCGCCGAGTGGAGCCCCTACCTGCTTCGTCTGCTCGGCGTGAAGGAGGGGACAGAGCTGCTCGCCGGGCTGAGCCCAGAGGCCATCAAAGCGCGGACCTTCGAGAGCTTCCGGCAGCTGTTGCTTCACGCCAGCGGGAAGCGGCCGCTCGTCCTGATGGTCGAGGACCTCCACTGGATCGACAGGACATCCGAACAGTGCTTCGCGTCGTTGGCCGAGACACTCGCCGAGGCGCCGATCCTGCTCCTGTGCACCTATCGACCTGGCTACCGGCCGCCCTGGATCGAATTGCCCAACGCGACCGAGATTCGCCTGGAGCGTCTCGAGCCGACCGAGAGCCTCAGCGTCGTCCAGTCTGTCCGCCAGGACGGGCAAGTCCCCGACTCGCTGGCCCAGCTCATCCTTGATCGGGCCGAAGGCAATCCATTCTTCCTCGAGGAGCTGACCCGCGCGATCGGCGAGCAGGGCGACCTCCAGTCTGAATCGACCGTGCCGGACACGGTCCAGGGCGTGCTGATGGCTCGCATCGATCGACTCCCGGGCGAGCCTCGGCGGGTCTTGCAGACCGCCTCGGTGCTGGGCCGCGAGTTCCCGCTCCAACTGCTCGAGGCGATCTGGGAGGGGCCGGGCGAGACTGACCCCTACCTGCTCGAGCTCGAGCGGCTCGACTTTCTTCGTGAGCAGTCCGACGGGCCCGGGCCCGTCTACGTCTTCAAGCACGCCCTGACCCAAGACGTGGCGTACGAGAGCCTGCTCACCACCCGTCGACAGGCGCTCCACGCGGCCGCCGGGCGGGCCCTCGAGGAGCTGTATGCCGGTCGCATCGAGGAAGCCTACGACCGCCTGGCCTACCACTACGCCAGGACGGACGAGGCGGCCAAGGCCGTCGAGTACCTGTCCAGCCTGGCCGACAAGGCAGCCCGGGCGTATGCGCACGCCGAGGCCGTCGCCGCCCTGCGAGAGGCGATGGTCCATGCCGAGCGACTGCCCGTCGAGCAGCGCGAGCAGCGTTTTCTGGAGCTCGTCCTCCAACTCGCCCATTCGCTCTATTTCCTGGGCGGTTTCCCCGAGACACTCGCGCTGCTGCTCGAGCAGCGGGAGCGCGTCGAGCGGCTCGGGGACCCCGCGCTGAGCTGCCGGTACCAGTTCTGGCTGGCGCATACGTACACGTATCTTGGCGAGCAAGCCGAGGCGGCTGAAGCTGCCCAGCAAGCGATCGACGAAGCGAAGCAGTGTGGCGACGAGGCGACCCAGGGTAGGGCAAGCTACGTGCTGGCACGGGTCGGATTCCTCTCGTGCCGGCTCGTGGAGGGTGTCTTGCATGGCCGACGGGCGGTCTCGTTGCTCGAGCCACTCGGCGAGCGCTGGTGGCTCGGCCACAGCCACTGGGTCGTCGGCATGAATTACCTGGTCATGGGCGAGCTGGAGCGGGCCCTGGAAGCCGAGCAGCAGGCCCGCGCGATCGGCGAGGCGATGGGCGATCCGCGACTTCAGACCTACGCCGCGTGGGCGATCGGTCTGATCCGTGTCCACCAGTGCGAGTGGCAGGCTGGCATCGAAGCCAGCCAGCGGGCCATCGAGCGCTCGCCGGATGCGCTCAACACGGCCGTGGCGCTTGGGATAGCGGGATATGGCTATCTTGACCAGGGAAATCACGTTGCGGCGCTTCCTTTGCTCGAGCAGTCCGTCCAGCAGTTGGCGCAGTTCCGGTTTCGGCCAGTCGAGGGCTACTTCAGGGCGTTTCTCAGCGAGTGTTATCTGCAGCAAGGGCAGCTGGAGCGGGCGCGAGAGGCCGCGCTCGAGGGGCTAACGGTGACCAGCAGCGTTGGGTTTGGTTGGGGAGTCGGCACGGCCCATCGATCCCTCGCGAGGATCGCGCGGGCTACCGGGGCGCTCGAAGAGGCGGAGGCTCGCTTCGGCGAGGCCCGCCAGGCGTTCACTGCCATCGGCGCGCGATTCGAGCTCGCCCGGACCCATCTCGACATGGCCGAGCTGGCCCACGCCCGCGCCAAGCCAGCCGTCGTCTCCGCTCACCTGAAGCAGGCCCGCGAGATCTTCGCCGCCCTGCCCGTCCCAGCCTACCTGGAGCGGACCGAGCAGCTAGCCGCGCAGCTCAGTGTGTCTCTGGCGTAGCGAGCAACCGGATCCTACCACCAACCGCCCTCGGCCTCGGCGCAACGCGGCGGTGGCGGCGCGCACTTTCGCGCCCCGGAGCCGACTGCGTCTAGGCGCGCTTGAGGACTTTCAGGGCGAGCTTGCGAAAGTAACGGGGGTCAGGCCCCCACTCCTCGCCGAAGTGATGGAAATGCTCGCCTTCGAGCACCAGCTGATGGACGTCCTCGGACAGGTCCGGGCCACCGCGCTGGTCACCAATGCAGATCTCGAGCATGGTGAAGACCGCATTGGCCTGGTCGCGGTCCATCCGACCGGTCTCTACCGCGTCGAGGGCCCACAGCGCGAGGACGGCGATGGCAGCTTCAGTCTCACGAGGAGGAGCAGCTGAATAACGCTCGGCGAGGACCTTGGCGGCTCTCGCAATGTCGGTTGGGGCGTGCGGGTCAATCGTTGTCTTCATCTCGGCTGGCTATCGGCATCTCGTGCTGATGAATCAGTGTCCCGGATGCGTCAAGTACCTCGTGCCAGATTTGTCTGGTCTTCCCAATACTACCCACTTCGCCGATTATTGCCAGCCACGCCGGCCAACGGCTAGAATCCCGAGTAAGCCGACTCTTTTAGTCAACAATTCTCTGGAAGGCGGATGAGAGTGGCCAGGCCGATCGGCATCCTCTACGAGCATCCAGAGTGGTTCTCGCCGCTGTTCGCTGAGCTCGATCGGCGTGACCTGCCGTACGAGCGGATCGCCGCTCACGAGCATCGCTTCGATCCAAGCGCGCGGTCATCCCCGTACAGCCTGGTGGTGAACAGGGTCAGCCCCTCGTCCTACCTGCGCGGGCATACCAGCGCCATCTTCCACGCCCAGCAGTACCTGGCCCACCTTGAGGCGATCGGCGTGCCATTGGTGAACGGCTCTCGCGCGCACGCCTTCGAGACTTCCAAGGCGCGCCAGCTTACGCTGCTGGCGGCGCTCGACCTCCCGCATCCGCGCAGTCAGGTCGTCAATCATGTTTCCCAGATCGAGGCCGCCGCCGGGGAGCTGAGCTTCCCGATCATCGTCAAGCCGAACGTCGGCGGCAGCGGCGCCCTGATGCGCCGGCTCGCTACGCCGGCTGAGCTGAGCCATGCTCTCGTCAATGGCGAACTGGCGGGCGCGCTTGGGCTGGACCATACCGCCATCGTGCAGGAATACCATCCGCCGCGCGACGGCTCGATAGTACGGGTCGAGGCACTGGACGGTCGCTTCCTGTACGCCATTCGGATCTACAGCGACCCGACCGAGGGCTTCAATCTGTGCCCGGCCGACATCTGCCAGGTCCCGGATGCTGGCCAGCCTTCAGCCTCGACGGCGCCGGACGGCTTCGACTTTTGCCCGGCCGACGTGCCGGCGCGCACGTCCATGAGGGCCGAGGTTGTCGAGCCACCCGCCCATGTGATCGCGTCGGTCCTGCGAATCTTCCGCGCCGCCGAAATCGACGTCGGCGGCGTCGAGTACCTCGAGAGCGAGCGCGACGGCGAGCTCTACTTCTACGACGTGAACGCGCTCTCCAACTTCGTCACGGACGCGCCGACGCTGCTGGGCTTCGACCC
>DASPXK010000086.1:0-3459 GCA_035637315.1 Chloroflexota bacterium
GCGTCCGCAGCGCGCCTTTCGCGGAGCCGCTGAGCTCGATCACTCCGGCCGGCTGGCCGCTGGGCCCATATCGCGCTATCCGGCCCTGGCTAGGCTCGCTCACGTAGATGGCCCCGTCCGGACCAATGGCCACGTGAGGGCTTCGGATAGTGTCGGCCGCCGGAATCGTCCAGTGGGCTCGATACCGCCCAGCAGGATCCAGGCGGACCGCGGCGTGCCGCTCGCCGCTAATGACGTACATGTCGCCGTCCGCGTCGACCGCTAGCGCGGTAGGCTGCAACAGTTGTTCCGAGCCGCCGGTGTCCGGCCCATACCTGGCCAGGACGAGCCCGTCTTCAGACAGCTTGACGACCTGGTTGCTGCCCGTCGCGGCGATGTACAGCGCGCCATTCGTCCCGATCGCCACCCCGCGCGGTCGATACAATCCGACGCTGGGACCCGCTATCCGCGTGGAGACGGTGCCATCTGGCTCGAAACGGATCAGCCAGCCCCGCTCGGAGTCGAGCACCCACGGTCGGCCGTCGCGCCCAACCGCTACGTCGACCGGCTCGGCGAGGTCCGGGTGAGACCAGGCCAGCGTCCGCCGTCCATCCGAGTCGAGCTTATTCACCTGGCCGCCTCTGGCGTCCGCGACGTAGATCGTGCCGTCGGGCGCCGCCGCGACGCCGCGCGGCTCGGCGCCCGCCGAGATCGCCCAGCGGAGCGTCGGCTCGCCAAAGGGTGGTAGCGGGGGCCGCGGCGGGGGTGGCGCCGAAGCCGCCGACTCTTCGAGCTGGCCCACTGGCGGATACAGGACTCTGGTCGGGATCGACTCGGGGTTCCCGCCGGGCGGAGTCCACAAGACGTCGAACCTCGAGAACTGGTCCTGGTCGAGGAACCTGGCCCGAATCTGGTGGAACCCCTGCTCCAGGACAACGCTCGCCTCTGCGCTCCGCCCGCCGATGTCGTTGGCCAGCAGGCGCTCGTCGATCCACAGCCAGGCTCGCCCGATCGCGTCCGTCGCGAAGCGGTATGTGCCCGGCCGTTCGACGTACAGCCGACCGCTCAGCTCGACAGAATACGGACGCGGCAGCGGGAGCAAGTGCACGCGCCGCTGCGGGTAGCGGTCGATCTGTGCGAACTGGACCGGCGCCTCCCAGTCCGTGCCGCGGCGATAGCGCGCCAGCAGTCCGCGCCAGGCCAGCGGGGCGCTGAAGAGAGCGTCGTCCGGAATGGCCCGCTCCTGGCCTTCGCCCGGCCTGGCCCACCGCACGCTGAGGCTCGCCGGACTCTCGAATCGCGCTGTCAGGCGGATCTGGTGATTGCCCCGCGCGAAGGTCAGCTCACCGCCCGCCTCCGCTGTCGCGACCGGCATGCCATCGAGCTCGAGGGTCGCCCCGGGTGGCCCCTCGACCGCGAACTGGTAGCGGCCGAAAGCCGGAGCGGCGATGACACCGGCGATCTCGAGATCGAACGACGTCGCGATCGGTCCGCCCAGGGCGGACCAGTCGAGCTCGAGCGAGCGGAGCACCCCGATGGTGGGCGGGCGGCCGCCGAGCGGGGTGTAGGTGGCGCTGAGGCCTCGAGCCTGCTCCAGGTCCGAGGTGGGGATGAAAGCCGCGCGCGCGACCGTCGGCCCACCGAACGGCGGAGCGTATCCTTCAACCCAGGTGTCTGGGTACAGCCCGAGCAGGTCGTCGATCGGGGCCGTCAACTCGCCGGTCAGGAAGACGGCGGCCGGGCGGGGATCACGCAGAGGGACGTTGGCGAGCGGGTCCAGTCGGCGGGGCTCCTTCAAATCGGGCGCCAGGAACTTCACCGTCGGGTGGTCTACCCAGGTGTCATCCAGATAGACGTTGGCGCTGGCGGCAAGCGGCTCGGCGCGCTGCGCGGCGATCGCCTCGCTGGTCGAATATGCCGCCCAGGCGGCGAAGTCGGTCGCTTTTAGAACGAAATAGGCCTGGTAGTTGAGGCCCACCGCCGAGGCGAGTAAGATCCCGACAAGAGCCGTGCCCCAGCGCGCCCCGGTGTCCGATCGGGCGCGCCGCGCCAGGGCGGGGAGGACGCCGAGCGCGCCCGCGGCGAACAAGATGGCAGGGGTTTGAGCCTCGATCGCTCGCAGCGCCTGGGGCGCCTCGAACGCCAGCGTAAGCGCGCCACCCATCAGCCCGACCACGCACCAGAGGACGACCAGCAGCCAGGCTGGCTGGCGCAGTCTGGTCAGAGCCAGGCCCAACCCCAGCACGAACAGCGCCGCCGTGACCTGGTCCAGCATCGGCGCGCCCGGCAGGTTGTGGCGGCCGTTGCGGTCGCCCGCGACGTTGAACATGAGGACGTGCTGGCGCAGGCTGTCCAGTAGCGGGTCGAGACGCCCGGCCCGCTGGACCTCGTTCCAGATGAAGACCTGCTGCGGCCGGGCCGCGTAGTCGGCGGGTCTCAGCCATGCGTCGAGCAGGAGTGGCGAGGCCGCCAGGATGATGCCGAGACAGCACGTGGCCAGGCTGGCAGCATGTCGCACGAGAAAGCGTTGCCGTTCGCGAAGCGCGATGATTGCCACGAGTGCGAGCGCGATCGGGAGGATCAGCCGCGACGCGGTATAGGCGTGCAGCGCGATCCCCCAGGCCAGACCGGCCGCGAGCGCTGCGCCCGGCCGGTGGAGCAGTAGGGCGCGCGCGAGCAGGGTGATGGCCAGTGCATCGGATGTTAGGGTCCAGGCGTAGCTCCAGCCGTTGCGGCTGAAATTGACGTTCCACAGCAGCACCGCGGCGATAGCGGCGGCCGGCAGCGCCGCCCTGGGACCAAAGAGCTGACGCCCCAACCCGTACATCACTGGCACGTACAGGACGCCGCCGACCAGCGCCGCCAGCCGCAGCGCCTGGGGCGTCGGCCCGAGCCAGTTGACGAACGCCGCCGAGAGATAGAACCAGAGATAACCGGAATTGACGAGCCCGGCCGCGTAGATCGGTCGATAGTCGGGTTGCCTCAGGATCTTCAGCGCCTCGAGGCCTCCGACAGCCTCGTCCCACCACAGCCCCGGCGGCAGCTCGTCGAGTCGATACAGGCGGAATGCCGCCCCCAGCGCGGTAAGCACCAGGACGGCGGCCAGCTCTCGAGTCGGCCAGAGCGCCGGCCGCGGTCGGCCGGCTAGGCTCCAGGCCACCGAGCCGGCGGCCACCAGGCTAGCGGCCCAGGCGGTCCAGGCCAGGCTGGGCTGCACGCCGCGCCAGAACAGCACGAGCGCGAACGCATTCAGCGCGGTTGGCGTCAAGAAGTGCGACAGCCGCGACAGTCCGCCAGGAGAGGCCGGCCCGTCGCTATCCGGTGGAGCTGTAGTCGCGCCCTCGCACCCGCCTGAGGCGGGCCAGCACGCCAGCGTGAAGAGCGCCGCCCCCAACCCGAGCAGCCCGGCGCCGGCCCAAAGGTCGAGCCGGTGCGCGACCAGGTGCTGGCCGACCAGCGCCAGACCCAATCCGGCCACAG
>DASPXK010000087.1:0-14219 GCA_035637315.1 Chloroflexota bacterium
AGAGCCCGGGCGAGCGCCAGCGTCCCGAAGCGCCCACGCGGCTCGATCGATCGAGGCGTTCAGCTCGGCGTAGCTTTGGCAGAAGTCGCCGAACCGGACGGCCAGCCGGTCCGGATGTCGCTGGACACGCCCCTCGAGCGCGCGCCGAAGGTTCACTGAGGATCGACCTCCCATGTCACCACCAAGACACTAGGCTCCTATATGTTCCCGTCTTGGTGTCTTGGTGTCTTGGTGGATCACGTTACGAGGTGAGCATCTTGCGCAGGTCCATCAGCCGACTCGCGACCAGCAGGACCCCGACGGTGATGAGGATCGTGACTCCCGAGGCTGCCGCGACCACCGGGGTGACGTTGTAGCGGACCTGGGGCCAGATGAGCGTAGGCAGGGTCTGGGTGCGCGGCGTGGCCAGAAAGAGCGCCATGATGAACTCATTCAGACTGATCACAAAAGCAAAGAAGATCGCCGTGACGAAGCCTGGCAGCATCTGCGGCGCCGTCACGAGGACGAAGGCGCGGAGGGGCGAAGCGCCCAGCCCGCACGCGGCGGCCTCGAGGAGCGGGTCGATTGACGCCAGCGAAGCGCGCATCACGGTGAAGACCAGCGGCGTGGCCCACAGCGAGTGCGCGATGGCGATGCTCAGCGGTGTGCCCCACAGGCCGATACGCTGGTGGAAGGCCAGGCTCTGAATCCCAAGCACGACGGGCGGGACGAACAGCGGAGTTAGGATCGCGGCGCCGACCAGCGCCCGGCCGCGAAATCGCCAGCGCTCGAAGGCCACCGCGGCGGTCGTCCCACTCACGAGCGCTAGCGGGACCGTTATGGAAGCGATCTGCAGGCTGTTCCAGAGACCAGCTAGCCAGCGCGGGTCGGCGAAAAACTCGCGGTACCAGCGCAGCGAGAGGTATCCGGTCGAGAACGACAGGTCGAGCGTGTTCGAGTCGGCGACCGATACGAGCAGGCAGAAGAGGAGCGGCGCCAGCAGATACGTCGCCGCCAGGAGCGCGAAGAGGTGGTGGATCACCGCCCGAGCCCCCGTTCGATGCGCCGCTGGAGCAGATACGCCGCCAGGACCAGAACTAGCACGAACAGCGAGTTGACCACGGCCAGCGTCGCGCCGAGTGGCCAGTTCACGTCCTCAAACGTCTGGGTGTACACCTCCACCGCGGCCGGGTACAACTCCGGGTTGCCCAGGACGACGGGAGCCGTGAAGGCGCCCAAAGCCCAGATCAAGCTAACCAGCGCCGCCAGCAGGACGCTGGGGAGGGTAAGCTTGAACGGCACCTCGAAGAAGGCCCGGAGCGGCCCGGCGCCCATGCCTCGAGCGGCGTCCACGAGCTGGCTGTCGACGCCATGCAGGGCGGTCGCGATGATCAGGATCGGGTACGGCGCGATGATCAGCGTTTCGCCGACGACCACGGCGAACAGGTTCGCGAACATAGGGAGCGGCTCGCGAATCAGGCCGCTGGCCAGCAGCACCAGATTGATCGGCCCGGCGTTGGCCAAAAGCACGAGCAGGCCATACATCGCCACCAACAGGTTGGTGAACTTGGGCAGCAGCACGGCCAGCAGCGTCGCGCCCTTTAGGCCCGGCCCGGCCCGCCACAGGTAGGCGGCCAGCGGGTAGGCGAGCGCCATCGCCGCCACGGTGACGATCAGCCCCAGCCGAGCGGTGGCGAACGCCAGGCGATTGAAGTACGGATCGGTCAGAACCCTGCCGTAATGCTCGACCGTCAGGGTATCGGCCAGGTAAAAGCCGCCCGGCCCGGTGGCACGCTCGTACAGGCTGAGGCGCACCAACCAAGCCAGCGGGACCACGAAGAACAAACCAAGCGTGGCCAGGCATGGCGAGAGCAGCAGCCACGGGCGCGGATCGACTCGCCCTGGTCCGAGCTGTCGGAACGTCGGGCTGGCGGCGGCCACGCGCTAGCCCTTGAAGACCATCGCGGCGTCGGCCGGCCAGGAGAGCGTGACCGCGTCGCCGGGCGCGAACCGCGCCAGGCCGGCGGCGTTCGGCTCGGACACTTTGAGGACACTCCCGTCGGCCATCTCGACCAGGTAGAGGGTGGAGGACCCGAGGTACGAGGAGAAGCGGACGTGCCCGTCGACCGTCACAGACCTGTCTGCCAGCCCCTCCCCTAAAGGGAACGGAGGCGGCTCCCCCTTCCCTTTAGGGAAGGGGGAGGGGGGGTTAGGTCGGGAGTGAAGTCCAATCCGCTCCGCGCGCAAGCACACGGTCGCTCGGTCTCCCTCGTCGAGGGCCTGGTCGGACACGATCCGAAGCAGCAGACCACCGACCCGAGCCTCGGCGACTGTGCCATTGGCAACCACGACCACGCCGCGCATAACGTTCATCTCACCGATGAAGCTGGCCACGAACGGGTTGGCGGGCGAGTTATACAGCTCGGCCGGAGCAGCCACTTGCTGGACCTTGCCGCGGTGCAGCACCACGACCCGGTCGGCCATGGTCAGGCTTTCCTCCTGGTCGTGCGTGACGAAGATCGTGGCGATCCCGAGCCGCTTTTGCAGCTGCCGAAGCTCGACCCGCATCTCGTCCCGTAGGCGTCTGTCCAGGCTGGCGAAGGGCTCGTCCAATAGGAGCAGGGCAGGTCGGTACGCGATCGAGCGGGCAAGAGCAACCCGCTGCTGCTGGCCGCCCGACAGCTGTCTGGGAAAACGCCCCTCCATCCCCTCCAGGCGGACCAGATCGAGCGCCCAGCGGAGCCGCTCGGCGCGCTCAGAGCCGTCAATACCCCGCATGCGCAGCCCAAAGCCAACGTTGTCCTCGACGCTCATGTGGGGGAACAGGGCGTAGCTCTGGAAGACCATCCCGACGTCGCGGCGGTGGACTGGAACTCCGTCCATTGGCCGCCCGTCGATGCTGAGCCGGCCGGCATCAGGCTGCTCGTAGCCGCCGATGACGCGGAGGAGGGTCGACTTGCCCGCTCCGCTCGGACCGAGCACGAACAACAGCTCGCCTGGCGTGATCGTCAGCGATACGTCGTCAAGCGCCAGGTTTGGTCCATACCGTTTGGTGATCCCCAGCAGCTCGACAGCCGGGAATTGAGAATTGAGAATTGAGAATTGAGAAAGGGCGTCGTTGCGCCGGCTAATTCTCAATCCTCAATTCTCAATTCGTTTTTCGGAGGATCTCGCGGTTCCAGAAATCGACGATCTTGCTGGCCTGTTTGTCGTACACGTCATAGGGGTAGTAGTTGAGGTTGGCCCAGTCCTCCTGGCTGTGCGGGTAGACCCGCGCCCAGATCGGATTGCGCGGCGCCACCTCGGCCGCCACCTCCGGGATGTTGCACGACAGCTCGCCGGTCTTGTCGGCAATGGCCCGCTGAAACTCTGAGCCGGCGATGAAGTTGATCGCGTCTTCGGCGACCTGCACGCTCCGCGTGTTCTTGGGGACCAGGAAGAACAGCTGGACGTACGCGCGGTCGTGGGGTGGGATCACCAGACCGAGCGGCTTGGCATCGGCGAGCGGCTGAATCAGACCGTTGCCGTGAATGTTGCCGGCCTTGACGTTTTTGAGGACCAGCGCCTGAACCGCGTCAGCCGTCGAGGGCCACCAAAACTTCACCCAGTCGCGCTTCTGGCGAGCGAATTGGAGCACCCCGTCCAGGTCGTTCTCGATCATCTGGCGGGCGGAGCCGGGTTTACCGTCCAGCGCAGCCTTGGCCGCGGCGAACGTGTACAGCGACATGTAGTAGGCGTTGTAGAGCATGATCTCGCCTTTGAGACCTTCCGCGAACAGGTCGCCCCAACTCGTGAATGGAGTGGTCACTAGCTCGCTGTTCCAGGCCAGCGTCATAGCCGAGCTGATGAACGGCACGCCCCATCCGTCGCGGTAGATCCAGCTGTCGAGCACCCTGGGAGCGAAGCGCCTTGCGTTGGGCGCCCGCTCCAGATCGATCCTGGTGAACAGACCGTCGCGGATGCTTGGGAAGCCCTGGGTTGGGTCGGTCATAACCAGGTCGAACGGGACCTGATCGGCGGGCGAGACCTTCAGCTTGGGAGCCATGTCCCACCAGCCCGGGTCGAGCGTTACCTTGACCCCGCGCTGGGCCTCGAAGGAGGGGACGAACAGATCGCGGTAGGCGCGCTCAGTGAGCCCCGAGTACACGAACATGGTGAATTCGCGCGGCTGGTCCTCCTGGTCTGCCGCGGCTGGCGCGGGGGTGGGGCCGGCCGCGCCCGTTCGCGCCGCCGGCTGGCAGCCGAGCAGTCCTCCACCCGTGAGCAGAGCGGCCAAGCCGCCAGCACCTTTCAGCAGGCGCCGTCGGCTCGAGCGTCGTGCGAGCGGCGAATCAGCCGGCAGTTCGGCACGCATGTGACTTCTCCACGGTGTTGGCGCCTCCGGCGAACTGGATCGACCTAGCGGCGGGGCTCGCACGGACGAGTATAGGCAGGCAGGAATTGGGCGGCAATTCGATGCCCACACTGAGTACGAAGCGCAGGCCCGCCGGGATCACCCGGAAATGGTAGGGGTCGCTGCTCGCCGCGCCCTAGATTGCGGCCCCGATGTGCAAGGGCGCAGCAAGCGGCGCCCCTACAGGTTAGAGGTTGCGGATGACGGAGACGACTTTGCCCTGAACGCGAAGCTGCTGGGGGTCCACGAAGATCGGCTGCATGGCCGCGTTGGCGGGTTGGAGGCGGATGCGGTCGCGCTCGCGGTAGAGGCGTTTGAGGGTGGCGACCCCCTCGCCCGACGGGGCCTGGTCCATCATCAGCGCGACGACGATCTCGCCGTTGTCGGCTGTATCCTGGGGGCGGATGATAACCAGGTCGCCGTCGTCGATCAGGTCCTCGATCATCGACTTGCCCTTGACCCGCAGCGCGTAGCAGCCGTCGGGCACGGTGCCGGACGTGAACTCAAGGTACTCCTCATGGCCTTCGATCGCCTCAATCGGCTCGCCGGCCGCGATTCGGCCTTTGATCGGGACGTGAACGAGTCGCGGCCGGTCGGGTGCCCTGCGACTCAGCAGACCGAGCCCACGTGAGACCTCGCGGTCGCGCCGGATCAGCCCCTCCCGCTCGAGAGCGCGCAAGTTGTAGTCGACCACGGAGGTCGAGCTGATACCGGCCGCCTGGCCGATCTCGCGGATACTCGGCGGATAGCTGTGCTCCTCGGTGTACCGTTCGAGGAACTCCAGGATCCGGCGCTGTCGCTCTGATAGCCTGCGCATCTCGCCTCCCACCCGCTGCTCGCCACGGGCTAGAACAGCCGTTCTACGCGCATTCTAGCAGTCGGCGTGAGACCTGTCAACAGGTCCATTGTGGTTGTGGTCGGGGCAGCTTCGTGGTGCTCAAAGATGATCAAGGGCCAAAGATGATCAAGATGACCATGCGTCTGCGTCATCACCTTTGCGTGATCATCTTTGGACAAGTAGCGGTGGATCGCTACGGTCGGGGCAGCACCGGCAGGGAGGCAGAGGCAGTCACGCAGCTCGGCGGGTGTGTGAGCGCGATTCATCGCGCTCTGTCTCTGCCGGGCCGCGATGAATCGCGCCGCTACGAGAAACGATCGGCGTCCACTCAATACAATGGGCTGGATGTCGGAACAAGCTGTCCCCACGCCCGGGGCGGACCGATTTCTGATCGGCATCGTGGCCGCCGCCGTGCTGCTGATTGGGGTCGGTATCGCGGCCGTCCTGCTGGTCGGTAGGCTGCCCTCCTCGCCGCCCGTTGACCCGAGCTCGCCGGTCGGTGTTGTCCAGGCTTACGTCCAGGCGCTGCGAGCCGGCGACCTCGAGCGCGCCTACGGCTACCTCAGCCGGTCGGCCCAGAAATCGGTCCCGCTCGACACCTATCGCCAGCGTTTTCCCCGCTATTACGAGCCGGCCGCGACGGATCAGCGACTTCTGATCGAGCCGGTCACGGTCGGGTCCGATGCTGCCGAAGTCAAGGTGACGATCAGTCGGTTCTCGGCGCGATCGGATCCTTTCTCGGCCAGCAGCTCCCACCGCGACGTGACCGTTCGGCTGGTCAAAGAGGACGGTGTCTGGCGCGTCAATCAGCCGCTCGAGCCGTACCCTCTCTTGTACTAGGAGCGCCCGTCAATGGCCGTCGCCCGTCGCGTCTACCTGTACGCGATCGTCGTGAGCGCGCTGGGCATGCTCGTGGTCGGACTGGCCGGCTTGTTCGAAGTGTCGCTCGAGGCAATAGTGGAAGGCGCTGCTGGCCCACTTACGACCGTGGGCGGCGACCTCCGGAACCGGGTCAGCTACTCGGGCTCGCTGACGGTGATCGGGCTCGTCGCCTGGTTGATTCACTGGTGGCTGGCCGACTTCCCCGTCCGTCGGGGCAGCGACGTTGAGCGGCGATCGGCGATCCGAAAGCTCTTCCTCTACGGCGTGCTCCTGGTTGGAGGACTTGCCCTGGGCCTGGCAGGCCGGGAGCTGCTGGTCGACCTACTGGAGCTCGCTCTTGGCCGAGTCACCAGGTCCAACGTCGTGGCCGGCGTGGTGCTCCAGCCGCTCTCGGTGGTAGTCGTGGTTGGAGGCTTCTGGCTGTACTACACGCGTGTGGCCAGCCTCGACCGCCAGGCGCTGCCCGAGCAAGGCGCCGGCGCGACCCTGCGGCGCTGGTACGTCTACGGGCTCTCCTTCTTTGGGCTGTTGCTGCTGCTGTTCGGGGCGACGGGTCTCCTGGAGACGCTCTGGGAGCTGCTTTTTCCGCCGCTGGGTTCGGCGAGCGCGGTCGGTGACGGCCTCGCGACCACAGTGACCGACCGGATCGGCTCGATCGGGGCGGGTCTGGTCATCTGGTACCTGAGCTGGACCTGGAGCACCGCCTGGTTCACGCGCCAGGACGGCCCCGATCTGGAGAGCCACTCAGTCCTGCGGAAAGTCTATCTATACCTGGTCCTGGCCGTGGTTGTGGCCTGGACGGTGTGGAACGTGGGCCAGATCCTGTACCAACTGCTGGAGGCCCTGTTGATCCCCGAGCGGCTCTCCTCCGCGGGCTGGGCGGCCGTGGCGCGCGATCTGGGCTCGGCGGTAGCAGCCGCTCTCGTCTTCGGGATCGCCTGGCTCTATCACGCCCACATCGTCGAGCGCGAGGCGGCGCTGGCCGGTGAGCGGCGGCGCCAGGCCACGATTCGCTGGATCTACGGCTATCTCGTGGGGCTGGTCGGGGTAGTAACGTTCGCCTTCGGCTTGGCCGGTACCGGCTCCACATTGGTGGACTTGCTCGTTCAACCAGACGCCGTTCGGCCGACCCACTGGTGGGAGGGCCAGATCAGCCTCTTCGCCACGCTGATCGTAGTCGGGCTGCCGATCTGGCTCGCTTACTGGGGTCCGCTCCAGCGGGAGTCGAGCGACGCTCTGGCCCGCCGGTCCCTGGCGCGCCGAATTTACCTGTTCCTGACCTTCGGTCTGGCCGTCTTGACCCTGCTCGGCAGCGGCGCATTCACGCTCTACCAGGTAATCCGCTTTGCGCTCGGCGAGCGGTGGACGGCCGGCCAGACCAGCGAGCTGATTGGCGCGGCCGGCTACGCCGTGGTGGCCGCGCTGCTGCTTGCCTACCACCTTCGCGTATTCCGTCGCGATGCGCGTGACGGCGAGGCGGCGCCCGCGTTGGGAGAGGCGCTGGGCTTGGTCCTCGTTCGCTCCGATTCCGAAGCGCGGCTGGAAGAGTTTCGTCGAGCCCTGAAGGCGCAGCCGATGGCTGGAGTCGAGGTTCAGCTCCTCGAGGTGGACGCGGAGACCGCGGAACGCATCGTCGCCCAGGTCAGAAACACAGGCCAGGCGCCGGAAGGCAGACCGTGACCCCGCTCACGCGCGGCGGCGGAGCTGCGGGTCAAGCGCGTCCCGCAGCGCGTCGCCTAGGAAGTTGAAGGCGAAGACGGCCAGGAAGATCGCCACCCCGGGCCCGGCGCTCATCCACCAGATCAGGTTGGCCAGGTAGCGCTGCGAGTAGTTGATGTCCTGCCCCCACGACGGGGCGGGAGGCTGTGAGCCGAGACCGAGGAACGACAGCGCCGCCTCGGCCAGGATCGCGAACGCCGTCGAGAGGGACGCCTGGACGATGATCGGATTCGCGATGTTGGGGAAGATGTGCTGGAGGACGATTCGCAGCGGTGGCGCGCCGATCGTGCGCGCCGCCGTCACGTATTCGCGCTCCCGCGCCGAGAGCACTTGCCCCCGCGTCAGGCGGGTATAGACGGGGATGGCGACGACGCCGATGGCGATCATGGCGTTCTGGATCTGCGGGCCGAGCGCCGCTGTGATCGAGATCGCCAGAATGAGGGCCGGGAAGGCCAGCAGCGCGTCGATCGCCCGCATCGCCAGGAGGTCGACGACGCCTCCCAGATATCCGGCGGCCATACCCAGCGACACGCCGACGAACAGCCCGATCGAGACAGAGATCAGGGCGACCGAAAGCGAGATGCGCGAGCCCCAGACTACCCGACTGAAGACATCGCGACCCAGGTCGTCGGTCCCAAGCCAGTGCTGAGAGCCGGGAGGCGTAAGCGAGCGCGAGGCGTCGACCTCGACCGGGTCATACGGAGCGAGGGCCGGCGCGGTCACGGCCGCGATGATGAGCAGCACGACGAGCGTCCCGCCGATCAGGATGCGCGGATGTCGCCGCAGCAGGTCCCTGGCGTGCAGGGGCACAGGACGCCGCGCTGCGAGGGCCTGCTGACGGCTGATCGCTGACAGCTGAGAGCTCATCTGTACGAGATGCGGGGGTCGAGCCAGGCGTACAGCAGGTCGACCAGGAGCGTGCTCAGCATGAACGAGAGCGCTGAGATGAGCACGATGGCTTGCACCACCGGGTAGTCGCGGCCGCCGATGCTCTCCACGGCCAGGCGGCCGACTCCCGGCCAGAAGAAGATCGTCTCCGTGATGAGCGCGCCCTCGATAATCGCGCCAACCTGGAGACCGACCAGCGTGACGACCGGGATGAGGGCATTCTTGAGCGCGTGGCGGACGATCACGGCCCGCTCGCCCAGTCCCTTCGCCTGGGCGGTTCGGATGTAGTCCTGGCCGAAGACGTCCAGCAGGCTCGAGCGGACCTGGCGCAGGTTGACGGCCAGGCTCGCGGTCGCGAGCGTGATGGCCGGCAGCGCGAGGCGGCGGAGGTTGTCGAGCGCGTCCTGGCCGAGCGGCACATAGCCGCCCGGCGGGAACAGTCGCAGCGCCAGTCCGAACACAAGGATCAAGACCAGGCCGAGAAAGAAGTTCGGTAGCGAGACACCGGCCAGGGCAAAGCCTGTCGCGGCCAGGTCGATCGCGGAGTTGCGCTTGAGCGCCGAGAGCGTGCCCACGACCAGCGCGACGCTCACCGACAGGACGACGGCGGCGGCGCCCAGCTCGAAGGTCGCCGCCAGCCGCTCACGGATCGCCTCACGCACCGGCTGGCGGGTCCGGATCGAGCGTCCCAGATCGCCCGTCACGGCGTGTGAGAGCCAGGCGACGTACTGCACGGGCAGGGGCTGGTCCAGGCCGAGTGAACGACGGATCTGGGCGAGCGATTCGGGATCCCGCTCCTCGCCCGCGTACACCAGTACCGGATCTCCCGGCGACAGCCGCAGCAAGAGGAACACGACCACCGTCACCAGGAAGGCGACGGGCACCATGAGCAGGAAGCGACGCAGGACGTACGCGGTCACTCGGTCGCCTCGTGCCCCAACACGGCCGTGGGCGGCCTATTTCTGAAGCTGTGCGTACTGGAAGCGAATGATCTGGTCGGGATAGGGCTCCAGGCCCTGCAACGCCTTCACGCTCAGGAGCTGGGCCACGCCGAAGCGGAACCAGACGCGGGCCGGGTCATCCACCACGAAGATCTTCTCGGCCGCCCGGAGCAGCTCGCGCCGTTTGGCCTGGTCGGTGCTGGCGCGTTGCTCGTCGAGCAGGCGGTCGACCTCTTTGTTCGAGTAGCTTGTGTCGTTGAACGGTCGGCCCGTGTAGACGAAGTCGAAGGTGTTGCCGTCCGGGTCGATCCGCCCGCTCCAGCCAATCTGAGTCATGCCCTTGAACGCCTTGTCGGTCTGAAGCTGGAGGATCTGAGCGAACTCGAGCTGGCTGATCTCGCCGTTGATATCGGCCTTTTTGAGCTGGCTCTGGATCAGCTGTGCGATCTGGAGGATGAATGGGTCGCCGGAGGCAACGAGCAACTCGAACGAGAGTGGTCCTTTGCCGACCTCGGCGACGAGCTTCTTGGCGCCCTCCGGGTCCACCTTCTCGAACGGCTTGAAATTCGGATCGTAGGCGAAGTGGGGTGGGGCGAGCGTGCCGTAGCCCAGCGTTCCGACGCCGAAGTACGCCTTCTGCATGATCTCGGCACGGTCGATCGCCAGGGACACCGCTTTCACGTAGCGGCCCTCTTCGAACACGAAGCCGGCCTTTCGGTTGGGGATCAAGCTGTTGTAGGAGAGGCCCGGCTTCTCCTGGTAGTTGAGGGTTCCCTCGGCCTTGACGCCCGCGACGTCCTTGGGCGCGATGTTGTTGGCCACCTGGGCGTCGCCGGTCTTGAGGTTGGTCAGGCGGACGTCGCTGTTGGTGATCGGGCGAACCGTGATCTTGTCGAGCAGCGGCAGCTTGGCGCCATCCTTGTCCTTGCCCCACCACTCGGGATTCTTCTCGAGCGTCATGTGGTCGTCCTTGACGGCCTCGGTGAGGATGAACGGCCCGGTCCCGGCCCGGAACGCCTTGCGGGTGAAATCGGCGCCCCCAGCCTCGGCGGCTTTACGCGAGACCATCATGCCGGCCCGGTCCACCAGCAGCGAGAGCATCGGCGAGAACGGCGCCTTGAGATTGAAGCGGACGGTCGAGGCATCGACCACGTCGGTGCTCTCGACGGGCGCTAGCTCGCCGCTCCGGGCCGAGCCTTCGGTCGTGCGGTAGCGGTCGATGTTCCACTTCACCGACTCGGCGTCGAACGGCGACCCGTCATGATACTTGACGTCCTTGCGCAGGCTGAAGGTGACCGCCTTGCCGTCCGGCGACGTCTCCCACTTCTCGGCCAGCCACGGGACGATGTTGCCACTGGCGTCGATCCGGACGAGCGAGTCGTAAATCTGGTAGTGGACGTTTCGGTCGACGAACGCACGCGAGCGCAGGGGATCGAAGTCGATGACGTCGTTTTCGAGCACAAAGGTGACGGTGCCGCCCGCGGCCGGCTTGGCGGCCGCGGCCGGGGCGCTCGTCGGAGCGGCGGCTGGGGCCGCGGCCGGGGCGCTCGTCGCCGCGGCGGCCGGGGCCTTTGTCGCGACAGGCGGCTGTGCGGCTGGAGGCTGGGCGCCCCCACATGCGGTCAGGACCATCATCGTGCTGGCGCCAAGAGCGGTCTTCAGGAACTCGCGGCGGCTTAGCATGCATTCCCCCTTCTCGGACTCGATTGGCCGGCGCTAAACCGGCCGTCGCGGGCTGCGCGCACCGAGATCTGTGCGCGCCGAAATGAAGCCTCTAGAAACTGCCAGCCAGTATAGGTGCAGTTAGGCGGCCGGTCAATTTATGGCGCCGACCAGCGCCTGGTCGGTTTGCGCAGGTTCAGCCCTGCTCGACCAGGACATGCTCGTCGCCGAGCAGGGCCCGCAGGCGCCGCTCGAGGTCCGCGCTGAGGCGGGTGTGGCACTCCGGCGCGCTGACGCGCCACCGCCCCTGGGGCGAAGCCACGATCACCTCGTACGGTGACTGGCCCTCCGCCTCCTCCAGCAGGTGCTGGAGCTTCTCGAGTGTTTTGGTGTCGGCCACCACGTCGCCGGTCCGGCGGACCACCAGCCGGAGGCGGCGGACCTTGATCTCGGGTGATGGATCCCTTGCACCGTTTCGAGTCTTCTGGCTGCCATTCTTCTGGCCATTGCCGTTGGCGTGACGGGTCGTGTTCGCGACGAACGGCGCCCAGGCGACGGCGCCCGATGATCCGAAGGCTGGCGAGGCCGCGCCTCGCTCGGCGGCTTCCGGCTCGTCGGCGTTGGCCGGCGGCGTCCAACTCTCGACCGATTCGGCGATGAGCTGAACGCGGTCCTCGCGCACGTCGACGGCGCCCTGGACGATCAGCACGGCGTCCTCGCGCCACGCCTCGGCCGTCTGTGAATACGTGCGCGGGAAGGCCACCACGTCGACGCTGCCGTGCAGGTCCTCGAGCTGGGCGATGACCATGCTCTCGCCGCGTCTGGTCGTCACCCGCCGCAGGCTGCTGACCACGCCGGCCACCTTCAGCGTCTCGCCTGCCAGTTCGGCGGTGACGTGGCTGCTGTTGGCGCTGAGCTGGCTCGCGAGCCAGCGGGCGGGCTCCTGGAACGGGTGGTCCGACAGGAATAGGCCAAGCGTCTCCTTCTCCCAGGCCAGCATCTCGCGGCGGCTCAGCGGAGCGACGCTCGGCAGAGCCATCTCGATGCCCGGACGGTCCTGGTCGCCCACATCGAACATGCTGGTCTGGCCGCTGTCGGCCGCCCGCTGGCGCTGTTGGCCCAGCGCCATGCACTGGTCGAGGACGGCCACGATGCGCTCGCGGGGCCCGAACTCGTCTACGGCTCCGCACTTGACCAGGCTCTCGATCACCCGTTTGTTGATGGTCCGCAGGTCTACGCGGGCGCACAAGTCCTCGATCGAACGAAACGGCCCACCCCGCTCGCGCTCGCCGATCAGGCTCTCGACTGCCCCCTCGCCGACGTTCTTGACCGCCGCCAGTCCGTATCGAATGCCCAGCTTGAAGTCCATCGGCCCGTTCGTCAGCCGCTCGACGGAGAAGCGGGCCTGACTCTTGTTCACGTCCGGCCGCAACAGGGGAATGCCCAGCCGCCGGCACTCGCCAATCGCCGAGACCACCCTGTCCGTCTTCAGCGCGTCCGTGGTCAGGACTGCCGCCATCCACTCGACCGGGTAGTTTGCCTTGAGGTAGGCGGTCTGGTACGCGACGAACGCGTAGCAGAAGGCGTGGCTTTTGTTGAAGGCGTAGCCGGCGAAAGGCTCGATGTACTCCCAGAGCCGGGTGGCCGTTTGTTTGCCGTAGCCCTGCGACTTGGCGCCGCTCAAGAACCGCTCGCGCTCCTTGCGCATCACCTCGGGCTCTTTCTTGCCCATCGCCCGCCGCAGGATGTCGGCCTGGCCCAACGTATAGCCCGCTATCTTCTGGACGATCTGGAGCACCTGGTCCTGGTAGACGACGATGCCGTAGGTCTCGCTGAGGAGGTCTTCCAGGGATGGGTCCGGATACTCGACCGGCTGGCGGCCCTCTTTGCGCGCAATGTAGGTGGGGATGTGGGCCATCGGGCCGGGCCGGTACAGCGCCACCATCGCCGCCAGGTGGCGTACGTGGCTCGGCTTCAGCTCCCTGACGTAGCGAGTCATGCCGCTGCCTTCCAGTTGGAAGATCGAGTGCGTCTCGCCGTCGGACAGCTTCTCGAAGGTCAAGGGGTCGTCGAGCGGGATCCTGGCCAGCTCGATCTTGATCCCGCGCGTCTCCTCCATATACCCAACCGCCATCTCCAGCATGGTCAGGTTGGCCAGGCCCAGGAAGTCCATCTTCAGCAAGCCGATCTTCTCGAGCGACTTCATAGGGTACTGGGTCATGACCATGGTGCCGCCCTTGCCGGCTCGCTGAAGTGGCACGTGCTGGACGAGCGAGTCGCCGGCCACCACCACGCCGGCGGCGTGGGTCGAGGCGTGGCGGGCCACGCCCTCGATCGACTTGGCGGCATCGATCAAGCGGCTGACCGATGGTTCCGAGTCGTAGAGCTGCCGCAGCTCCCGATTCTGGGCCAGCGCGTCGGCGATCTTCATGCCGATTGGGATGGTTGGGATCAGTTTGGCGATTCGATCGACCTCGTGGATCGGGTAGCTCAGGACTCGGCCCACGTCGCGAAGCGCCGCCCGCGCGAGCAGCCGCCCGAAGGTGACGATCTGGGCCACGTGGTCGCGGCCATAGCGCTCGATGCAGTAGTTGATCACGTCATCGCGGCGGTCGTCGGCGAAGTCCATGTCGACGTCGGGCATCTGGGCCCGCTCCGGGTTGAGAAAGCGCTCGAAGGTGAGCCCGTACTCAATCGGGTCGATGTCGGCTACGCCGAGCAGGTACAGGATGATGCTGCCGGCGGCAGAGCCGCGCGGCCCGCAGGCGATGCCCCGCTCGCGAGCCCAGGACACAAAGTCCCAGACGAACAGGATGTACGAGGAGAACCCGGTCGTACGAACAACGTCCAGCTCGTACTCGAGGCGTTTGACGATCTCCTGGGTAGCGTTCGGATAACGCCCTGGGAGGCGCTCGCG
>DASPXK010000088.1:0-19987 GCA_035637315.1 Chloroflexota bacterium
GCGCGCCGCCACCATCGCGGAGGGTGACTTCAGCTATCCGATGACCTACGCCTATGCCATGGAGCCGTACGTCTGCACCGCCGACTACTCCGACGGCGGCTTGACCATCTACGCCTGCGCTCAGCACCCGTTCATGGTCCGCTCCGACGTTGCGGCCGTCTTCGGGCTTCCGCTCAACCGCGTGCGCCTCATCACGCCGCTCATCGGCGGCGGGTACGGCTCCAAGTCGTACACCAAGATCGAGCCGCTGACGGCGGTCTGCTCCTGGAAGGCCAAGCGCCCGGTCCGGCTTCAGTTCACGATCGAGGAATCGATCCTCACGACCCGCGCCGACGACGCCCGAGTCCACATTCGAACGGCCGCCGACGCGAATGGGCGGGTCATCGCTCGCCAGGCGACGATCTACATGAACACCGGCGCCTATGCCGAGAACAGCCCGCTGGTCTCCTCCAAGGCGGCGATCAGGATCATCGGCCCGTACGCTTACGAGGCTCTCGACATAACGAGCTATGCCGTCTACACCAATACCTGCCCGGCCAGCTCCTACCGCGGCTTTGGCGTCAACCAGGTGGCGCTGGCGGCCGAAGTGCAGATGGACGAGCTGGCCGAGAAGGCCGGCCAGGAGCCGCTCCAGTTCCGACTGAACAACTTCGCCGACCGCGGCCAGGAGTTCTACCCGAAGCGGCGCGGCCTGACCGCCGACGTCAAGGGTGACGTCCGTAAGCTGGCCGAGGCGCTCGGCTGGGGCGCCCCGCTGCCGCCGAATCGAGGGCGTGGGATCGCCGCGATCGTGATCGACGCGGGCGCCGTGCCGGTCGGCCGGAGCGAGGTCCGCGTCCACGGCGACGGCTCGGTCACGGTGTTGAGCGGCAGCACCGAGATGGGCCAGGGCAGCAAGACGGTCCTGGGGCAGATCGCGGCTGAGGAGTTCGGTACGAGCCTGGACAAGGTGCGAGTCATCCAATCGGACACCGCGCTAACGCCGTTCGCCCGCTCGACCGGCGCCGACCGCACGACCACGCTCGAGGGCCGCACCGTCCTGGCGGCGTGCGTCGACGCCAAAGAGCAGATCCGAGCCATGGCGGCCGACCTGTGGGAGGCCGATCCGCAGGACATCCTGCTCGAGCCGACCGGCGTCGTGTCGGAAGGTCGGCACATGGGCTGGGGCGAGGTGATCGGCAAGTACTTCGACCTGGCCGACATGGAGGTGACCGGGCGGGCCCACATTCGACAGAAGGGCGAGTTCGAGCTGCTGCCGCCGTGGTGGGAGCCGGCCCTCGCGGGCGTCGAGGTGGAGGTCGATCCGATCAGCGGGCGGATCACCGTCCACAAGCTCGTGACGGTCGCCGACGTCGGTCTGGCGATCAATCCAGCCACGTCCGAGGGCCAGGACCTCGGGTCGGCCACGATGGGCCTCGGCGTCGCGCTCGGCGAGGAGCTGATCTACGACGGCCAGCAGCTCGCCAACGGCTCGCTGCTCGACTATCGAGTCCCGCGCTTCTCCGATCTGCCTGGCGAGGTGCACTCACTGCTGGTGGAGAACCGGGATGGGATCGGCCCATACGGCGCGAAAGGGATCGGTGACGGCCCGACCAGCGTGATGTGTCCGGCGATCTCGAACGCCATCTACCAGGCCGTCGGCGTCCGCTTACACGAGGCGCCGTTCACCCCCGAACGTGTCTGGCGCGCCATGCGTGTGCTGTCATCCTGAGCCCGTATTGTCATCCTGAGCGAAGCGAAGGATCCGCGCCCGGATGCCGGCGCTCGGGCACGGATTCTTCACTGCGTTCAGAATGACAATGAGCGTGAACCGCGGCCTTTAAGAGAGAAATGCCCGATGACCCCTGAGGACGTGATCGCGCGGATCGATCGCCAGGAGCTGCTCGACCTGGCCCTGGCGCTCGGGAACATCGACAGCCCGACGGGGAGCGAGGGCCCGGCCGGCCAGTACGTCTACGACTGGCTGGCCGCCAACGGCTTCGAGCCTCGCAAGTACGCCCTGGTCGAGGAGCGCTTCAACGTCGCCGCCCGACTCGAGGGCAGCGGGGGCGGCTTCAGCTTGATCTTCAACAGCCACCTGGACACGACGTTGCGGCCGGATGCGGTCTGGTCGGCGATCGAGCCCGCAGACCCGCTCTACCACTCGGCCTGGATCGAGGGCGACGAGATCCACGGCGACGGCGTCGTCAACGACAAGGGCCCGATGGCGGCATTCCTGATCGCGGCCAAGGCGATCAAGCAGGCCGGCTACGCGCTCGAGGGTGACTTGGTCGTGAGCGCCGTGGCGGGCGAGATCTCACGCGAGCCGGTCGAGGAGTTTCAAGGCTGGCAGTACCTCAGCAAGGACCTCGGCGCGCGCTTCATGGTCACCCACGGGGCGGTGGCCGACTTCGCGCTCGTGGCCGAGGGGACCGGCTTTGGCATCGTCTGGATCGAGCCCGGCAAGGCGCATTTCAAGGTCACCGTCCACTCCGACCAGCCGCGCTATTACACGCCGTACCTGCCCCGTCCGACCGGGCTCGCCGACGCGCCGAACGCGATCGTGCGGACCAGCGCGGTCATCCAGGCCTTCGAGGCGTGGGCGCTGGCGTACCAGGAGCGCAACAGGTTCGAAGCCGAGAGCGGGACCGTCATTCCCAAGGCCAGCATCAACGCGATCCGCTCCGGCTACGCCTACAACCTGACCAGCACGCCGCAGCTGTGCAGCTTCTACGTGGACACTCGCATCCTGCCTGGGCAGAACCCACTGGACGTCCGCGACGAATTGCGCGAGCTGCTGAGCGAGGTCGGCGTGCCGGGCAAGGTGGAGCTCTTCCTGTACCGGCCCGGCTTCGAGGCGAAAGGGATCGAGCGGCTGGTCGAGACGATTCGCCGCTGCCACGCCCAGGTCTTTCCTGACCCGCCCAGCACGGTCAGCCCGTCCGTCTCGAGCATGTGGCGAGACGCCAACGCCTTCAACGAGCTTGGCATCCCGGCCCTCAGCTACGGCCCGCGCTCGGCCAGCCACGCCGCCAGCAAGTCATTCAAGGTCCAAGACCTGCTCAACGCGGCGGTGGTCTACGCGCGGATCGCGATGGACCTGTGCAACCAGGACCGCCCGCCCGGCACGCCGCTCGGCTCGCACCTCAACGCCGAGAGCATCGCGGCTCGAGTCGTCGGCAGGGGCCGAACCAGCGGGTAAGCGCTTTGTTTCGGCTCGGGCACCCGAGCACGTTTCGCCACTCGGCTAGAGAGAACCGTGACAACCGACCGGCTAGTCCTGACGGTAGACCTCCCGCCGGTGTCTCACCCTCAGAACGTGGACTTCATCCCCCACGATGTCGTAGCGGACGCGCCAATCGCCTACTCGTAGGCGCCAGGTGCCTGTCTCTCGCGCCAACACTTTCTCGCCTCGGTAGGGGTCCTGCTCGAGCCTTTCAAGCGCCTGAAGTACGCGTTCCTGGACCTGTGGATCGCAGCGGCTCAGGTCCTTGGCAAACCGGCGGGCGATGACCAGGCGGTAGCGCTTAGAGGACATCCTGGGCCTTGGCGAACTCCTGGCGCAGCTCCTCCAAGGTCAGGGTCTGGCCCAGCTCGATCTCTCGGCGGGCCTCTTTGATGGACTCGAGGTATTCGGGGTCGTCAAGCTCGGCCAGGGTCTCGACGATGTTCTCCCACTCGCCAATCCCGACCACAACGGCCATCGGCTTGCCTGCTCGCTCGACCAGGAAGCGATGGCCGCGGTAGCGGGCCTGCTCGAGGATCTGGCCAAAGTTCTGCCTTGCCTTGAAGGCCGACACAACCCTGGTCGTCGCGTGGTCTCCCTCTGCGGCCATTGTTCACCACCTCGTATAACCACGGTACTCGCACGTTACATAGTTAGTATAACTTGTTCAGCCCACGACTTGGTTCTCCCCGGTTGACAGGATTGCGGAAGACGAACCCAGAGCAGTGCAAACGTGAGGTCTCGTTCCGCGCCGGCGAGGCCCTACTCGCCGGGACGCTGACGATGCCTCCGACCGGTGCGCCGCGCGCCGGCGTCGTGATGATCCCGGGATCCGGCCCGGCCGACCGCGACAACTCCGGCTACTTCGTCCCAATCCGGGACCACTTGGCCCGCCACGGGATCGCCGTCCTTTGCTACGACAAGCCAGGCATCGGAGGCTCGTCGGGTGACTGGAGGGGTCAGACGCTCCGCGACCGCGCCGTGGAGGCGCTGGCCGCGCTCCACTTCCTGCAAGGCCGCGACGACGTCGGTCCGACGCGAGTCGGGCTCTACGGCCATAGCCAGGGTGGGTGGGTCGTCCCGCTGGCCGCCTCGATGTCTAGAGACGTGGCGTTCGTAGTCGCCGTGTCCGGACCCGGCGTGTGCCCGGCCGAGCAGGGCGTCTACGCCGTGGAGCACGGGATGCGTGCTGACGGATGGTCCGAGGACCAGGTAGCGGAAGCGGTCGCGTTCGTCGCTCGGGTCGTCGATGCCGCGCGCCGGGACGAGGACTTCGCGAGCATCGAGCCGGCTTTGCGCCGCGCCCGCGACCACGCCTGGTTCGCATCCTTGCCGAAATATTTCCCGATACCCGACGCGGAGCTGTGGGGCTTCTCGAGGCGCCGGGACCCAGTCACGGATCGCGCCTTCGTCGACTACCAACCCGTCCCGGTGCTGGAGCGGGTTACGTGCCCCGTCCTGGCGATCTTCGGCCAGCTCGATTGGGTGGTCCCAGTTGAGCGGAGCGCAGCTATCTACGAGACGGCCCTCACGAGAGCCGGTAACCAGCACTTTGCAGTCACGGTGTTCCCGAAAGCCGACCACCGCATCCGCATCGCCGATCCCGACGACTTCGCTCCCGGCTTCCTGGATGCCGTAACCGGCTGGATCCTCCGGCACGCGGATCCTACCCGAGATCGCCGCGACGCTTCGGTGCCGATCAGGCCTTCCGCCCCCACACGACGAACAAGGTCACCGCGCTGAGAAGCGTCCAGCGCGGCTGGCCTCCTCCAGCGGCGCCAGCCAGTCGGCCACTTCGCTCTCCGATACTACGCCGGCCTGGCGGGCCCGCTCGAGTTTCGCCGACAGCCAGACCGCCTCGCGGAGGACCGCGTAGTCGGTGACGACCAGCGTGGTCGGCATGATCCCCACCTCGAGCAGTCCCGCCTGATGGAAGAGGCCGGCTAGCTGGCGCCCGATCCAGCCGTTGCGATGGTGGTCGCAGTAGAAGTTGAGCAGCCGCCGAGTCAGGGCCCGGTCGGGCGCGTCGATGACCAGCGTCGCCCAGTCCGGCTCGCTGGCCACGATCCGCGCCCGCACGGACCACCCGGATCATTTCGGCCAGCGCGGCGCGTGGGTCGTCGACGTACTGCAGCGTTCGGTCGGTCCGGCAGCCGTCGAACGTGGCGTCCGGGAAGTCGAGGCGATGGACGTCGCCGACCCGGAGCTCCAGCCCCAGGTCGGAGCCCTTGCTGCGCCTGACAGCCTCGGCGATCATCGTCTCACGGCTGTCGATACCGATAACGAGACCGCCCTCGCCCACCATGCTCGCCAGCGCCCACGCGTCGTCCCCCGTCCCGCAGCCGACGTCCAGCAACCGGGCCCCCGGCTTCCCGTCGAGGAGCGCAAAGCTCTGGCGCTTGTAGGCCTGGGTCGCCTCCATTCCGCTCACCGTGCCGAGATACTGGACGTAGGCCACCGGGTCCGCCGCCCGATCGACGGCCGAGAATCCCCCGGAGGTCTCCTTTCCTGGCATGCGATCCTCCCCGCTACGACCACCCGCCGGCCGGCTCAGTATAAGCTCCGCTCGCTATACTCCGCGCCGTGACCGATGCGCTCACAGTCTCCGCGGGTCGCCTTCCGGCGCTGCCGAACGTGACCGCTCGACGCGCGGCGCTGGCGCGGCTGCCCAAAGTCGAGCTGCACCGCCATCTGACCGGCTCGATCCGACTCGACACGATGCTCGAGCTGGACGCCGAGTACGGCCTCGACCTACCGACGCGCGACCGCGAGGAGCTGCGCCGCCACGCCCAGGTCGGGCCCGACACTCCCGCTGAGCTGGCCCACATCCTGCGCACTGTGTCGGCCTTCCTGCGCCGCTGCTTCGTGTCGCGCGAGGCGATCGCTCGCATCGCCCATGAGATGGTCGAGGACGCCGCCGAGGATGGCATCGTCTACCTGGAAGCGCGCTTCTCGCCGCTCTACATGGCCCAGACCAGCCGAGTCTCTCCGGAGCAGGCGTTCGGGGCGGCCGCGGAGGGCCTGGCGGCGGCGAGCGCGCGCTTCGGCGTTCGGACCGGGGTGTTGATTGCGATGGCGCGCGACGCCGGACTCTCGGCCTGCCAGCGGGCGGCCGACCTCGCGCTCGAGCATGCCGGTGAGCTAGTTGTGGGAGTCGATCTGGCCGGCGACGAGGCCGGCCATCCGCCGCGCTTGTTCACCCGAATCTTCGACAAGCTGCGGGCCGACGGCCGGCTTGGCATCACGGTCCACGCCGGCGAGGCGAGCGGCCCCCAGAGCGTGCGCGACGCGATCGAGCTGCTAGGCGCTCAACGGATCGGGCACGGCGTTCGCGCGGTCCATGACCCCCAGGTGGTGGAGCTGGTCCGCGCCCGAGGCGTTGTCCTCGAGACGTGCCCCACCAGCAACGTCCTGACCGGCGCGGTCCCCAGTCTGGCTGAGCATCCGCTCGCCGCTCTGCTGAGGGCCGGCGTGAGAGCGACCATCAACACCGACGATCCCGGCTGGTTCGACGTGACGCTGACCGACGAGTACGCCACCGCCTTGGACCAGCTCGGCCTATCGTTCGCCGAGCTGACCACCGCGGCTCTGAACGCCGCCCACGGCGCCTTCCTGCCCGCCGACGAACGAGCCGCCCTGGCGCGCCAGCTCGAGGCGGCGTACGGACAGGCGGGGTTGTAGTTGGTTGCCATCCTGAACGAAGTGAAGAATGTCAAGCCGTACCAAGTGTCATTCCGAGCGCAGCGAAAAATCTCAGGCTGCGGCTATTGTCAATCTGAGCGCAGCGAAATCGCAGGCTGCACCTATTGTCATTCTGAGCGCAGCGAAGAATCTCATGCTGAGGAGCATGCGCCTGACAATGAGACCCTCCCCTGGCTTAGGATGACGCGAAATACGACGTCGGGAGGGAGCCGATGGTCGGGAGTCCGAGTGGCCCGGTAACCACGCCGAAGACCGCTACATCACCTCGTACTACGTCAGCGAGGCGTACGAGGACGAGGTTCAGTTCCCACCTCACGTCTCCGGGGTGAAGGACGCGATCGACGTCCACTGTCATGCACACGAGGGGCAGCCGGACGCGTTGGCGCTGGCCAAGCACGCCTCGAAGAGTGAGATGCGGGGGATCCTGTACAAGACGACCGTGGGACGGGATCGGCCGGCGGAGGCGGTGCGGGGGGTGCAGGCGGCGCTGGAGGCGTGGTCTGAGGCGGAGGGGGTGAGGCCGATCCAGTGCTGGGCAGGGTACAACGTGGCGCACACGGGGAAGCCGCCATCGGCGGCGGCGACGCGGGCGCAGCTGGAGGACGGGGTGGTGGGGGTGTGGACGCCGGTGGCGATGCACGCCAAGACGCTGAGCAAGGTGGGGGGACGGAAGGTCTTTCGGCTGGTGGCGGAGTACGATCGGGCGGTTTTCTTCGCGCACGCGACGCATCCGGAGATCTGGGCGATGGCGGAGGAGGTGGACAGGCTGGGGATCAAGCAGGCGGTGGTGGACCATCCGTTCAGCCCGTTTGTGGACTTGAGCGTGGAGCAGATGCAGGAGCTGGCGCGGGTTGGGGTGTATCTGAACTTCACGTACGACGAGCTGTCGCCACTGCTGGGGGTGGACCCGATGCAGATGTATCGGGCGATACGGGCGGTGGGGGTGGAGCAGGTGACGCTGTCGAGCGACGCTGGGGAGCCGCTGTTTCCGAACACGGTGGAGGCGATGCGGCAGATTCGGGCGTACATGCGGGCGTTTGGGCTGAGCGACGAGGAGGTCCACCAGGTCAGCTCGATCAACCCGGGCAAGGTGGTCGGCCTGAGCTGAGGGCGTACCCCCTCCCCTCTCCCGCGCTTGGGAGAGGGGTCGGGGGTGAGGGCGTTCGCGGGGTGAGGGCGTTCGCCGCCGTTGACCGGCCTGCTCCACCAGGGTATGCTGGGCGGGCGGCCTCGGCCGAGCATCGAGCGAGCACGGAGCGGAGGATCTGATGAGTACCTCGACGGTGACGACGGAAGAGCTGGTGGGCCGCCTGGAGGCCATGGCGGCGCGGCTCGAGGAGCAACAGGCGGAGATCGCGCAGCAGCGGGCCGAGATCGCGCGCCTGCACGCTGAGCGGTCGGCGCCAACGGCGGGTGCGGGGCAGGCCGAGAGCGCGGGGCAAGCGGGCGGGAGGCGGACGACCGACCGCCGCGGGCTGCTGCGGGGGCTGCTAGCCGCCGGCGCCGCCGTAACCGGCCTGTGGGCGGGCGGGGCCCGGCCCGCCCAGGCCGGAGGAACAGACCACACGGCTCTCATTATCGGCGAGACCAACACTGAATCCGGAACAACGCGCCTCAATCGTCCCAGTGGAGCGATATTCCCTGACCCCGCTCTTTCCGTGTTCAACGACTTCGGCAACGGCGTCGAAGCGGAGGGCTCCTACTATGGCCTGCGCGGCTTCAGCCGCTTCAACGAGAGCGCCGGGGTATACGGATTCAATTCATCAACCGACGCCGGTGCCGGCGTCATCGGCGCGGCGGGCGTGAACTACCAGACGTTTGTCGACTTCAACGTCGGGGTCGCGGGTTACGGGAGCTTTTTCGCGGGGCCGTCAGGCGTGCCCGCCTACGGCGTTCTCGGAGAGGCATATCGGGATGCCGGCGTCCTGGGGAAGTCGACACTCGGCGTCGGCACTCGCGGGGATTCGACCAACAGCAGCGGTGTGATCGGGCGGGCAACCGGGCCTTCCAATGCCCAGCCGGGCGTCGTCGGCTCGGCCACCAACGGCTACGGCGTGTTCGGCTTCTCGCAAAACAGCAACGGCATCGCCGGCCAGAGCGGCGGCGGCGCGGCCGGCTGCGTGGGCTTCGCCGGAGCTGCTGGTGGGTACGGCATCTACGGCGGCACGGCCGTCGCCGGCGGCTACGCCGGTGGCTTCGCCGGCCCGGTCCTGGTAGTCGGCGACTTCACTGCGACGGGGGGCGCCAAGTCGGCGGCGGTGCCCCATCCCGACGGGACGCACCGCCGACTGTACTGCATGGAGAGCCCGGAGAGCTGGTTCGAGGACGCCGCCGACGGCAAGCTCGTCAACGGCCGCGCCCAGGTCACGCTCGACCCGGACTTCGCGGTGGTGGTGCACAACGACAAGTACCTGATCTACCTGACGCCCGAGGGCGACTGCAAAGGGCTCTACGTGAGCAGTAAGAACGCGAGCGGCTTCGAGGTCCGCGAACTGCAGGGTGGGACGAGCAGCCTGTCGTTCAACTATCGGGTGATGGCCAGGCGCAAGGACATCCCCGGGCCGCGGCTGGAGAAGATCAAGCTGCCCGTGCCGATCAAGGAGCTGGTGAGGCCGGCGGAGCCACCAAAGGGACCGGAGCTCCCCAAGCCGTCGGAGCCGCCCAGGTCACCCGAGCCAACGGAGCGCCCGGCGCGCTAGCCGACGCCTCCGATCCGCGGGCTCCGACCGCGGGCGTCGCATGCTGTAGGTTCTCGTCGGAGACGAGCACGACCGTGTCGCCGATGCAGAGCTGGGCGTGCAGTCGTGAGATCCTGAACGAGCAGGGATGGCGTTGCCGTCGGGGGCCTTGAACCGGGGAAGATCGCGCCCCAAGGCTGACGCCCTCCCTCTTCCCCTCTCGGAGGCGTTGACGCCTCCCGGACCTCCTTCTACAATCGGCTGAATGGCTCGGGGAACGCGTAAGCGGCTGCTGGTCAGCCTGGGCCTGGCGCTGGCGGTCAGTGTCCTGCTCAGCGTTGCCTACTCGCTGACCTTCCTCTCGACTGCACAAGTGCAGAGTCATGACTTTCTGTTCAAGGCGCGGACCGGCGAGCGGGCGCGCGCCTCGGCAATCGTGGGCATCGACCAGCGCAGCTACCGCGAGCTTTTGCCGCAGTATGGCCCGCTGGCCAACTGGCCGCGCACGCTCTACGCCCGTGCCCTTGACGCCTTGCAGCAGGCGGGCCCACGTGTGGTCGTCTTCGACATCTTCTTCGATGATCCCCAACCCGACGACGAGGCGCTTGCGGCGGCCATCAAGCGAGCGGGTGATGTCCTCATGCCCGCTGAGGCCCAGGGCCCGCGCGACCGCCGCCCGCGACCGGGAGTAGCCCAGGAGTTCGACCTCTTCGTCCGACCGCCGGCGAGCCTCCGAGAGGCGGCAATCGGCGAGGGCCTGGCGAACGTCACGACCGACCAGGACGCGGCGGTCCGGAGCCTGCCGCTGTTTATGCGCGCTGGCGACGAGGATCTACCGGCCTTAGCGTTGGCGGCCGTGGCCCGCTACATTCGGCGACCAAGAGTAATCGACGCCCCGCCGTCTGAGGACCGCGTCTACGCGGCTGGGCGGGCCATTCCAGTCGTGTCTGGTGGCCGCATGCTGATCAACTTCCTCGGTCCACCGTCCAGCGTGGACAGCGGTGGGCCGTTCACCATCATTTCCTTCGTCGACGTCGTCAATGGAACGTTCGACCCTAGGCTGGTAGACGACAAGATCATTCTGATCGGGGTAACCATCCGCGGCATCGACGAATACACCACCCCGTCAACCTCCCTCACCCGGATGTGGGGCGTGGAGGTGCTCGGGAACGCGGTTGAGACAATCCTCACCCAGCGCTACCTGGTCCCGGCCCCGGCAGGTATCACTGTCAGCACCCTTTTCTTACTGGCGCTCGTGGCCGCCCTGCTGGTCGGCCTCTGGCGGCCGCTCTTCGCCGCGCTCGGCACCCTGGGCTTGCTTGCGCTCTACTTGCTGCTCGCCCTTGTCCTCGTGGACAACGGGCTGTTGGTCAACCTCATCTACCCGCCGGCCGGGCTGCTGGTCGGCTTCGCCGTGGTGCTGACCTACCGGGTCGTCTTCGAGCAGGCGGAGCAGCGCATCGTCCGCGGCGTGATGGCGCGCTACCTCTCACCCGCGGTCAGCCAGTGGGTGCTGCGTGATCCCGACCGCTTGCGTCTTGGCGGTGAGACGCGTGAGATGACCGTGCTCTTCTCTGACGTGCGCGGCTTTACGACGCTGTCGCATGCCATGGAGCCGCAAGCGCTGACCGCGCTGCTCAACGAGTACATGACCGCGATGACCGACGTGGTGTTCAAACATGACGGCGTGCTCGACAAGTACATCGGCGACGCGATCATGGCGTTCTGGAATGCGCCGATAGAGCAGCCGGATCACGCTCGCCGAGCCTGCGAGACGGCGTTGGACATGATCACGACGCTGCACCAGCTGCAGGCCGACTGGGCGCGGCGCGGGGTGCCAAAGCTCGAACTAGGCATCGGCATCAACACTGGTCCAATGGTCGTGGGCAACATGGGATCGCGCCAGCGGCTTGAGTACACCGTGCTCGGCGACACGGTCAACGTCGCCTCCCGCTTGGAAGGGCTCAGCAAGGAATACGGCACCCGAGTGGTGATTGGTGAGGGCACGCGTGAGGCGGCTGGCGACGCCTACATCTATCGCTTTCTCGATGTCGTGGCCGTGAAGGGGCGCAGCGAACCGCTCCGGGTCTACGAGGTGGCCAGTCGAGCCGCCCAGCTCGATCCTGGCCGCGCGGCCTTCTTGGGACGCTTCGATCGCGGCATCGAGCTGTACCGCGCGCGGCGCTGGGCCGACGCCGCAGGCTTGTTCGGCGAGCTCCTGGCCAGCGCACCGGACGACGGGCCTTGCGCGCTGTACTTCCATCGCAGCAATGAGCTGCTCGTAAGCCCACCGGCGGCCGATGCCGACTGGGATGGCGTGTTCGTGGCTAAGACGAAGTAGTGGTCGCCCGGCCAGCAGCTTGCAGCTCGCTCGGTGAGAGCAGGGTCTTGCCAGGCAGCGGACCGTTCAATGGCAGCAAGGGTGCGATGTCGCCACCCAGGACCCTGGCTGTCCGTGGATCGCTCGCCGTACTCGGATCGACGGTCTGGCTGACCTGGGTGGCGAGTCGCTCACCCTTCCTGACTTCGACCGACAACTCCCGCTGGTAGACCTCACGGCCCTGGAAGAAGCCCGCCACCCTCAGCGTGAAAGCGCCGTCTCTCTGACCCTCGAAGACGAGCGTGAAGGGGCCGGACTGACCGGCCGGCACTTCCACGACGCGACCACCAGCCGGGTCGAGCGTCGTTTCGGAGCCAAAGACTTGGTTCACCTCGATGCCCGGGCTGACGAAACCGGCCACGCGCACCCCGTCTGGCATCTGGACCAGCGGCAGCAGACCGGCCGACGCCGCGACCTTCAGTGTGCTCTGGTGCTCGGAGAAGACTCGCGGGGCCGGGGTCTGGCCTGGCTCCACCGTCGTGGCCTGGCCGGGTTGGAGCGTCAACATCGGTTGCCCCTGCTTCCCCCTGACGGTGAGTTCGCCGGCCCTGGTCCAGGACAGGAAGCTCCCATCCGGATTCTGCCGGCCGCCGATCACACCGCTGTGAACGGAAGCCGTCGCGGTGTTGGAATCAAGTGAGAAGCTCGAACCTGGATCGAGCAGCCGGACCACGCGTGCCCAGACAGTGCCGGCGTTGATCTGGACCCTGATGTTCGAGCCTTTGTCTCCCCCGCCCACGTCGGCCATCGTGATAGCAACGTCCGACTCTGGCTCCACCGTCACCGTGCTGCCGTCCAGGAAGGTCACCAGGGCCCGGCTATCCGGCCCGGTCAGGACGCGATCACCAACAGCCAGGTTCATGCCGTCGGCAGCGGGTTCCGGCTCGCTGGCACCATCAGGTATGCGCTGGACAGTACCGACCAGGATGCTCAGCGTGGCGTTAGCGGAGGCGATGCCCGGCTCGTCCCGTCGGGCCGAAACGCCCTGGATTGGCAGCGATAGCCCGATGATCAGTGCAAGTGCGAGCGTTAGATATTGGGCCATAGCGACCTCCGCGGGCGGGTCACAGTCGTGGGCCAGCTGGGCTGTGGGCGGGCGAGCGGCTGGCGATCATCTCCTCGGCAAGGCGCACCAGCTCGGGCAGGGCGCTGATATCCGTCCTCCCGGGGTCTGTAGGCATCGCATCCTCCGCCTTCACGGGCTCTAGTATCCCAGAAAGGCCCCCCTTCCAGTCCGTGGTACTAGGCCAGGCTCGCCGCCTCGCGGTACTTGGCCGGCCGCTCGGCGCGCAGGGCGGCGCAGCCGCATGCCTCGTCCAGCGGCGCCCTGGCGATCGCGCGCAGGCTGATCCGCACCGCCGGATCGCCCAGCTCCTCGTGAATGTGGTCTAGGTCACCCCACTCGCCGGCGATCACTCCGTCGACGTAGTTGACGACGTACGTGGCGCTGGCAAAGCACGCCCCGATCTCACGCGCGTTGGTGGCCTCCGGCGCGATGCTTTGGTTGGCGATGTCCGCTCCCAGCAGGCTCAGGGCGCGCGCCTCGGCCGGGGTCTCGAAGCGGGGCCCGAAGGTGAAACCGGTCACCAGACCGTTGCGATAGCCGTACACTCGTGCGTCGCGAGGCCACAGCTCGCGGGCCTGCGATTCGAGGGTCGTGGCCAACGACGGGCAGATCAGCTGCGCGCCTCGGCACATCCAGCGAAACCGCCCGGGCAGGGTGGAATACGGCGTCTGGGTCAGGTCGAGCACGTCGCTCACGATGATGAAGTCGCGCGGCTGGACCGCCCTGTTGAGCGAGCCGCAGGTGCTGTCAGACAGAACTTTGCGAACCCCCGCCTCGCGGAGCACCCAGAACGCTTTCTGATGGGCGGCGTGGTCGACACGATCGAGCGGCCAGCCGTGCGAAAAGACGTTCAGCGCCAGTCGCGGTTTCCCGTCCGCCGTCTCGCTCGCATCGAGCTCAATCAACTGCCAGCCGTCGCTGCGGCCCCAGGGCGTGTCAAACGCCATCGTGTGCTGCAGCGTGCGCACGCCCGGCTCACGCAGGTCGTCCGGAAAGGTGATCCCCCAGCCGGCGCTGCCCGAGATCAGCGCAAAGGATGCCGACGGGACCGCTTGCGCCACGCCATCGCCTACGTCGTGGGCAGGTGACATCGCCATGGAAGCAGCCTCCCTTCTAGCCAGACCTGGCGAGATCACGGGGGTGGCCGCCAAAGGTTTGGCTCGGCTCCCCGGCGAGGGCTCTCCCCTCTCCCACGCTTGGGAGAGGGTCGGGGGTGAGGGCGTTAGCAACGCCCCAGCTGCCAAAGCCCAAGACCTTGACGGCAACCCAGACCGCGGGACAGAGTAGCAGCCGCCAATGCCTCACGGCTATGATGGCGGGGCCGGGCCGCCAACCGGCCGGGCCGCGCCTTCGCGACAGGGAGAAACGACGATGATAACAGTCAGAACGCCGCGGCCGATCGATGCCCCGGCCGGAATCGTCGACGCCTCAGGCCGCCCCACGTGGGGGTCGGACCTGATCATGGACGTCTTGCGGCTGCTGGACATCGAGTACGCGGCGGTGCTGCCCGGGTCCACCTACCGTGGCATTCACGATTCGGCCGTCAACTACACCGCCAACCGGCGGCCCGAGTTGATCCTGTGCAATCACGAGATGATCACCGTCGCCGTGGCGCATGGGTACGCCAAGGTAGCTGGACGTCCGATGGCGGCCATCGTGCACAACGTCGTCGGCTTACTCAATACCTCGATGACGATCTACAACGCCTGGTGTGATCGAGAGCCGGTGCTGGTGTTGGGGGGCACCGGTCCAGTCGACCCCGTCAAGCGACGCCCGTGGATCGACTGGATCCACACGGCGAACGTTCAGGGCAACCTGGTTCGCGACTACACGAAATGGGACGACCAGCCCAGCTCGCTCGAGGCGATTCCGCAAAGTCTGCTGCGCGCCTACCGCGTCGCGGTGACCCAGCCTGCAGGGCCGGTGTACGTCTGCTTCGACGTGGAGCTGCAGGAGAAGGAGGTGGCGCGCCCATTCAAGCTGCCAGACGCAGAGCGTTACCGTCCGGCTGCGCCGTCCCAGCCTGATCAGGCAGCCCTTCGCCAGGTGGCCCGGCTGCTGGTGGGCGCCGAGCTACCGCTCTGTCTCGCCGACCGCGTTGGGTGTCGGGGCGAGGGGGTCCGGGCGCTGGCCGCGCTGGCCGAGCTGCTGGCCATGCCGGTCGTCGACCTGGGCGCGCGCCAAAGCTTCCCCACCCCGCATCCGCTGGACTTCGCCGCTCTGCAGCGTGAGCTGCTGCGCGAGGCGGACGTGGTGCTGGGACTGGACGTGGTCGATCTGGAAGGTGCTACCCGCCTGCCGGCGAGCGGCGGGGACGGCGCCACGCCGGGCGCCCAAGCCCGCAGCCAGAAGGTCATCAGCATCTCGCAGGACGAGCTGATCCACCGCGGCACGACGGCCGACTACCAGGCCCTGCCCGCTGTGGACTTACCAGTCCTGGGCGACGGCGGGCTGGCGCTGCCGCTGCTAATCGAGGAGTGTCGTGCGCTGCTGGATGGCGGGGCGCGCGGCCGCGTCGACCGGCGGCGCCAGGCGCTCGAAGCGCGCCAGGACCGGCTGCGCGAGCAGCAGCGCCGCTACGTCGAGCAGCAATGGGATCACCCCCAGATCACCGAGACCCGCCTGGTGGCCGAGCTGTGGCAGGCCGTCAAGGGCGAGGAGTTCGTCTTCACCAATGGCCGGCTGCGCCGCATGGCGCCCGGGGTGTGCGAGATCCCAGGCCCGGACAGCAACGTCGGAAGCGGCGGGGCCGGCGGGGCAGTCGGCTCCGCGACGGGTGTCGCGCTCGGCTCCGCGTTGGCGCTCAAGGACAGCGGCAAGCTGCCGGTCGCGATCCTCGGCGACGGCGAGTTCCTGGCCTCGATCCAGGCGCTCTGGACCGCGGCCCACTACCGCATCCCGTCGCTCTGGGTGATCAATAACAACCGCTCCTACTTCAACGACGAGGACCATCAGGACCGCGTGGCCAAGATGCGGGACCGGCCGCCCGAGAATCGCTGGATCGCGCAGCGACTGGAGAACCCGGAGGTCGACTTCGCCGCCATCACTCGCACGTTCGGGCTGGCCGGCGAGGGGCCGATCAAGTCCGCCGCCGACCTCGGCCCGGCCCTCAGCCGCGCCGTCGAGGCCGTCAAGCGAGGGCAGCTCGCCGTGGTCGACGTCTGGACCGAGAACCGCTCCGCCGGCTGACGCGGCGCGCACTCGTAGGAGCGCTGCTTGCTGCGCCCCTGGGAACGTAAGGGCAGGGCAAGCCCTACTGGGTTCCGCGTCCCTGCAGCGCGAAGAGCGCGGCCCCCAACGCTGTGCCCACCACCGCCACGCCCGCGACGCCGCTGAGCCCGAAGCCAACCTTCATCCACCAGGGGTCGTACACGAACGTGACAATGTGCGAGCCGGCTGGGACTGGAACGGCGCGCTGAATGACGTTGGCACGAATGACCGGTAGCTCGCGGTCGTCCAGCCTCGCGCCCCAGCCCTCGTCGTAGCGATCGGCCAGCACCAGGTAGCCGGGCTGGACCAGGTCCGATCTGACCACCACCCGGGTCGGCTCGTAGAGCAGCAGCTCGGCCTGGCCGACCGGCTCGGAGCCCTGCGCTTGGCGAACGTCGGCCGGACCCACCCCCTCGACCATGATCTCGCGGCTGGGATCCCAGGTCCGGTGCAATAGCTGGTCGAGGACCGGCACTCCAGGCTCAGCTTGAATGGCGCCGCCGACGACGTACACGCGCGGCCACGAGGCCGTGTTCTCGAAAAGCTGCAGGCTGGCATCCTCGTAGATCAGCCGGTACTTTGCCTTGTCGCTCGGCGTGAGGGAGTACGTGCTGCCCTCGGCGCTGTGCAGGCCGAGCCCGTGGAGGAGGAAGCGGCCCTGCGGCGCCAGCGTCCGAACGGCCAGGCCGACAATCCCCAGCGGAGGGCTGACCGTAAGCTTGCTGCCGTACAGGCGCACCGGGCGACCAGTCCCATTGGGCACGAACGAGGTGCCGGCCCAGACGACGGGTGGACCGACGTACGCGGCCGTCGGATAGCCGGGCTGTGGGGCCAGGTACTCGGCGACGTCCACGCCGGCCCGAAGAGTCAGTGGGTGGCGCTGGCCGTCTGTACCGAGCAGAGTTAGCTCGGCGACCGGTGTCCCCACCGCGACCTCGCCGAGCCCCTCGACGGCGGCGACGACCGTCAAGCTCTCGACCTGCCTGCCGGTCGAAGGCGCGCTGCTGGGCGGCACCCGAAACTCTTCGCTGCCGGAGGGATTGCCTGACTCGCCGCTCATCAGTCGGTCGGATGGATGGTAGAGCGTGCCCTCGTAGGTCCGCTGGCCAGGAATGCGCCGCCCCGCGAGGACGAAGCGGGCATTGAACAGGTCGAGCAGGAAGTTGTCCTGGCCGACGATGCTCCACCAGTAGTCGCTGAACCGACGCGGTTCGAGCGAGGTGTAGCCGTTGACGGTGGCCAGTCCGGCCGGCACGAGCTGATTGGGACCAAGGGTTGAATTGAGGTCCGGCTCTACGAACACACGAAACGGCTCCGATTGAGCCGTTAGGAGGTCGAGCGCCGGCGTGTGCGGGCGGAGCTGGTCAGGGAGCTGGCGGGGGTAGAGGCCGCCCACGAAGAGCCACAAGTCCAGGACAACCAGGCCGCCCAGCGCGGCTCGCCAGAGTTTGTCCAACCGTGGGCGCGCGAGCCAGGCGTGGAGCACGAGCGGCACGATCAGGAGGAGGAGGAGGCTGAGGCCGGTGCGAAGGTTGTCCGGGCGCGAGAACTCCAGTAGCCCATAGTGGACGTGCCAGGGGCCGAGCTGCCAGTTCTCTTTGCTGGTCTGGGTGTAGAGCACGCGGAACAGCTCCAGGCCCGGTGACGGGTCGTATTGGATCCACCAACGCGCCGCCTGGATCAGGACGGCCAGGCCGAGCGAAAGGAGCGACAGGCCGGTCAGCAGCGCCAGGAGACCACGAGGCAAAAGCCGGCCGGCTGGGCCGCGCGCCCGGCGCCCCAGCCAGTCCGCCCCGAGCGCTGCCAGGCAGGCCACCGCGAGTTGGAGCAAAAGGCTGAAGCGAGCCGGCGCTCGCAGGAACGAGAAGCCGGGCAGGGTCCAGATGACAGTGTAGGGCTTGATCGGCAGGTAGTCGCCCATGCAGAGCGCCAGACTCGCCACGCCCACGATGGCGAAGAACAGTGCCGCCCGGGTCCGGACGAAGCCGATCCCCACGATGGCCAGCACGAGCGGCGCGATTCCCGAGTACAGCGTCGTTTCATGGGGACTCCAGAGCGACCACGAGCGGACCGCGTCGAAGTGAAACATGTACGGGAAGATCGCGGTCAGCAGCTGGGGGGGTGAGATCGAATAAGTCGTGGCGTAGGTGTAGGTACCGGCGGACGAACGGAGTGACCGTTGGGCGAGCCACAACAGTGGGACGAGCTGGGCGCCCGCGAGTCCTACGCCAACGGCGCCGATGCCCGCGCCGATTCGCAGCCGCGACAGCAACCAGGCCCTCACCCGGGAGTCACGAGTCGCGAGTTGCGAGTCGCGAGTCGAACCCGCTTCGGTCGTGACTCGTGACTCGCGACTTGCGACTTGCGACCCGCCTAGCGGCCCGACGACCAGGTAGGCGGCGAGAACGAGCAGGCTCAGCAGGACCGGCTGGACGTGGAATCCGAGACACTGGAGCGCCAGGACCAGACCACCGGCGAGTGTCCAGAGCGCGCGAGTCGGGCCGCTCGCCCGCAGCGTCAGCTCGGCGGCAACGAGCAGCCAGGGCAGCCACGCGGCGCTCCGCAGGATGTTGTCGTGCTGAAGGTGGCCAACCAGGAAACTGCCGTACGCAAAGGACAGCCCACCGATGAAGGCCCCGAACTGGCCGACTCGCAGGACTCGAGCCAACGCGTACAGTCCCAGCGCGGCAACGGCGTAGTGGAGCGCCCGCATCCAGGCGTACGCGTCGGGAGTCGGAAGCCAGGCCAAAAGGAGAAGGCTTGGCGGGTAGAGAGGACCGATCTCGCCGTCAGCCAGGAGCGGGTAACCGCCGAATATGAGCGGCAGCCAGAAAGGCAGGCGGCCCTGTCTGACCTCCGCAGCCATCCACTCCGTGAGCGGATAGTAAAAGGCGGTGGTGTCGCGGCCGTACGCCAGCGGGCCGCCAGTCAGCTCGTCGACGAAGACGAGCGCTGTGAAGGCTAGCAGCAGGAGCGGCGGCAGCAGAGCCACGCCGATGGCGCGCACGCCCCCACCCAGTCGCAGTAAGCCACCTGGGACCGTTACTGCTGGCCGAGCATCCGGGACGACGACCAACCCTCAGCTCCGTGATCAGACCGTCGTAGCTTAGCAGTCGTCAGTCGGCCGAGGGCAGAGCAACCGTAGGGCGCAGCATGCCTACTGTCTGCTGCCGCTGCCTACTGCCTACTGCCTACTTGTTAAGCTACCCTTCGGCGCGATGTGGCAGGACAAAAGGGTCTCGTCTAACTGCTCAACACCTGCTACGGAACCCGCAGCCCTTCAGAGGGCGGCGGATGTGTAAGCTGCGCCGTGCGTTGGGTCATCCACGCGAGCTAACGTAGGAGTTACACGTGTCCCGTCGGGCGGGTGGTGCCTGGTCAGCGCCCGGAAGCCCGTTGGTTCCTGACACCGGGCGCGCGCCCCTCAGCACCGCTCCGGAGAGGTGCCCGATGGCTCCTGACACATCGCACCAGGCGGAGCGGGCCGCGCTGGCGGCCGGCCCCACCTCGCTGAGCGACCGCCGACCAAGCCGGGATCGCCCCGTCGCGGCTCCACGTCTTGGTGACGCTATGGCCGCCGTGGGCGTAGTGGAGCAGCAGGGGCGACCGCTATTGGAATGGCCCGGTCGCCACGGCCTTGCCTAAGTTCTCAACTGATCCCGCAGGCTCCGCCATCGTGCCGCGATCAGACACGAACACACGTTCGCGATATAATCTGGTAGCGTGCCGCGCGCAGCCGGGAGTTG